>NZ_JBHVMH010000002.1:102937-546772 GCF_042797035.1 Cellulosimicrobium sp. NPDC057862
GGGGGGGGGGGGGGGGGGGGGGGGGGGGGGGGGGGGGGGGGGGGGGGGGGGGGCGGGGGGTCCCGGGGGGGGTTTGGGCCGGGGGGGCCCCCCCCCCCCCCCGACCACCCAACCCAGCCACACGCCGTCGGGCCCAAGTACCACGGCTCTACCTCGCGCAACCAGGGCTCTACCTCGCGCAGACGGGTCTCGCCCCGGTCCGTGGGGACGGACCGGGGCGAGACGGGTGGGGGACGCGCGCTGCGGTCAGCCGCAGGTCGCGGCGTCGTACTGCGCGGTGACGGTCGTCGTCCTCCCCTCGGCGTCGGTGGCCACGACCGTGACCTCGCCGGCCTCGACCGACGTCGCCCGCGACGCGAACGACTGGTAGGCGTTCTTGCCGGGCTCGACGCCGTTGACGGTCTTGGTGCCGAACGGCGTGTCGAGGCGGACCGTGAGCGGCACGTCGTCGTCGTTCAGCGCGCGGACCGCGACGTACACCTTGCCGGCGAGGCAGCGGGTCTCCGCCGTGACGGTGACCGCCGGCCCGGCGGGGACGCCGTCGCCCACCGTGAGCGTGAGCGTGGTCGTCGTGGTGCCGGCGGTGCTCACGTAGTCCGGGAGGACGAGGTCGCCCCGGATCACGTACACGCCCGGCGTCTCGACGACGGACTCGTCGTAGTCCCACTCGACGCCGATCGCCTGGTTGTCGCGCGACCCGTCGTTGTACGACACGAGCACCTTCGTGGGCAGCCACGGCTGCTCGCCGACGTCGACGCTCTGCGCGAACTGCTCGGCACCCTGGATCGAGATGCCACCCTGAGAGTTCTCCGGCCGCACGTACACCTGGGCCTCGGCGATGAGGCCGTAGGTCGTGTTGGTGCCGTAGACCGTGAACGGCTCGACGTTGGTCTCCGCCACCATGGCCGGGGTGATCGGCTGCCAGGTGAAGTCGACCGCGCCGCGGCGACCGCTCGAGTAGACGACGTCGAGCGACGCCGGCAGCTCGGGCACCTCGCCCGTGACCGTGCGCAGGACGACCGGGCTCGCGACCGAGTCGACGGTGTCGCCGTTGACGCGCCACCGCAGGACGCCGGTGCCGGCGCCGCCGGTCTGCACGCCGGTGATGCGGACGCGCAGGTAGCTGGCCTCGACGGGCTCGAACGCGAGGTGGTTGTAGGCGTTGCGCTGGAGCGCGCCCGCGTACGTCGTGCCGTCGGTCAGGGTGACCGGCGACCAGTCGGTGCCGTTCTGGGAGTGCTCGACCGTGTAGGTGTCCGAGCGCGGCATGCGCGTCCCGCCGTTGTCGTCGTACCAGTAGATGTCGGTCGAGGCGAGGAGCACCGGCGACTCCCAGGCGTACCGGATCCACGCCGCGGTCTGCGCGCTCGTCCCGTTCGCCGGCTGGCCCCAGGTGCCCCAGCCGTTGCCCGCGCCCGGGTTCGAGCTCGCGGGCGTCGAGGACTCGTTGACGCGCAGCGGGTTCTCCCACGAGGCCGACCCGCTCGTCGTGATCGTCGCGAGCGCGCCGAACTCGGCCGACGTCGCCTTCTCGGTGAGCTCGACCTGGACGTCGCGCTCGGTCGTGAGCTCGCCGTCCGACGCGGTGAGGCGGAAGGTGTACTCCCCCGCGGCCGTACCCGTCACGGTCGTGGTGAGGGCGTCGGCGTCGCCGAAGATGACGCTCGCGCCGTCGGGTGCGGCGACGGTCGTCCACCCGGAGGTGAGCGTCCCGTCGTCGGGGATGCCGTCGTCGGTCACGGTGCCGACCAGCGTCGTGGACAGGTTGCCGTCCTTGGACCGGTCGACGTTCACGGTGACGGTCGGGGCGTCGTTGACGACCTCGGGCACGTCGCGGCCCGAGTCGAAGACCTGGATCTCCGAGATCGCCGTCCAGTACGACGGCGTGTTCGTGAACGCGACGCGGACCTTGTCGGTCGTCACGGCCTCGAAGAGGGCCTCGTTGAACTTGGGGCCGGGGATCTTCGGGGCCTTGAAGGCGTCGGGCACCGAGGTCCAGCCGCCCGCGCCGTCAGGCACCTGGATCGAGTAGCGGACCGGCTCGCGGTACCCGCCGGCCTGCCGGTCGCTGACGAACCAGACCTTGACGTTGTCGAACGTCGTGGGCTCGCCGAGGTCGAGCTCGACGTAGCCCGTGCTGCCCTCGGTGCCGTAGTTGCCCCAGTAGGGCTCGTTGACGGTCGTGCCGTCGGTCACCGCGTCGAGGGACACGGGACGCTCGGTCTCCGCGATCGCCCCCGGGGTGTAGTTCATCGAGCCCGTGCTCCAGCCCGGGGTGTGGAACTGGCGCCACGGCGTCGGGCGCGCACCCTGCTGGGTCGCCGACGACGACAGCTCGGCGCCGCGTGCGAGGTTGCCCGCGTCCTCGGTGAGGTCGATGCCCGCGGTCTTGAGGTAGGAGACGACGCGCTCGTCCTCGATCGGGGTGTCGACCGCGGTCGGCAGGTCGGCGCCCTGGTCGTCGACGACCTCGACCGTGAGTTCCTCGTCCGACTCGACGACCTCGTTGGCCGCCGGGTCGTAGACGAACCGGCCGAGGCCGTCGGCCGCCGCCTTGCGCTCGCCGTCGACGTACAGGCTGTAGCCCTCGCCGAGGCCGTAGTGCGAGCCGTCCTCGTCCCAGACGATCGTGACGTCCTTGCCGTGGTACCGCAGGTTGTTGACCATGAAGTGGTCGTACCCGAGGTCGATCGGCCACAGCTCGATCTTGTCGTCGGACCGCGGCTGGATGCCGCCCATGTCCTCGACGTAGATGTAGTTCATGTTGCCGAGCATCACGTGGTTCGGGTTGTTGCGGTTGAACGTCTGCGTGCTCGGGTTCCAGCTCGAGTAGTACTCGGCCTGGTTCGGGACGAGGGCGTTGCCGTTCGGGTAGATGCTCCACGCCATCCAGTCGAGGAGCTTCGCGGCGTACTCGGGCGTGACGTACGTGTGGTCGGGGTCGTAGTGCCGCAGCGCGGACCGCACGCCGCGGTACTGGACCGTGAAGTTGATGTTGGAGAAGTTGTTGGACCCCCCGATCCCGTACTTCGCCCGGTCGTACTGGTTGGCCGTGTAGAACGGGAAGATCGGGAAGTTGTCGCCGTACCGCAGGAACCGGAAGCCGTCGACGTACTTGTCGGCGTCCTCCACGGGGATGAGGTTCTCGGCGTAGACGTCGTAGAGGTTCGACTCCTTCGCCGGGATCAGGTCCCGCTCCGCCTGGCTGAGCGGGTTCTGGTTCCCGCCCGACGTCGCGCCGTGCGATGTGCCCGCGAGGAACATGCGGGTCTCGTCGCTCCAGAGCCGGCCCAGGATCGCGTCCCGGATCTCGTCCGCCGTGTCACCCATCTCGGCGACCTTCGCCGGGTCGGCCCCCGCCATCGCGTAGAGCTGGCGGGCGGCGTCGAACGCGCCCCAGACGTACGCGGACTCGGGCCGCTCGATCGTCCGCGCGCCGGGTGCCCCGGCGTTCACCTTGGGATAGCCGAAGCTGATCGCGTCGGAGTCGTTGCCGGGCATGTAGTTGGTGTCGTACGCGATGAGCTTGTCGTCGTTGCCGTCGTAGTGCTCGAGCTGACCCGTGCCGTCGCCCTCGAAGTACGTCGCGAAGCGCTCGGCGACCGCCGGACCGCCGCCGTGCACGTTGTACGCCTCGAGGCCCGCGGTGCCGAGGTACTGCGAGTAGTGGTTGTTCCAGCTCGTGTGCCCCGGGCTGTCGAGGAACGCCGACGACCCGGACAGCTCACCGATGTTGAGGATCTGCCCGTAGCCCAGGTACGGGTTGCGGATCCATTTGGTGTCCTGGAGGTGCATGGGCTGCGTGAGGGCCACCGAGTTCTGGTAGAGGTTCACGCCCTCGATCGTCGTCGGGTACTGGTACACGTAGCCCGGCTCGTTCGCGTCGAGGCTGTTGTACCGCTCGCCCCACCAGCGGTACGCGATCGCCTTCTCGATCGCGGCGTCGGGCACGTCGAGGTACGGGATGTCCTGCGCCCACTGCCGGTTGAACTCCGTCACGCCGGTGCGGAACGCGTCCGCGGGCGAGAGCGCCGCGTAGTCGTGGAAGCTCTCGACCGACTTCGGCAGCGTGTCGCTGGAGAGCACGCCGAGCACGGACAGGTCGACCGAGCCGCCCGCCGGGACCGTGACCTCGCGGTCGAGGTTGGTGCCCACGCGCTCGAACCCGGGCGCCTTGAGACCGACGGTGACGTCGGACCACGGGGTGTCGACCAGGCCGTTGTTGGCCCCGCTCGTCAGGGTGCGCGTCCCGGTGAGCTCGTCGGCCGAGTCCGTGGACGTCGTCGCGAGCGGCGACGCGGCACGCACCGTGAACGTCACGTCGCTCGCGCCGGGGTTGGTGAACGTGATCGCGGACAGCGCCACGTTGTCGTACGTGATGAGCTTCTTGAGGTCGGCGGTGACACCGGTCGCCCCGACCGAGTACCGCGCCTTCGCGTGGCTCGGCGCGTTGAAGCGCTGCGCCCCGACCTCGGTGATCGTCTGGCCGGGCACCGTCACGGTGTAGAGGTTGCCGAGGTTGTTGGGGCCGCCCGCGAACGCGGAGCCCGCGAAGCCCATGACGGCCCAGTTGCTGTTGCCCCGCAGGTAGAGCGAGCGACCGCGCGTCTGCAGCACGGTGTTGCCCGACGTCCCGCTCACCCCGAGCACGCGGTCGAGGTAGTAGTCCGTGCCTCCCGCCGCGAGGTCCTTCTCGAAGATCGACCCGTGCATCGAGCCCGCGGTCCACGGGACCCCGGGCTCCAGCGCCGCGGCGACCTGGTCGAGGTTCGAGTAGACCGGGTCACCGATGTCCATCGAGTCGGTCGTGCCGTCCGTGTACACACCGACGTCGCTCTCGTTGCCCGGCACCACGTCGGCGTGCGCCCCCGGTGCCAGTGCGACGCCGGTCACGGCCATCGCACCCGTCATCGCCGAGGCGACGACCCTTCTCAGAACTCTCCCCGACATCACCAAGTCCTCTCCATCGGGAACCGGAACAGGTTTCGGGACGACGACGGGGCCTCGCGTCGCGCGGGTGGACTGCCTCGTCCGCCCGCCCCGCTACGCGACGCGTGACCCTGATCGTCGTGCCGGCTCGCGCCGCGCCACGGAGCGCACGCACCCGAGGCCGTGAGCCCCGGGCACCCTCCGCGGTGAGGTCGCCAGATGCGTGCCAGTCAACCAGCGGTTACGGTCTACCGCAATGGTTTTCGGTCTCGACTTTGCGTGTGATCCGACCTGGCCGACGCACGCCGATTCCCCGCTATTCCTCGTGAAATAGCCACTTCCGCCACCTGCGACGCGATCTCACGATGCCGTCGGTCAGAGTTCAGATCTTCGGACCGAAACCCCTCACTCATCGCTTTCACCGCGGGCGGAGCTCAGGCCACCGGTGCCCCCGGGCCGGCAGGAGGATCGGCGACGGTCGCCCGTTCGTGCGCGTCGGGCCGCCCTCGGACGCCCGCGAGCGGGGTCGCGGCCGAGCCCTGGGGGGAGCCCGGGACTCGCCCGGACCTCAGGCTCGACGGAGACGACCGGGCACACCTGCCGGCGCGCCGGGCGAGCCGTCGCTACGCGCCGTCCGCGGGCGGCGTCGTCCCGGCCGGGGCGGTCTCCTCCGCGGGCGGGGCGGTCCCGTCGGCGGGCGGCGCCGTGCCGTCCGCCGGTGCCGTCGCCCCGTCCGTCGGGGCCGTGCCGTCCGTGGGCGCCGTCGTGTCCGCCGGGTCCGGGGACGGCGGGGGCGGTTCGAGCAGCGTGAACGTCGCAGGCTCGCTCGTCGCTCCGTCGACGCCGGCGATGCTCAGCACGGCGGTGTACGTCCCCGGACCGACCTCCGGCTGGTCGGGCGCGCAGCCCTCGGCCGAGCGGTGCCGGTCCCAGCGCACGAGCTTCGACGGGTCCTCGTCGCCGGTGCTCATGAGCAGCAGCCGCTCCGTGGTGCCGCAGTCGGCCGACGACCAGACGAGCTCGTCGCCGGAGTAGACCTGCACCTGACGCCCGGCGTCGGAGCCGTCCACCAGGCAGGGCCTGCCGCTCGACTGACGGAGCGTCACGGTGAGCTGGACCGCACGACCCGGCTCGTACTCGGCCGCGCTCGCGGTCAGGCCGAGCTCGAGGGACGCGGCCGTGCAGTCCTGGGGCGGGCCTGCGGCCTCCGGGGTCGGCGGCGCGGACTTGCCCTCCTGCGCCGTCTCGTCGCCGACGAGCAGCGGCTGCACCGCCCGCACGACGACCTGACCGAGCAGGACGAGCCCGACCACGAGGCCCGCGAGCAGCGCGAGCGCGACGACGCGACGTCGGAGCAGGGCCGCGCGCGTGGGCCGGTCTCCCGGCCCGCTGCGGGAGCTGGCGCCCGGCTTGGGGGCGCGGTCGGTCCGCGGCGTGCTCACGGGTCCTCCGTCGTGCAGGTGCTGGTCGCGACCACGGTAGCGGCGACCGGCGCCGGCCCGGTGCTGCCGCGCCGACGACGGCCCAGGTCGGGGCAGAATGGGTCCCTCCCCCGACCCGTCGCCGCCCCGCCACCGGCACGAGCACGGCCGGCACGAGCACCGGCCGGCACGGCGTTGCGGGAGCCCGCCGACGACCGAGAGGGACGACCACCGTCATGACCGCCCCGGCCACCCGCCCGGCCCGACCGCCCGTCATCACGGCGGTTCCGGACCCGCACGCCGACCTGCGCGACGCCGTCGGGCGCTGGTTCGGCGAGGCGGCCCGCGACCTGCCCTGGCGTGCGGCGGACCGCACGGCGTGGGGCGTGCTCGTGAGCGAGGTCATGCTCCAGCAGACGCCGGTCGTCCGGGTCGAGCCCGCGTGGCGGGAGTGGATGGGGCGCTGGCCCGCGCCCGTGGACCTGGCGGCGGCCCCGACGGCCGACGTCCTGCGCGCCTGGGGCCGCCTCGGCTACCCCCGGCGAGCGCTGCGCCTGCAGGAGTGCGCCCGGGCGATCGTCGAGCGGCACGACGGCGAGGTGCCGCTCGGCGAGGAGGCGCTGCGCGCCCTGCCGGGCGTCGGCGAGTACACCGCCGCCGCGGTGACCGCGTTCGCGCACGGTCGCCGGGCCGTCGTCGTCGACACCAACGTGCGCCGCGTCCTGGCCCGCGCCGTCGCGGGGGACGCGCTGCCCGCGCCGTCGTACACGGCCGCCGAGCGCGCGGCCGCCGCCGCCGTCGCCCCGCTCGACGACGCGGGGGCGGTCCTCTGGGCCGCCGCGTCGATGGAGCTCGGCGCGCTCGTCTGCACCGCGAGGACGCCGCGCTGCGGCGTCTGCCCCGTGCGCGACGCGTGCGCCTGGCGCCTCGCCGGGCGCCCGGGCGGCGAGCACGCGGGCCGACGGCGGACGCAGGCCTGGGCGGGCACCGACCGTCAGGTGCGGGGCCGGGTCATGGCCGTGCTGCGCGACGCGCCGGGGCCGGTGCCGCGCGGCGTCGTGACCGAGGTGTGGCACGACGCCGCGCAGCTCGACCGCTGCGTCGCGAGCCTCGTCGAGGACGGGCTCGTCGAGCAGGAGGACGACACCTACCGCCTGCCCGCCTGACGCCGGGTCAGACGGTCGGCAACCAGACGCGCATCGTCGACGGGCCGCGCCCGGCCCAGTCGTGGTACGGCACGAGCCGGACGTCGACCGAGGTCTCGGCCGGCACCTCGACCGGTACGGACCCGCGCGCGGACCCCGTCCGCCCCGGAGCACCGCCGCGGAGCGGCGTGTACGGCCAGGGTGCCGTCGCCGGGTCCACGAGCAGACCTCGCACGACGACGCGCCCGCCCTCCTCGCGCGGGGGCACCGCCACGTCGACGCGCAGGTCGGCGACGTCGCGCCCGCCCGGCAGGTCGAC
Source organism: Cellulosimicrobium sp. NPDC057862 (assembly GCF_042797035.1). Classification (NCBI taxonomy): domain Bacteria; kingdom Bacillati; phylum Actinomycetota; class Actinomycetes; order Micrococcales; family Promicromonosporaceae; genus Cellulosimicrobium; species Cellulosimicrobium sp. NPDC057862. The sequence goes on from NZ_JBHVMH010000002.1 coordinate 110,752, forward strand.
GGACTCCACGCACAGGACCTCGGGGCCGCGCTGCACCGCGACGCACCCGCGCACCGCGTCCACGCGCTCGTCGGGGACGAGGAACCGTGGCGCGACGTCGAGGTCGAGCGTGACGACGCTGCCTGCCCGGAGGTCGGGCACCGCGACGGTGCCCGCGGGCACCTGGCGCGCGGGGCCGTCGTCGACCACGAGCTGCGCCGACCCCGACCAGGACGGGACCCGCAACGTGAGGGCCCAGCGCTCGGGGGCCTCGACGACGCGTACGCGCACGCGCCCGTCCGCGGGGTAGCCGGTCTCGACGTCGAGCGCGACGGGCTCCCCGGAGGGCAGCGTCGCGCGGACCTCGCTCGGCGCGTACTGGTGGAGCTGGACGCCGCCGTCGTCGACCGTCGCGACGTAGCCGGCGAGGCTCGCGAACGTGCGCGCGACGTTCGGCGGGCAGCACGACACCTCGAACCACGGCGCCCGCAGCGACGACTCGGCGCGCTTGCTCACCTGGTCCGGCGCGGCCGGCTCGCCCGGGACGCGCTGGTGGAGCGTGTTCGCGTAGTAGAACGACCTGCCGTCGTGCGCGGGCGACGTCGCGACCACGTTGAAGAGCGTGCGCTCGACGACGTCGGCGTAGCGCGGGTCGCCCTGCGCGAGCAGGAGGCGCCACGCGACCATCACGGACCCGATCGACGCGCACGTCTCGGAGTACGCACGGTCGGGCGGGAGGACGAAGTCCTCGCCGAACGCCTCGTCCTGGTGGTGCGACCCCTGGCCGCCCGTGACGTACGTGCGCGCGGCCTGCGTGCGCTCCCACTGCCGCACGACGGCGGCCACGAGCTCGTCGTCGCCGGTCTCGACGGCGACGTCGACCGCGCCCGCCGCGAGGTAGTTGGCGCGCACGGCGTGGCCCCGGAAGACCGTGGCCTCGCGCACCGGGACGTCGTCCTGGTAGTACGAGCGGCCCCACTCGATGTCCGCGAGCGTCCCGTGGCCGCGCCGCTCGACGAAGAGCGCCGCCTGCCGCACGTACCGCGGCTCGTCGAGCGCGCGCCCGAGCTCCGCGAGCGCCACCTCGACCTCCGCGTGCCCGCACACCCCCTGGATTCCGTCCGGGCCGAACGCCTCGCACACGTGGTCGGCGGACCGGCGAGCGACCTCGACCAGCAGGTCGTCGGGGTGCCCGGTGCGGGCCCGCGCGACGGCCGCCTGCAGGAGGTGACCCTGCACGTAGAGCTCGTGACCCCACTCGAGGTCGGTGTACCGCGCCGGCTGGCCGGGGTTGCCGAACCGCGTGCAGAGGTAGCCGTCCGGGGCCTGCGCCGCCGCGACGCGTCGCACGATCGCGGCGAACCGGCGCTCGAGGTCGTCGTCGGGGCTGCGGCCGAGCTCCCACGCCATCGCCTCGAGCAGCTTGTACACCTCGGAGTCGCTGAACTCACGGCCCCGCCGGGTCGTCGCGACGTCGCCGCGCACGACGGCGTCGAAGTTCGGCAGCCAGCCCTCGGCCTCGAGCCAGTGCTCGATGTGCCCGAGGGTCGCGGTGCGGTTGACCTCCTGGCGCTCGGCCCAGAACCCGCCCGTGATGCGCACCTGCGCCAGCCCGAGCGGCTGGAGCCGCCCCGTCGCGGGGACGACCGGGCGTCCGCCGTCCGTCGGGCGGGCACCGGTCCCCGTGGTCCGGGGCACGGTCGGGGTCGTGGTCATGGCAGCACCTCCGGAGGCGGCGTCGCCGCCTCGTGGTTCGTCGGGTCGGTCGTCTGGTCGGTCGTCGGGGACGCCGGACGGCGTCGGTCCCGCAGGCCGAGCGGGGAGAGGGGCGTGGGTCGTCATCCCTTCAGCGCCCCGGACATGAAGCCGCGCACGTAGTGGCGCTGAAGCAGCAGGAACAGGACGACGCACGGCGCGGCGAGCACGACGACGCCCGCCTGGGTCGCGCCGTAGTCGACGATGCCCATGACCTGCTGGCGCATGTTGGCCACCGCGAGCGGCAGCGGCGCCTTGGCCGAGTCGGTGATGAGGATGAGCGGCGCGACGAAGTCGTTCCAGGCCGCGAGGAAGGCGAAGAGCCCCACGGTGATGAGGCCCGGCTTCACGGCGGGCACGAGCACGCGGCGCAGCGCCCCGAACGACGAGCACCCGTCGACCATCGCCGCCTCGTCGAGCTCGCGCGGCACCGACTCGAACGAGATGCGCATCATGAACGTCGCGAACGGGAGCTGGAACATCGTGAGCACGAGCGCGAGCCCGAGCAGCGAGTTCTGCAGGTGCAGCGTATTGAGCAGCACGTACAGCGGGATGAGCAGCGTCGCGTAGGGGACCATGAGGATCGCGAGCGTCACGAGGAACAGCACGTCGCGGCCCGGGAAGCGGAACCGCGCGAACGCGAACCCGCCCAGCAGCGACACCCCGAGCGTGAAGAGCACCGTGAGCCCCGAGACGACGACGGAGTTCCACAGGTACTGCCAGATCCCCGCCTGGTAGCTCGCGAGGGTCGCGTAGTTGCCGAACCCCCAGCCGTCGACCTGGGCGCTGCCGGGCTGCGGCGAGAACGACGCCACCCCGGCCCACACGAGCGGGAAGAGGAAGACGATCGCGAGCCCCGCGGTGAGGACCCAGTAGGGGGTGCGGGTGAGGACGCCGGCGATGCGGGCGCGCGGCGCGGGCCGTCCGGGACGCGCCGGGCGCGTCGCGGGGGCGGGAGCGGGTGCCGTGACGGCCATGTCACTTCTCCTCGGGTGCGCGCATGCCACGGACCTGCGCGACGTTGATGATCACGAGGGCCGCGAGCACGATGATCGACAGCGCGGCGGCCACGCCCAGGTCGTTCTGCCCCTGGAAGGCGATGTTGTAGATGAGCTGCACCACGGTGATCGTGCTGTTGTCCGGACCGCCCTTGGTGAGGATGTAGAACTGGTCGAACGCGAGCAGCGAGCCGGTGACGCACATGATCGTGCAGAGCGCGAGCGACGGGCGCAGGAGCGGCAGCGTCACGCGGCCGAACGTCTGCCAGCGGTTCGCGCCGTCCATGCGCGCGGCCTCGTAGACCTCGTGGGGGATGCCCTGGAGGCCGACCATGAGCAGGAGCATGTAGAAGCCGGCGAACCGCCAGACGATGAGGAACACGGTCGACCAGAGCGCGCCCTCGGGCGACCCGAGGAACGAGATCGGCTCGTCGACGAGACCGAGCCGCTCGAGCACGGGCGAGATCGGGCCGACCTGCGGCGAGTACAGGGCGTAGAAGAGCAGCGACGCGGACGCGAGGCCCAGCGCGCTCGGCACGAGGATGGACGTGCGCAGGAAGCTCTTCCACCGGCTCGACTCCTGGACCAGGAGCGCGAACCCGAGCCCCAGGCCGATGAGGAGCACGGTGGCGATGACCGTGTACTTCAGCGTGAAGACGACGGAGTCCCAGAAGAACCGGTTCTCGACGGCGTCGCGGAAGTTGTCGGGGAAGTTGACGCCCCGGTTGCCCGCGAGCAGCGGCCAGTCGGACGCAGACATCTGGCCCACGAGGAGCACCGGGAGGATGAAGAGGACGAGCACGAACACCGCGGTCGGGGTCGCGTAGGCCCACCCGCGGGCGGCCTGCGAGCGCCCGGGCCGACGGCGCCGGGTCGGGCTCGCGATCCCGGTGCCGCGGGGCGGCCGGTCGTCGCTCGCGGCGAGGCCCTGGCTCGCCGCGCCGTGCGGCGCGGGCGAGGGCGGCGTCGAGGACGCGGACTGCACGGACATGAAAGGTCTCCTGGAACGTGGCGAGGGAAGCCGGACCGGCCCGCCGCCGCACGGGTGTGCGCGCGGCGGCGGGCGCGGGTCACGCGGGACCGTCGCGCGGGACGGTCACGAAGGACCGGTCACTGCGAGAGGACCGCGGTGATCTCCTCGTTGTCCGGCTCGATGCTCGAGGCGTCGCCGAACACCGCGTTGCGCACGAGCGTGAGCCACGGGCTGTTCGGCGCGTTGAACGCCTGCTGGAAGTTGCGGGCGACCGGCGTGCGGCCCTTGCTCGCGACCTCGTTGATCATCACGACGCGCGGGTCGGCGGACGAGTACTCGTTGTCCACCAGGTCAGCGCGCGAGACGACGTCGCCGTTCTGGGCGAGCACCTCGACCTGCGCCTCCTCGGACATCATCCAGGAGAGGAAGTTCCACGCCTGGTCGGACTGCTCGCTGTCCTTCGAGATGCCGATGCCGTCGCCGCCGACGAACGTCGACCCGCCGCCGTCGGGGCCGGGGATCGGCGCGACGCCCACGTCGACCGTCTCGTCCGCGGTCGACAGGAGCGTCGCCGGGTACGGCATGACGCCGATCTTGCCCTCCTGGAAGGGGGCGACCCAGGTCGCGCCGGTCTCGTCCCGCGTGCCGGCACCCACGGCGTCGGAGTCGACGAGGTCCTTGTAGACGGCGTAGACGTCCTGCGCGGTGTCGCTCGCGAGGAGCGACTCGGTCCCGTCCGCGCTGAGCACGTCCTCGTCCGCGGCCCAGACCGACGGGAACCACGTGAACACGAGGCACCCGCCGCAGTTGCCGCCGAAGAAGGTGCCGTCGACGCCGCCCCCGAGCGCGTCGACCGCCTTCGCCTGCTCGGCGAACTCCTCGAGCGACGTCGGACCGGCCTCGGGGTCGAGGCCCGCCTGCTCGTAGAGGTCCTTGTTGTAGAAGAGCACCGAGACGTCGAGCACGAACGGCAGGATGTACTCCTGGTCCTCGTACGTGCCGGCCTCGAGATGGCCCTGGTTGATCTGGTCCGCGAAGTCGAGCTGGTCGATGCGGTCGGTGACGTCCTGGTAGAGACCCTGCTCGACCCAGTTCGGCACGTACACGATGTCGGCCGCGAAGAGGTCGGGCAGCCCGCCGCTGCCCGCGGCGGCGCCGACCTTCGCGACGTAGTCGTCGTTGGGGACGATCGTCAGCTCGACCTGGTTCTCGTGGCTCGCGTTGTACGCGTCCACGAGCAGCTTCGCCTGCTTCTCGAGCGGTGCGCGCGTCCACAGCGTGAGCGTGCTGCCGTCGTCGACCCCCTCGACGCCGCCCTCTCCCGTCCCGCCCGTCGCGGCGTCGTCGCCGCCGGATCCGGACCCGCCGCACGCGGCGAGCCCGAGCGCGACGAGGCCGGCGAGCGTCGTCGTGGCCACGGACCTCTTCCACGAGGCCCCGCGGTGGTTCTTCATCTCGTGTCTCCTCGTACTCGTCTTCGAGCCGTTGCACCTGCGCCCCGTGCTCGCGCTGGGGGCGAACACGTTTTCGGTCACGGTGTCGCGCTGCGGCGCGCTCCACGTGGCCGACCCTCCCCTCAGGCGGCTAGTGTTCGATGTCCTGGCGTCATCTGTGAGCCAACTGCTCGCGACGCCGCCAGCACCGAAACCAACCGAAAAGGTTTTCTGAATGTATGGCAGCGCGGTAGTCTCGTCAAGCAGGGCAGCGGGTTACAGTTCGATCACGGCTCGATCGTCGAGGGCGCAGTGCAGCGCACCGGCAGGAGGGGGAACGGCCTCATGACGACCCAGAGCGGGAGCGCCACGCCTCGCGCGGCGACCCTCACCGACGTCGCGCGCCTCGCCGGCGTCTCCATCGCGACCGCGTCCAAGGCGATCAACGGGCGCGACCAGGTGAAGGCCGAGACGCGCCTGCGGGTCCTGGAGGCCGCCGAGCGGCTGTCGTTCGCGCCCAACGCGCTCGCGCGCGGGCTGCTCAAGGGCCGCACCGGCACCGTCGGCCTGCTCACGAGCGACCTGGAGGGCCGCTTCTCGATCCCCGTCCTGATGGGCGCCGAGGACGCGTTCGGCGCCGGCCGCGTGTCGGTCTTCCTGTGCGACGCGCGGGGCGACGCCATCCGCGAGCAGCACCACGTGCGCGCCCTGCTCTCCCGGCGTGTCGACGGGCTCATCGTCGTCGGCTCGCGCACCGACCCGCGCCCGCCGCTCAGCGCCGACGTCCCCGTCCCCGTGGTCTACGCCTACGCCCCCTCGGAGGATCCCTCGGACGTCTCGATCACCGCGGACAACGTGGGGGCCGGGCGCCTCGCGGTCGAGCACCTGCTCTCCTGCGGCCGCCGACGCGTCGCGCACGTCTCGGGCGACCCCGGGTACAAGGCCGCCCAGGACCGTGCGGCCGGCGCCGAGGCCGCGATGGCCGCCGCGGGCCTGGAGCTCGTGGGCGGGCAGACGTTCTTCGGCTCGTGGAGCGAGGGCTGGGGACGCGGTGCGGCGCGCATGATCGTCGAGCAGCACGGCGACGTCGACGCCTTCTTCTGCGGGTCCGACCAGATCGCGCGCGGCGTGCTCGACGCGCTGCGCGAGCTCGGCCGGGACGTGCCCGGCGAGGTGTCGGTCATCGGGTTCGACAACTGGGAGGTGCTCAGCACCAACGCACGCCCCCAGCTCACGAGCGTCGACATGAACCTCGAGCGGCTCGGCCGGGTCGCGGCCCAGCGCCTCTTCGCGGCGATCGACGGCACCGTGCGGCCGGGTGTCGAGGAGCTCCCGTGCCGGGTCGTGACGCGCGCGTCGACGGTCCCGATCAGCTGAGCGAGGGTCCGCCCTCCGGCGCGTCCTCGAGGTCGAGCAGCATGCGCGTGTTGCCCAGCGTGTTGGGCTTCACGCGGGCGAGGTCGAGGAACTCCGCGACGCCGTCGTCGTGCGAGCGCAGGAGCTCGGCGTAGACCTCGTGCGAGACGGGCGTCCCCTCGATCGGGTGGAACCCGTGGGCACGGAAGAAGTCCACCTCGAACGTCAGGCAGAACACGCGGCGGAGCCCGAGCGCGCGCGCCCGCGCCAGGAGCTCGACGACGAGCGCGTGCCCCACGCGGTGGCCGCGCCAGGCCGGGTCCACGGCGAGCGTGCGGATCTCCGCGAGGTCGTCCCACATGACGTGCAGCGCGCCGCACCCGACGACGAGCGGCGCGCCCCCGCCGTCGGGCGCACCGGTGGCCACCGGCTCCACCTCGGCGACGACGAACTCCTGGACCGCCTCGTAGTACCCGACCATCTCCTTGGCGAGGAGGATCCGCGCCTCCGCATAGGGCTGCACGAGTGCGCGGACCGCGCGCACGTCCGCGGGCAGGGCGGGACGGACGCGGACGGCGGAGGTCGTAGGCACCGCGTCACTGTACGCGGATCCGGCCTGAATTGCATACTCATGCAGCCGGTCGTATATGTGCCCGATCTACTCACCCGCCCGCGACCAGGCGCGACGCCGTGATCTCGTCCACGACGAGGTCCGTGACGACGCCGGCACGCAGGGCCGCGCGCAGCGGCGCCACCTTGTTGTCACCCGCCACGGCGCACACACGTCGCGGGACACGGCGCAGCTCGTCGGGGCCCGGGCCGGTCGCACGCTCGTTGAGCGCGATGTCGCGGTAGGTGCCGTCCGCGCGCAGGAACACCGTGCACACGTCGCCGACGACCCCCTCGGCGTCGAGGACCGCGATGTCGTCGGGCTCCAGGTAGCCCGCCGAGTACACGTGGGACGGCACGCCGCCCGCGACGGCGCCCACCGAGAAGAGCGCGATGTCCGCCCGGTGCTGCACGTCGAGGACGCGCCGCACCGACCGCTCGCGCCACATCGCCCGCTTGGTCTCGGCGTAGTCGAAGAACGCGGGCACTGGGAAATGGTGCACGTGCGCGTCGAACGCGGTGCCGAAGCCCGCGATGAGGTCGCCCGCGTAGTGGACGCCCGACGTGCGGGTGTTGGCCGCGCCGTTGAGCTGCACGACGGCGCTCCCCCGCGTCGGCTTGCGGGGCAGGTGCCGGGACACCGCGGAGAGCGTCGTGCCCCACGCGATCCCGAGGATCATGTCGGAGTCGAACCACGTCGACAGCAGGCGCGCGGTCGTCAGCGCGACCTGCTCGAGACGCTCGACCTGGGGTGCCTGGTCCGGCACCGGGACGACGTACGCGTCGATCCCCCACGTGCTCGCGAGGTGCTGGCCGAGCCCCGGGCCGCGGCTGCGCCCGGGCCGCAGCGAGATCTCGACCAGCCCCGTGTCGCGCGCCCGCTTCACGAGGCGCGACACCGTCGACCGCGACGTGTGAAGGTGCTTCGCGATCACCTCCATCTTCATGTCCTGGAGGTAGTACATCGATGCCGCCCGCAGGACGTCCTGCTCCCGGTCCACCATCCCGGTCTCCCTTCGCTCGACCTCCATTCTGCACGTTTGTGCACCACGGTTGCGCGTCCGTTCGGCGCGTGGTGGTCTGGAGGGCGTGCCGTCGCGCCGGGACCCCGGCGTGCGCACGACGGTTACCGCTCGCGCACCCTGGTCGAGCGTGGGACCGTCGCTGTGAGCGCACCGTGGGCGCATCGTCCCGCGGCGTGCCCGCAGCACCGAGGGACGAGAGAGGAAGACGGATGGCATCCACGAGACTCACCGCGGAGTCGCGCCAGCAGGCGCTCGCCGCGCTCGAGGCCAGCACGAGCGCCGACGCGGAGCTCGACGTCCTCGTGATCGGCGGGGGCGTCACCGGTGCGGGGATCGCGCTCGACGCCGTGACACGCGGGCTGTCGACGGCGATCGTCGAGGCTCAGGACTGGGCGGCCGGGACCTCGAGCCGCTCGAGCAAGCTCGTCCACGGCGGGCTGCGCTACCTCCAGATGCTCGACTTCCACCTCGTCAAGGAGGCGCTCACCGAGCGCGACCTCCTGCTCAAGGAGATCGCGCCGCACCTCGTGCGGCCCGTCCCCTTCCTCTACCCGCTCGAGCACCGCGTGTGGGAGCGTGCCTACGTCGGCGCGGGCATCGCCCTCTACGACACGCTCGCGAGCGTCGCCCCCGGCAAGCGGGCGATGCCGCTGCACCGGCACCTGTCCCGCAGCGGGATGGAGAAGAAGTTCCCCGACCTCGCGCACGACGCCGCGGTCGGCGCGGTCCAGTACTGGGACGCGTCCGTCGACGACGCCCGGCTGGTCACCACGCTCGTCCGGACCGCTGCGTCCTACGGCGCGCACGCCGCGGCCCGCACGCAGGTCGTCTCGCTCACCAAGGGGTCGACGGGCGCCGTCAACGGTGCCGTCCTCATGGACCTCGAGACCGGGCGGGAGATCACCGTGCGCGCGCGCGCCGTCATCAACGCCACGGGCGTGTGGACGGAGGACACCGAGGCGCTCGCCGGCAGCGAGGGCGGGCTGCGCGTGCTGGCGTCCAAGGGGATCCACATCGTCGTCCCGCGCGAGCGCATCAAGGGCAAGGTCGGCCTGATCCTCCAGACCGAGAAGTCGGTGCTGTTCGTCATCCCGTGGTCGCGCTACTGGGTCATCGGCACCACCGACACCCCGTGGGAGCAGGACCTCCAGCACCCCGTCGCGACCGCGGCGGACATCGACTACGTGCTCGAGCACGCGAACGCGGTGCTCGCGCACCCGCTCACGCGCGACGACATCATCGGCACGTGGGCGGGCCTGCGACCGCTCCTGCAGCCCGGCACCAAGGAGGGCACGAGCTCGGCGAAGGTCTCGCGCGAGCACACCGTCGCCTCTCCCACCCCCGGCCTGACGGTCATCGCCGGCGGCAAGCTCACCACGTACCGCGTCATGGCCAAGGACGCGGTCGACTTCGCGATCGGCCAGCGCGCGAGCGCCCTGCCCTCGATCACGCACAAGATCCCGCTCCTGGGCGCCGTCGGCCTCGACGCCGTCCGGCGTCAGGCGCGTCCGTGGGCCTCGCGCTACGGCTGGACGCCCGCGCTCGTCGACCACCTGCTGCACCGGTACGGGTCCAACCTCCGCGAGATCGTCGAGCTGTGCGAGGCCCGGCCGGACCTCGCGAAGCCCCTCGAGCACGCGCCCGCGTACCTGCGCGCCGAGATCGCGTACGGCGTCTCCCACGAGGGAGCCCTGCACCTCGAGGACCTGCTGCTGCACCGTACCCGGCTGAACTACGAGGTCGCGGACCGCGGCCTCGCCGCGCTGCCCGAGATCGCCGACCTCGTCGCCGAGCTCCTCGGGTGGGACGAGGCGACCCGCGCCGCGGAGATCGCCAGCTACACCGACCGCGCGAACGCGGAGGCCGCCGCCGAGCTGGAGCCCGACGACGCCTCCGCCGAGCGCACCCGGCTGGAGGTCGACGACGTGTCGCCCCTCCAGCCGCTCCGCACCACCTGACAGCAGAACACCGCTCGCGAGCGCGCCTCGGGCGCCGTCCGGCAGGGGACGGCGCCCGACCGGCCCTCGCACACCGACCTCACGGGGCGCACGCCGACGGCGGACCGACCCGAGGACCCGGCGCTCAGGCGCGCCGGGACGGTTGAGACAGAGAAGTCCACCACGAAAGAGAGAGCACGATGGATCAACTCCTCATGAACGCCTTCTGGTCCGAGATCCTCGGCACGGCGACCCTGATCCTCCTCGGTGCGGGCGTCGTCGCGAACGTCATCCTGCCGAAGACCAAGGGCTTCAACGGCGGCTGGCTCCTCATCAACTTCGGATGGGGCCTCGCGGTCTTCGCCGGCGTGTACGTCGCCTTCAAGTCGGGCGCGCACCTCAACCCCGCCGTGACGATCGGCCTCTTCACGGCTCAAGAGCCGTTCTACTCCGTGACCGGTCCGGAAGGACTCGTGACGGCGACGATCGAGCCCACCGTGGGCAACATGTTCATGTACTTCGGTGCGCAGATGATCGGTGCCTTCGTCGGCGCCGTCTTCGCGTTCCTCGCGTACAAGAAGCACTTCGACGAGGACGCGCCCGGCGCGACCAAGCTCGCGGTGTTCTCCACCGGCCCCGAGATCCGCTCCTACGCGTGGAACTTCGTCACCGAGGTCATCGCGACCTTCGTGCTCGTGTTCTTCGTCGTGGCGTCGGGCAAGACGCCGTCCGGCCTCGGGCCGCTCGCCGTCGCGCTCATCGTGGTCGGCATCGGCGCCAGCCTCGGTGGTCCCACCGGGTACGCCATCAACCCCGCCCGTGACCTCGGTCCTCGCATCGCCCACGCGCTGCTGCCGATCAAGGGCAAGGGCTCGAGCGACTGGGCCTACTCCTGGGTCCCCGTCGCCGGTCCTCTGGTCGGCGGCGTCCTCGCCGGCCTCGTCGGGGCGGCCTGGGTCTGACCGGCCCCCGACACCAGGACCATCTCCCCCGCGTGACCGGGGAGCCGGGGGCCTCCCCGGTCACGCGACCCGCCGCCGTCGGGCGCCGGGCACATTCGACGCAACCCACACCCACACCGACGTGAAGGACTGAACGCACCATGGCCGACTACGTTCTCGCCATCGACCAGGGGACCACGAGCTCCCGGGCCATCGTCTTCAACCACTCCGGGGAGATCGTCTCCACCGGGCAGCTCGAGCACGACCAGATCTTCCCGCGCGCAGGGTGGGTGGAGCACAACCCGGAGCAGATCTGGAACAACGTCCGCGAGGCCGTGGGCCTCGCGCTCACCCGCGCCAACGTCACGCACAACGACATCGCGGCGGTCGGCATCACCAACCAGCGCGAGACCGCCGTCGTGTGGGACAAGACCACGGGCAAGCCGGTCTACAACGCGATCGTCTGGCAGGACACGCGCACCCAGAAGATCGTCGAGGAGCTGGGCGGTTCCGACGGCCCCGAGAAGTACAAGTCGATCGTCGGGCTCCCGCTCGCGACCTACTTCTCGGGTCCCAAGGTCAAGTGGATCCTCGACAACGTCGAGGGCGCGCGCGCGAAGGCCGAGGCCGGTGACCTGCTGTTCGGCAACACCGACACGTGGACGCTCTGGAACCTCACCGGCGGCGTCAACGGCGGCGTGCACGTCACCGACGTGACCAACGCGTCGCGCACCATGCTCATGGACCTCGACACGCTCTCCTGGCGCGAGGACATCGCCGCGGACATGGGCATCCCGCTGTCCATGCTCCCCGAGATCAAGTCCTCCTCCGAGGTCTACGGGCACGGCCGCCAGCAGGGCCTGCTCCCCGGCGTGCCGATCGCGGGCATCCTCGGCGACCAGCAGGCGGCGACGTTCGGCCAGGCGTGCTTCGAGGTCGGGCAGGCCAAGAACACCTACGGCACGGGCAACTTCATGCTGCTCAACACGGGCACCGAGAAGGTCATGAGCCAGAACGGCCTGCTCACGACCGTCTGCTACAAGATCGGCGACCAGCCCGTCCGCTACGCGCTCGAGGGCTCGATCGCCGTCACGGGCTCGCTCATCCAGTGGCTCCGCGACAACCTCGGCATGTTCGAGGACGCGCCCGACGTCGAGTGGCTCGCCGGAAAGGTCGAGGACAACGGCGGCGCGTACTTCGTGCCCGCCTTCTCCGGCCTCTTCGCCCCCTACTGGCGCTCCGACGCGCGCGGCGCGCTCGTCGGCCTCACGCGGTACGTCAACCGCAACCACATCGCGCGCGCCGCGCTCGAGGCGACCGCGTACCAGACGCGCGAGGTGCTCGACGCGATGAACGCCGACTCCGGCGTCGACCTCACCGAGCTGCGCGTCGACGGCGGCATGGTCGCCAACGAGCTGCTCATGCAGTTCCAGGCCGACCAGCTCGGCGTCGACGTCGTGCGCCCCAAGGTCGCCGAGACCACCGCGCTCGGTGCCGCGTACGCCGCGGGTATCGCCGTCGGGTTCTGGAAGGGCGAGCAGGACGTCATCGACAACTGGGCCGAGGACAAGCGCTGGAGCCCGTCGATGGAGGGCTCCGAGCGAGAGCGCCTCTACCGGAACTGGAAGAAGGCCGTGACCAAGACGTTCGAGTGGGTGGACGAGGACGTCGAGCAGTAGACCCGTCGTCGCCTCCCTCGCGGGACGCGGCACGTGCGGAGGGGCGGGGCGCCAGGTGCGCCCCGCCCCTTCGTCGTCCCCGGCCCGGCGGGCGAGCCACCGGGCACCTGCCTAGCGTCGGAGGAGGTCGCGACACGGCGGCCTGCCACGACGGGAGACGCCATGACCGACACGCACCACGAGCTGCCGCACGCCGGGTCCGACGAGGTCGAGAAGGTCCGCGAGCTCGTCAAGGACGAGCGGATCGCCATGCTCACGACCGTCGCGGAGGACGGGAGCCTCGTCAGCCGGCCGATGGGCGTGCAGGCCGTCGACTTCGACGGCGACCTGTGGTTCTTCGCCGCGACGGACTCCCACAAGGTCGCGGAGATCGCCCGCGACTCCGCCGCCAACGCCGCGTTCTCCGGGAATAGCTCGTGGGTGTCGCTCTCCGGGCGCGCCACGCTCGTGCACGACCCGGACAAGGTCCGCGAGCTGTGGAACGCCGTCGCCGACGCGTGGTTCCCCGACGGCCCGGACACCCCGGGGGTCGTGCTCATCCGGCTGCACGCCGAGTCCGCCGAGTACTGGGACTCCCCCGGCGGCCGCGTCGCGACGCTCTTCAGCCTCGTCAAGGCGAAGGTCACCGGGCGTCCGTACGAGGGCGGGGAGAACGAGACCGTCGAGCTCTGAGGGCTCTGCGCCGCCGACTGCGTCGCCGGGGTCGCTCTCGCCCCGCCGATTCCCTACGGTGGTCGGGTGCGCGCGTGGGTCTACGAGCGGTACGGCGGCGTCGACGAGCTCCGGCTCCGTGACGTGCCGACCCCTGCCCCGGCGAGCGGCGAGGTCCTCGTCGAGGTCGTCGCGACGTCCGTGAACCTGTCGGACTGGGAGACGCTGCGCGGCAGCCCTGGCTACGCGCGCCTCGACGGGCTGCGCGCGCCGCGCACCCAGGTCCTCGGGTCCGACGTCGCCGGTCGCGTCGTAGCGGTCGGGGACGGCGTCACGCGCTTCCGTCCGGGTGACGAGGTCTACGGCGACAACCTCCCGCGCCGCGGCGGGTTCGCGGAGTACGTGGTGATGCCGGAGAAGGCGGTGGCGCACAAGCCGCCGGGGCTGACCTTCGCCCAGGCGTCCACGATCCCGCAGGCGGGCGCCATCGCGCTGCAGGCCCTCGCGCCGGCGGCGCCGGGGGCTCGCGTGCTGGTCAACGGCGCCGGCGGCGGCTCCGGGAGCCTCATGGTCCAGCTCGCGGTCGCGCGGGGTCTGCACGTCACCGGGGTGGACAACGCGGGCAAGCTCGACTTCCTCAGGCGGCTGGGCGCGCACGAGGTGATCGACTACCGACGGACCGACTTCACGCGGACCGGCCCGTACGACCTGGTGGTCGACCTCGTCGCGCACCGGTCGGTGTTCGCCTACCGTCGCGCGCTCGCCCGCAGCGGTCGGTGCCTGATGGTCGGGGGCACGCTGCGGACGCTGCTCCGCATGCTCACCGTCGGGCCCGCCCTGGGAGCGCTGACCGGCGCCCGGCTCGGCGTGCTCTTCGTGCGGCAGGGCCCGCGCCACTTCGCACCGCTCGCCGACCTGTGCGCCGCGGGCGACGTCGAGATCCACGTGGACCGCACGTTCCCCTTCGCGGACGTGCCCGCCGCGCTCTCGCTGCACGGCGAGGGGCGCGCCCTGGGGAAGGTCGTCGTCACCGTGCGCGACGCCGCTGGCTAGGGTGGTGCGTGTGAGCGTCCTGCGCGAGACCAGCTACACCGTCCCCGGCATCCACGTCACCGACCGCGAGCTCGCGGTGCCGCTCGTCTGGGGAGACGACGCCGATCCCCGCCGCCTGACGCTGTTCGTGCGCGAGCTCGTCGATCCCCTGCGGCGTCGGGACGACCTGCCGCTGCTCGTCTTCCTCCAGGGTGGCCCCGGCGGCAAGGGGCCGCGCCCCACCGGTCCCGACGGCTGGGTCGGCGCGGCGCTCGAGACCCACCGCGTCGTGCTGCTCGACCAGCGCGGCACCGGCCGGTCGTCGGCCGTGCGGGGCGCTGCGCTCGCCGCGCGCGGGACGGGCGCCGCCCAGGCCGACCACCTGGCGCACTTCCGCGCGGATTCGATCGTCGCGGACGCTGAGCACGTGCGGCGCACCGTCTACCGCGGCCGGCGCTGGTCCTCGCTCGGGCAGTCGTACGGCGGGTTCCTCACCATGACGTACCTGTCCCGGGCGCCCGAGGCCCTCGACGCGTGCTTCGTGACGGGCGGCCTGCCGGGCCTCACGGCGGACGCGCACGAGGTCTACCGCCGCACCCAGCCCCGCGTGGTCGCGAAGAACGCCGCCTACCGCGAGCGCTACCCCGACGACACGGCCCGGCTCGGACGCGTCGCGGACCGCGTGGCCGCCGGCGACGTGCGGCTGCCCGACGGCGACGCGCTCACCGTGCGGCGGCTCCAGACGCTCGGCATGGACCTCGGCATGCAGCCCGGCCCGGAGCGCATCCACTGGGTCGTCGACGAGGCGTTCGACGCCGACTCGCCCGACGAGCTCACCGACACGTTCCTCGCAGAGGTCGCGGCGGCGACGTCGTTCCGCACCAACCCGCTCTACGCCGTCCTGCACGAGTCGATCTACGCGCAGTCCGGCACCGGTCCGACGGCGTGGGCGGCCGAGTCGGTCCGGGCGGAGGCACCCGCCTTCGACCCCGCGTCGAGGCCGTTGCTGCTCACCGGCGAGATGATCTACCCCTGGATGTTCGACGAGGTCGCGGCGCTGCGTCCCTTCCGCGCCGCGGCCGAGGCGCTCGCGGCGCGCGACGACTGGCCGGACCTGTACGACCTCGACGTCCTCGCCCGCAACGAGGTGCCCGTCGAGGCGGCGGTGTACTTCGACGACATGTTCGTCGACGCCGGCCTGTCGCTCGAGACCGCCGCGCACGTGGGCAACGTCCGGACGTGGGTGACGAACGAGTTCGAGCACGACGGCCTGCGCACCGGCGACGTCTTCTCCCGCCTGCGCGACCGCCTCGCTGCGCGCGGCGGGCCTCTGCCCAATTGAGGATGACGGCGCTTCACTCGATCAAGTCTGCACCAATCTCAAGAACCGCTGGGGAAGAAACGAGTACGCTCGTGGAGTATGAGCGACCAGCCGACACCGATTCTCGCGAAGGCATCGCGCAATGCGCGAATCTGCGCGACTCGCAGCGCGGCTCGCTCGCCGAGCATCCCCGAGCCACAGACCTCTCTCGACGGACTCTCGGATAGCCCCGTCTCCCTCGATGATTTCAAGCACGGCCGCGACGCGCTCTAGATGTTCGTCGATTTGTTGCCCTCCGAGAGACATTAGGGAAAGCGCAATATCCTCCGCGTCTTCAGCGCGCAATTCTTCCGGCTCGGAATGGGCAATTCCAGCGCTTCCCGGCGAACGGTACGTCCACATCGCGTGCCCTCTCAGTCGAGCGGGAGCCACGAAGGTGGAATTTGCGATCACACTTCGCGCCGCGCTGTGCGCAACCAACGCCGTGCGCGTATGAAATGAGGGCGATGTATAGCGAACGGCCGCAAGTCGTCCGAGGTGTCTTTCCAGGACCTGTAGCACTTCCTGCTGCGCGCCGGCGACTGAGAAGCGGTAATACGGAGACCCCCAACTATCCCACTGCGCAGCAGAACTCCGCACCATTCGCTCTGGCCTCTTGTACTGGAGGACCAGGCTTGAAACGAGGTCCGGAAAGAGCATCTTCGCGTTGGGCGATTGTGGGGCTCCAGCCCAATGTTCTGGCCCCAAGATAACTCCCGTCGACGCCACCGGGACTCCCAGCAACTTCCAGACGATGTCTGTCGCCAGCGGGTGTGAGAGCGCATCGAAGCCTAGGACAGCCTCCGCCACCTGCCCCGGAGCCATAGCGTCACCGAGTTCTCCATTGAACCTGACCTCGTAAGACTTCTCCTCAAACTCGCATTCCATGGCCGTAGTCTCTCGTAGGGATCCACCGCAAGCGCTAGCTCGGGGCGTGCTTGGCGAGGAACGCGTAGACCTCCGTGGCGTCGACGCCCGGGAAGGCTCCGGACGGGAGCGCGGAGAGCACGTGCTGGTGCATGCGGGCGCTCGGCCAGGACGCGTCCTCCCAGCGCGTCGCCGCGTCGGCCGCGGGGCGGCGGCAGCACGACTCGTCCGGGCACGACGACTGGCGCCGCACGGTCGTGTCGCGGCCGCGGAACCACTTGGCCGACGCGAACGGCACGCCGACGGCGATCGAGAACTGCCCGGTCGTCGTCGTGCCCGTCTGGGTCGAGCACCAGAACGTCCCGGCGGGCGTGTCGGTGTACTGGTACGACTCCTGCGCGCGGTCGCGGCGCGTGAACGCCTCCCGGACGGCCCACTTGCGGCAGACCATCTGGCCCTCGATCGCGCCGGTCACGTCGGCGGGCAGCGGCAGGCCGTCGTTCTCGTAGCCGCGGAACAGGGCGCCGTCGTCGCCGACCCGCAGGAAGTGCAGCGGGATGCCGAGGTGCACGGTCGCGAGGTTGGTGAAGCGCTGCGCCGCGGCCTCGTGCGTCACGCCGAACGCGTCGCGGAGGTCCTCGACCGCGAGGTCCTTCTCGCGCTTGCGCCGCTCGAGGAACTCGACGGCGGCGGACTGCGGGATGAGGCAGCACGCCGCGAAGTAGGTGATCTCGACGCGCTGGCGCAGGAACTCCGCGTACGAGCGCGGCCGCTCGTGCCCGAGGACGCGGTGCGCGATCGCCTGGAGAGCGAGCGAGCGCAGGCCGTGCCCGCCGGGGATGGACGCGGGCGGGAGGTAGATGCGCCCGTTCTCGAGGTCGGTGACGGTGCGGGTCGAGTGCGGCAGGTCGTCGACGTGCCAGATGGTGAAGCCGAGCTGCTCGGCCATGCGCGCGACCGTGCGGTGCGTCAGCGCGCCGACCGTGTACCCGGCCTTGCGCGCCATCTCCTCGGCGAGCTCCTCGATCTCCGGGTAGTAGTTGTCGCGCGCCTGACGCTCCAGGCGCAGCTCGGTGTTGGCGCGCCGCGCCTCCTCCGGCGTCGCGATCGCCTCGGTCGCGCGCCGCTGGAGCTCGGCGTGGAGCCCGACGAGGTTCTCCAGCACGGGGAGCGGGAGCTTCTGGCTCGCCTTCACGGCGGGCAGGCCCAGTCCCGCGAAGAGCGGCCCGCGCTGCGCCCGGTCCAGCGCGATCTCCAGGGCGGCCCGGCGCGACGGCGGCTCGTCGGCGAGCAGGTCGGTCAGCGGCACGTCGAGCGCCTGGGCGAGGTGCTGGAGGAGCGACAGCCGCGGCTCGCGGCGCCCGTTCTCGATCATCGACAGCAGGCTCGGGGCGGTGCCGACCGCCTCGCCGAGCGCGTCGAGCGTGAGGCCGCGGGTCGTGCGGACGTGGCGCAGACGGCGGCCGAGCGTGAGGAGGTCCGCCTGGGACCCGGGCGGCGTCGACTCTCCGGCGCGGCCGCCGGGTCGGCTGCCGGGGGTCTCCAGGGACGGTGACGGGGCCATGGCTTGACGATATGTCAAGATCGACGATTCTTCACAGCGTTCTGGTTGGAAATCCCGCCCTCTGCGGCGTGAGGGTGGAGGGAGCACGAGGCCACCGCCGACCCCTGGGAGCGCCCCCGATGAGCACAGCCGCCCGCACCGTCCACCCGCGCCGCACGCGGTCCGCCGCCCTGCTCGACGACGTCGAGACCGACCTCGTCGCGCTGCGCGCCGCGACCGGCTCGGCCTCCGCGTTCGGGAGCGACGACCCGCGCCCTCGCGACGCTCGCGCGTGGGTGCGGGAGATCGCGAACCTCACCGAGCCGGACGCGATCGTGTGGTGCGACGGCTCCGCGGAGGAGAAGCAGCGACTCACCGACCTCCTCGTCGACAGCGGGACGCTCCTTCCCCTCGACCCCGAGCTGCGCCCGGGCAGCTACCTCGCGCGGTCCGACCCGAGCGACGTCGCGCGCGTCGAGTCGCGCACGTTCATCTGCTCGCGCGCCGAGGTCGACGCCGGCCCGACGAACAACTGGCGCGAGCCCGAGGCGATGCGCGCCGAGCTCCGCAGCGTGTTCGAGGGCTCCATGCGCGGCCGCACGATGTACGTCGTGCCGTTCTCGATGGGACCGGTCGGCGGCCCCATCTCCCAGGTGGGCATCGAGGTCACGGACTCGCCGTACGTCGTCGTGAGCATGGGGATCATGACGCGCGTCGGCCAGGAGGTCATGGACCTGATCGACGCCGGCGCCCCGTTCGTCCCGGCTGTCCACTCGGTGGGCGCGCCCCTGGTGGACGACACAGGCGCGGTCTCCGAGGACGTCCCGTGGCCGTGCAACGACACCAAGTACGTCGTCCACTTCCCCGAGACGCGCGAGATCTGGTCGTACGGCTCCGGGTACGGCGGCAACGCCCTGCTCGGCAAGAAGTGCTTCGCGCTGCGCATCGCGTCCGCCATGGCGCGCGACGAGGGCTGGCTCGCCGAGCACATGCTGCTCATCCGCGCGACGTCGCCCGAGGGCCGGGCCTACCACCTCGCCGCGGCCTTCCCGTCCGCGTGCGGCAAGACCAACCTCGCGATGCTGCGCCCCACGATCCCGGGCTGGTCGGTCGAGACCATCGGTGACGACATCGCGTGGCTGCGCCGCGGCCCCGACGGTCGCCTGCGCGCCATCAACCCCGAGGCGGGCTTCTTCGGCGTCGCACCGGGGACCGGCGTCGACACCAACCCCGCCGCCGTCGAGACGTTCGCGCGCGACACGATCTTCACGAACGTCGCGCTCACCGACGACGGCGACGTGTGGTGGGAGGGCCTGACGCCCGAGCCGCCCGCGCACCTCGTCGACTGGACCGGCCAGGACTGGACGCCCGACTCCGGTCGCCCCGCCGCGCACCCCAACTCGCGGTTCACGGTCTCCGCCGCGCAGTGCCCCACGATCGCCGACTCGTGGGAGGACCCCGACGGCGTCCCGATCGACGCGATCGTCTTCGGCGGCCGCCGCGCGACCAACGTGCCGCTCGTCACGCAGGCGTACGGCTGGGAGCACGGCGTGTTCATGGGCGCGACGATCTCCTCCGAGCAGACCGCCGCCGCCGAGGGCACCGTGGGTGCCCTGCGCCGCGACCCCTTCGCGATGCTGCCGTTCTGCGGCTACAACATGGCCGACCACTGGGCGCACTGGCTGCGCGTCGGGGCGTCGCTCGACCCCGACAAGCGCCCGAAGATCTTCCAGGTCAACTGGTTCCGCAAGGACGCCGACGGCCGCTTCCTGTGGCCCGGCTTCGGCGAGAACTCGCGCGTCATCGCCTGGATCGCGGCGCAGGTGGACCGCTCGCGCGGCGTGCGCACCGACTGCGGTGCCGTCAAGAGCCCCGTCGGCCTGCTCCCCGCCCCCGGTGCGCTCGAGCTCGGTGGCCTCCACATGGACGACGGCGACCTCGACGCGCTGTTCGACGTCTCGCCCGAGCAGTGGCTCGCCGAGGCCGAGCTGACCGCCGAGTTCTTCGACACGTTCGGCAACCGCGTGCCCGACGAGCTCTGGGCGCAGCTCGCACGCCTGCGCGACCGCCTCGGCGCGTAACCCCGGCCCACCGGACGTCGCCCGGACGATGCGTTCCGGCTCGAGCACTGCGCTCCCCCACGCAGCACTCGAGCCGGAGCGCATCGTCCGGCAGGACGGGCTGGCGTCAGTACGACGTGCCCATGAGGTCGCGCACCTCGGCGAGGGTGCGGTCCGCGATCGCATCGGCCCGCGCGTTGCCCTCCCGGAGCACGTCGAGCGGGTCGGGGCCGTCGCCGGCGGCGAGTGCCCGCCGCCGCGCGCGCAGCGGCCGCAGGTGCTCGACGAGCGCCTCGGTCACCACGTGCTTGAGCCGGCCCGCGCCCGCCGCGCCGACCTCGTCCGCGAGCGCCTCCGGTGTCGTCCCGGCCGCGAACGCGCCGAGCGTGAGGAGGTTCGCGACCTCCGGCCGGCGCTCGGGCTCGTAGGTGACGTGCCGTTGGGAGTCGGTGCGGTGGCGGCGGACGAAGCGCGCGGTCGCGTCCTCGTCGTCGCGCAGCTCGAGCGCGTTGCCCGCGGACTTGCTCATCTTGCGTCCGTCCGTGCCGAGGACGGTCGGCGCGGGCGCGAGCAGCACGTCGGGCTCGGGGAAGTACGGCTGCGCGGCGGCGTAGCGCTGGTTGAAGCGGCGCGCGATCGTGCGCGTGAGCTCGACGTGCGGGAGCTGGTCCTGCCCGCCGGGCACGAGGTTGCCGTGGCAGAACAGGATGTCCGCCGCCTGGTGCACGGGGTAGGTGAACAGCAGGCCGCTCATGGGCCGACCCTGCCGGGCCGCGGCGGCGACCGCCTCGGCCTTCACCGTCGGGTTGCGCTCGATCTCGGCCGTCGTGACGAGGCTGAGGAACGGCAGCAGGAGCTGGTTGAGCGCGGGCACCGCGGAGTGCGTGAAGATCGCCGTGCGCGCGGGGTCGATCCCCGCCGCGAGGTAGTCGAGGACGACCTCCCGCACGGTCGCGGGCAGGTCGCCGGCGTCGTCGCGGTCGGTGATGACCTGGTAGTCGGCGACGACGAGCACGACCTCGACGCCGTCGTCCTGCAGCCGCACGCGGTTGGCGAGCGTGCCGAGGTAGTGGCCGAGGTGCAGCGCGCCGGTGGGGCGGTCGCCGGTGAGGACGCGGAACCCTGACGGGTCGGTCGCGAGGCGGGCCTCGATCTGCGCGGACCGCTCGCGGGCGGTCGCGACGGACGCCGTCGAGGCCGGCAGGGCGGGCGACGGCGTGGCCGACGCCGCGGCGGCGGCGACGGGGAGGGTCGCCTCGGTCGGGGCGAGGGTGGTGGTCATGGGGCTCTCCTTCGGTGGGGAGCCACGCACCACGCCCGGTCGAGGACCTGACCGGCCCGGACATGACGACGTCCCGGCTGCGGCGCGCAGCTCGGGACGTGGGCAGGACTGGTCACGGCTGCGGGGGCAGCCACCACCAGCTCTGCGTGATCATGCGCCCACCCTACGCCTCGGCGGGCGGCGGCCCGTCCGCCGACGGTGAACGCCGGACGGCCTCGTCCGCATCCGGCGTTGACCCGACATGGGACCTCTCGACGACTACTCGCGGACCGTCTCGGGCGTCGCGGCCCGCGTCATGCCGGCCGTCGCGGCGCTACGGCTGCGGCACGGGGCGCGCGAGGCAGGCGGCTCGGCCGTGGTGATGACACCCGACGGGCTGCTGCTCACGAACGCTCACGTGGTCGGTCCCGCGGCGGGCGGCACCGCCGCGTTCTCGGACGGCACCACGCGTGCCTTCGACGTCGTCGGCACGGACTCGCTCTCGGACCTGGCGGTCGTGCGCGCCCGGGGAGAGACACCGGACCCGGTGTCGCTGGGCGACGCGGACGAGCTGGTGGTCGGGCAGCTCGTCGTGGCGATCGGGAGCCCGCTCGGCCTCTCGGGGACGGTGACCGCCGGCGTCGTGAGCGCGCTGGGGCGCTCGCTGCCGACGCGGGACGGGACGGCGGCGCGGATCGTCGAGGACGTGATCCAGACCGACGCCGCGCTCAACCCGGGCAGCTCGGGCGGCGCGCTCGCGACCGCCGACGCGCGCGTCGTCGGCATCAGCACGGCGGTCGCGGGCGTCGGGCTCGGGCTGGCGGTCCCCATGAACGCGACGAGCCGGCGCATCGTCGACGCGCTCGTGCGGGACGGGCGGGTGCGGCGCGCGTACCTGGGGGTCGCGAGCCAGCCGGTCGCCGTCGCGCCCGACCTCGCCGCGCGCACGGGCCACGACCGGGCGCTCCGCGTGGTCCACGTCGTCCCCGGGAGCCCCGCCGACACGGCCGGGCTGCGCGTCGGCGACCTGATGATCCGAGCGGGCGGCACCGACACGGTCGAGGCACAGTCTCTCCAGCGCCTCATGCTCGACGAGGCGATCGGGCGTCGCCTCGAGATCACGGTGCTGCGGGGCGAGGCGATGGTGGACGTGGTCACGGAACCGGTCGAGCTCGGGCGGTCGTGAGCCCTCGGCGTCCGCACCGAACGCGCGCGTCGGGGAGGATGGTCCGGTGCCCCCAATCGCCGTGGAGAACGTCACCGGACCCGTCGCGCACCACGGGGAGGGACCTGTCTGGTCGCCGTCGTGGGGCGGGCTGCGCTGGCTCGACATGCTCGCGGGCGACCTGCTCACGCTCCGTGCCGACGGCACGGTCGAGCGCCTCCACGTGGGCGACCACGCGGCCGTGGTGCGCCCGCGGACGCGCGGCGGGTTCGTCGTCGGGCTCGCACGCGGGCTCGCGGTCGCGGACTCGGACGACTCCCCCGTGCGACCCCTCCCGGCGCTCTTCGACGACCCGACGACCCGCCTCAACGAGGGTGCGGCCGGTCCCGACGGCGCCTTCTACGCGGGCGGCATGGCCGACGGCGCGCGCCCGGGCGCGAGCGCGCTGTTCCGCGTCGAGGCGGACGGGACGTCGCGCGTCGTCGTCGAGGACGTGACGTGCGCGAACGGGCTCGCCTTCTCCCCCGACGGGTCGCGCGCCTACTGGACGGACTCGCTCACGCACCGCGTCGACGTCCTCGACGTCGTGCGCGCGGAGGAGGACCCGTTAGGGCTCGTGCGGCGGCGCCCGTTCGTCACGGTCGACCCGTCCGACGGCCTGCCCGACGGGATCGCCGTCGACGCCGAGGGGGGCGTCTGGGTCGCGCTCTGGGGCGGCGCCGCCGTCCGCCGCTACTCCCCCGACGGCACGCTCGACGCCGTCGTCCCGCTCCCGGTGTCGCAGGTCAGCGCGTGCACGTTCGGCGGCGACGGGCTCGACGAGCTGTACGTCACGACGTCGCGCCAGGGCTTCGGGACGCCCGACCCGGACGAGGCCGCGTCGGGGTCGCTGTTCGTCGCGCGACCCGGGGTGCGCGGCCTGCCCACGCTCCCCTTCGCCGGCTGAGCGGGAGGGGGCCGGGCGCGGGCAGGCGGCCGTCGAGGCTCAGCGCACGGCGTCGCGCACGCGCTGCTCCGCGCGGCCCAGGCCGTCGATCTCCAGCGCGACGACGTCGCCGTCGCGCAGGTACGGGAAGCGGCCCGAGAGCGCGACGCCCTGGGGCGTGCCGGTGTTGATGAGGTCGCCGGGCTCGAGGACCATGTACTGCGACAGGTGGTGCACGAGGTACGCGACGTCGAAGATCATGTCGGCCGTCGTCGAGTCCTGGCGAGGCTCGCCGTTGACCCAGGACCGGAGCCCGAGGTTCTGGGCCTCCACCTCGTCGGCGGGGACGAGCCACGGGCCGAGCGGGTTGAACGTCTCGCAGCTCTTGCCCTTGGACCACTGACCGCCGGAGACCTTCATCTGGTAGTCGCGCTCGGAGACGTCGTGCGACAGGACGTAGCCCGCGACGTGGTCCAGCGCCTCCTCGGGCGACGACAGGTAGCGCGCCCGGCGTCCGATCACGACGCCGAGCTCGACCTCCCAGTCGACGGTCGTCGCGCCGGGCGGCACGAGGACGTCGTCGTACGGGCCGACGACGGTGTTCGAGTGCTTCCAGAAGACGATCGGGACCTCAGGCGGCGTCGAGCCGGACTCGGCGGCGTGCTCGGCGTAGTTCATCCCGACGCACACCACGGCCGTGGGCCGCGCGACCGGTGCGCCGACGCGCAGGTCGTCCGCGCCGTCGAGCACGGGCAGCGCACCCGCGGCGAGCGCCGCGCGGACCCGGCCGAGGCCGTCGGCCGCGAGGAACGCGCCGTCGATCTCGGCGGTGAGCGGTTCGAGCGAGTAGACGACCCCGTCCTCGCGGACGGCGGGACGCTCCTGGCCGAGGGGGCCGAGTCGGACGAGCTGCACGGGTGGGTCTCCTAGGTCTCTGGGGCGGGCGGGCCGACCGCGGCGTGCTGCGGACGCCGCGGCGAGAGCAGTGTGTGCGTTCTCAGGCGAGGGCGCGCGCGTGGTCCGGGTTCACGATCGACGCCACGGGGCGGCCCGCAAGGAAGTCGACGGCGTTGCGCGCGGTGTGCACGGGGAGGTCCTGCATCGCCTCGGGCGAGAACCACGCCGCGTGCGGGGTGAGCAGCACGTTGTCGAGCGTGCGCAGGCGCGAGTCCGCGGGCAGCGGCTCGGTCGCGTAGACGTCGAGCGCGGCGGAGCCGACGTGGCCGGACGCGAGCGCGTCGGCGAGCGCGTCCTCGTCGATCAGCGGCCCGCGGCACGTGTTGACCACGCGCACGCCGGGCTTCGCGGCCGCGAGGGTGCGGGCGTCGAGCAGGTGGCGGGTCGTGTCGGTGAGCGGCGCGTGGAGCGTGATGACGTCGGCGCGCGCGACGGCCTCGTCGAGCCCGACGATCTCGTGGCCGTCGGCGGCGACGGCCTGCGCGTCGACGAACGGGTCGTGCACGAGCACGTGGTAGCCGAGCGCCCGGGCGGAGCGCGCGACCTCGGAGCCGATGCGCCCGTACCCGATCACCGCGACGACGGTGCTCGACAGGCGCGCCGCGTGCTGCGCCGTCGGGGCCCACGTGCCGGCGCGCAGCGCGCGGTCGTAGGCGACGAGGCCGCGGTCGAGCGTGAGGATCATCGCGACCGTGTGGCTCGCGACCTCCTCGATGCAGTAGGTCGGGGTGTTCGCGACGGCGACGCCGCGCTCGGTGGCGGCGGCGACGTCGACCATGTCGTAGCCGATGCCCATGCGGGAGACCATGCGCACCCCGCCCGGCCCGGCGACGGCGTCGAGCACCCGCGCGGTGATCGGGGCCCACTGGACGACGAGCGCGGAGGGCGCGGGCCCGTCCGCGGCGGCCTGCTCGACGGCGGCGATCACCTCGTCCTCGGTGCGCGCCGCGGCGCGCACGGCCCGCAGGCCCGCGGCGGTCAGGGTGTCCTCGCACGCGGTCCCGGGCAGGTCGCAGTCGGTGATGACGACGGTGTCGGCTGTCATGCGATGAATGCTATAGCAAATAGCACCCCCGACCAACCCTCGGGCCGGTCGGATGCTATAGCGTGGGCTCATGACCCTTGCCCCGGGCGGCGCGCGCCGCCGACTCGCCCTCGTCACCGGCGCCAGCTCCGGCATCGGCGCCGCCACCGCCCTCCAGCTCGCGCGCGACGGGCACGACGTCTGGCTCACGTACACCGGCGGCGAGGCCGGCGCGCGCGCCACCGCGGCCCGGTGCGAGGACGAGGGTGCCGCGACGCGCGCCTCGCGCCTCGACCTGCGCGACACCGCCTCCGTCGAGGCGCTCGTCGCCGAGGTGACCGACGCGTGGGGACGCCTCGACGTGCTCGTCAACAACGGCGGCGTGTGCCCCTACCGCGCGCTCGACGACATCGAGCTCGACGAGTGGGACCTGGTGATGGAGACCAACGCGCGCGGCACGTTCGTGCTGTCGCGCGCCGCGCTCCCGCTGCTGCGGGCGGGTCGTCCGTCGCCCACCGGCGCCACGGTCACGCCCGACGAGCGGGTCGCCCGCGACCGCGCGATCGTCAACCTCTCGTCCATCGCGGGCGAGCAGGGCGCGCTCAAGACCGGCGTCCACTACGCCGCGAGCAAGGCCGCGATCCTCGCCATCACGCGCTCGTTCGCGCGCATCCTCGCGAGCGAGGGCATCCGCGTGAACGCCGTGACGCCGGGCCCCGTGACGAGCGCGATCACCGACCAGCTCGCCCCCGACGCCCGCGCCGGGCTCACCGCGTCCATCCCCCTCGGGGACTTCGGCACGCCCGACGACGTCGCGTGGGTCGTCGCGTCGCTCGCCTCCCCGCGCGCCGGGTTCGTCACGGGCGCGACGTACGACGTCAACGGCGGCGTCCGGATCGACTGACGCTCCGGGCGCGCCGCGGCACGCGGCACCCGCTCCCCGGCTCGGCCACCGCGCGAGGCCGAGCGTTCCCCGTCCCCCCCTGCCGAGGAGGCAGTCCCGTGACCACCACTCCGTCCGCCGTCGTCACCGCCCAGGTCGACGCCTTCAACGTCCGCGACCTCGACGCGTTCTGCGCGACCTACGCGCCCGACGCCGTCGTCAGCGGCGTGACGCCCGAGCCCATCGTCGGTAGCGACGCCCTGCGCGCGTTCTACGCGAGCCGGTTCGAGGACGCCGCGCTGCACTGCGTGATCGACGCGTCCGTGACGTTCGGCGACCGCTGGCTCGTCGCGCGCGAGCTCGTCACGACGTCGAACGGCACCGGCGAGACCATCGCGACGTTCGAGGTCCGCGACGGCCTCATCACCCGCGCGAGCATGGTCAAGGGCTGACGCCGCGCTGGCAGACTCCTGGGCATGACCAGGTCGCGACCGACACGCGCCGAGATCAGGGCGCGACACCGCCCGGACGGCGCCGGGGTGTACGGCGTCTCCGTGCTCGACGCCGGGGCCGACTCCTGGACCGGCCTGTACCTGTGTCGCGCGGCGGACGCTGACCACGCGCGACGTCGCATCCGCGAGGCCGGGTTCCACAAGAAGCACATCCAGGGCCGCTGGACGCCGACGGATCCGCCGCCCAGGGTCCCCGGCGAGCTCGCCGACGACGACGAGCGGTGGTTCCGCTGCCGATACGACGACGACGGGTGGGGCCCGTGGGAGCCTCTCCCGCGGGACTACCGACACCCGTCACCAGCACGCGGCGCCGTCGACCCGCCCGTCCGATGACGAGCGATCACGACGCTCGCGTGCCTCGCCGCCGTCCCGCTCGGGTCGCGCGTCGCGCGTCACTCCGCGACGGGTCGCAAAAGTAAAACGATCGTTGTACGTTGGAGCGATGAGCACGACGCGGGCGAGCATCGTCCTGAGCTCCGAGCGGGCCTTCGACCGGCACGGCTTCGCCGCGACGGGGATGGACCGGCTCACGCAGGAGGCAGGCGTCTCCTCCCGGACGCTGTACAAGCACCTGGGCAGCAAGGACGGCCTCGTCGCGGCGGTCCTGAGCGCTCGAGCCGAGAGGTTCTTCGCGGCGTTCGACGTCCGAGGCGTGGACGCGCTGTTCTCGACCCTCGCGGCGTGGACCGCCTCAGAGGGCGCCCGTGGCTGCCTGTTCCTGCGCGCGCTGGCCGAGACCGGCGGGGACGTCCCCGGCGTCGTCACGGCCGTCGCGGACTACCGCGACCGGCTCGTCGCCCTCGTCCGGCGGGCCGTCGTCGACGACCTCGGCCACGAGGACGAGCCGCTCGCCGAGCAGGTCCTCGTGCTCTTCGAAGGCGCCGTCTCGGCCGCGTCCTACCGCGGTGCCGGGGCGGTCGTCGCGGCCCACGCCGCCGCGACGACGCTCGTGCGCCTCGCCGGCTGAGCGGCGTGGCGACGGGCGCACCGCCCGCACCCCCGAGAGAGAGGTGGATGCACCCATGACCTCACGACTCCTGACCGTCTTCGCCCACCCGGTCGCCGACTCCTACCCGGCGGCCGTCATGGAGGCGTTCCACGAGCCGTTCCGTGCCGCCGGGCACGACGTCGACGTCCTCGACCTGCACCAGGAGGGGTTCGACCCTCGCTTCACGCCGGAGGACCACGCCCATTTCTGGGGCGGGCCGGTGCCACCGGAGATCGCCGACATGCACGCACGGGTCGAGGCGGCGGACCGGCTCGCGTTCGTCTTCCCCGTGTACTGGTGGGGGATGCCCGCCCTCATGAAGGGCTGGATCGAGCGCGTCTTCACGGGCGGCTGGGCCTACCAGTACGGGAGCGGGGTCCAGGACCGCGGTCGGGAGCCGCTGAGCTCGCTCCTGCGCAGCGTCCCGACCGCCGTGCTCGGCGTGGGCGGGTCCACCCGGCGGACCTACGAGAAGTACGGGTACGACGACGCCATGCGCACCCAGATCGACGTGGGCACGTTCGCCTACTGCGGCCTGGACGACGTGGAGAGCCACCTCGTCTACGACGTCGAGGGCGACCACAACGCGCCGAACCGCGACGCGGGGCTCCGCCGCGCACGCGAGATCGGTGTCTCCTTCGCCGCACCAGACCGGACCCCGCGCCGCGCGAAGGACGAGCACCTCCGCCGCCGCGGCGTCCTGGCCGCAGGTCAGGTGAGGCCGTACCGCGCGTCGAGGTCGGGGTCGTGGGGCGGGTTGCCGAACGACGCGGTCCAGGCACCGTCGGCGGCGATCGACTGGCCGGACACGTAGCCCGCCTCGTCGGACAGCAGGAACGCGACGAGCGCGGCGACCTCCGCGGACTCGGCGATGCGCCCGAGCGGCGGTCCCTCCGCGAGCGCGCGCTCCTCGGCGGCGGGGTCGGCGGCGCGGGCGATCTGCGCGTCGAGGTGCGGGGTGCGCACCCCGCCCGGCGCGACGGTGTTGGCACGGATCCCGTACCGCCCGTAGGTCACGGCGACGGACCGTGCGAGCGCGTCGATGCCGCCCTTGGTCAGCTCGTAGGCGGCGTGGTCGGCGAACGCCGCGCGGCCGTGGATCGAGCCGATGTTGACGATCGACCCGCCGCTCACCTGGTCCGTGAACGCCTCGACCGCGGCGGCGCAGCCCCACAGGTAGCCGAGGCCGTTGATCTCGACGACGTCGCGCGCGTCCTGCTCGACCTGCGCCGCACGCTCCGGGTCGGCGAGCGCGTGCAGCGGCGTGCGGACGGTGATGCCCGCGTTGTTGACCCACCCCGCCAGCGGGGCGAGCTCGCGCGCGGCGCGCGCGGCCTCGCGGTGGGTCTCGCGGTCGCGCGAGTCACCCAGGACGACGGCGGCGCACACGCCCTCCTCGACCGTCCCCGAACCGGGGGTGCGCTCCAGCCCGACGACGGTCCACCCGTCGGCGGTGAGGCGCGCGGCTACCGCGCGGCCGATGCCCTTGCCGCTGCCGGTGACGACGACGCTGCGGCGCCTCGTCACGTGCCTGCTCACGGGGCCTGCCGCGGGTCCGGTCACGAGGGTGCCTCCAGGTCGAAACGGTCGGGGTCGAGCGTGAAGCCCAGGCCAGGCGCGTCCGGCGGGGTCGCGTGACCGCCGTCGAACACCGGACCGCCGCGCACGAGCAGCGGTGCGGGGTCGTACGGGTTGCCCGCGGGCGAGCGGTCGAACGTCTCGACGCCGATGCCCACCGCCCCGCCCAGGTGCACGCTGACCTCGGGATACACGTGACTGGAGACCACCATGCCGCGCGCGGCCCACGCGCGCACGAGCGGGTCGGCGACCGTGATGCCGCCGATCGCGACGACGTCGACGCGCGGCACGTCGAGCGCGCCCAGCATCGCGAGGCGCGCGAACACCTCGGGGTCGGTCACCTCGTCGCCGACCGAGAGCGGAAGCCCAGACGCGTCGCGCACGCGCGCGGCGCCGACCGCGTCCTCGGGGAGCAGCGGGTCCTCGAGCCACGCGAGCGCGGGCCCGCCCTCCCCCGACTGCCCCGCCGCGCCCGTGACGCCCCACGCGTCGAGGTCCGCGAGCGCCTCGTCCGCGTCGCGCCAGCCGAAGCCCACGTCGACGACGACGCCGCTGCGCCCCGCGACGGTCGGCCGGCCCGTGACGTCGGGGAGCTCGGCGCGCAGGATCGCGAGCAGGTCGCGCATCAGCGCGCGGTCGGGCGAGCGCGAGATCTTCAGCAGCGGCCACCCGACGCGCGCGTGCGCGAGCACCTCGTCCGCCACGTCGCGCGCGGTGCGGCCCGGCGTCGGGTACGCGGCGACGAGGATCGCTGGCCGCGGCGCCGGGACCGTTCCGGGCGACGCCTCCCGGTCCTCCGCCGCCCCCGGGCGCACGGCCCCGGAGACGTCCGCCCCGTCGTCGAGCAGGGACCACACCGGACGCCCGGCGAGCCGGCCCGCGAGGTCCCACAGCGCGACGTCGACCAGGCCGATCGCGCGCCGCACGAGGCCGACGCGGCCGACGATCGCGGACCCGCGCAGGGCCGCGTCCCACGCGGCGCCGACGCTCTCGCGCGCGGTGACACCGTCGGACGCCACGACCTCGCGGCCCACGACGTGCGGAGCGACGAGGCGGTCCACGAGCTCGGCCATGGGCGCCTCGCGCGTGAGCGCGTACGACTCGCCCGCGACCGTCCGGCCGTCGTCGGTCTCGGCGACGACCCGCACGCCGACGTACTCGCGGCGCTCGACGGTCATCGCGCCCAGGCGCAGCGGCTGCGGCAGCGGGACGACCGTCGTCGCGGTGCGGACGGCGACGACGCGCGCGGACGTGGCGGCCACGCTCACTCCGGCTTCTTGGCGAGCGGGACGCCGTAGTCGACGAGGAACCCGCCGTCGACGTAGACGGTCTGGCCGACCATGTACGCGGCCTGGTCGGACACGAGCCAGCTCACCGCGTTGCCGATCTCCTCCGGCTGCGCGAGCCGGCGCGCGGGGATGCGCGCGAGGATCGTCTCCTCCGAGAGCGTGCCCTGCGCTACGCCCTGGCGGAACACGCCGGTGTCGATGTAGCCCGGCGCGACGGCGTTCACCCGCACGCCGCGCGCGGCCCATTCGGCGCCCGCGGTCGCGGTGAGCCCGATGACGGCGGCCTTGGTCGTGGAGTACGGCGCGCGCCCCGCGGACCCGCGGGCCGAGACGGACGAGATGTTGACGACGGCTCCCCGCCCCGCGGCGAGCATGTGGCGTCCCGCGGCCTGGAGGCACGCGAAGACGCCGTGCAGGTTGACGTCCACGACGGCCGACCACTCGTCCCACGTGAGGTCCTCGAGCGCGCGGTGGCGCTGGATGCCCGCGTTGTTGACGAGCGCGTCGATCCCGCCGAACGCGTCCGCGAGGTCGTCGAACGCGACGCGCACGGCGGCGTGGTCGGTCACGTCGAGCGGGGCCCACACGAGCCCGGGACCGTCGGGCACGGCGTGGAGGTCGAGCGCGGGCAGGTCGTGCTGCACGACGTCCGCGCACACGACGCGGAACCCGTCGGCCGCGAGGCGCTCGGCGACGGCGCGGCCGATGCCGGCCGCTCCCCCGGTGACGACGGCGAGCGGGACGCGCGGGGCGTCGGGGGCGGGGCTGGTCACTGGTCCTCCTCGGGGACGGGACGGGTCGATGTCGCGGGTGCGGTGTGCGGTGGCGCGACCGCGCCGGGGGGCCAGGCCGCGATGCCGGCGAGCACGTCGTCGACGACGCTGCACGCGTGCCGCTCCAGGCGCTCGAGCGAGCCCGGCGCGAGCGGCGACTGCC
The DNA here is from genome assembly GCF_042797035.1 of Cellulosimicrobium sp. NPDC057862. Taxonomy (NCBI): domain Bacteria; kingdom Bacillati; phylum Actinomycetota; class Actinomycetes; order Micrococcales; family Promicromonosporaceae; genus Cellulosimicrobium; species Cellulosimicrobium sp. NPDC057862. The sequence continues at coordinate 142,468 of NZ_JBHVMH010000002.1, forward strand.
ATGCCTGGTAGGCGCCGACGTCGTACGCCTCGCGCGTGGGCAGGTAGACGAAGCCGGGGCCGTTGGTGAGGTTGGCGACGACGACGGGCCGCGCCCCGGCGTGGGCGCGCACCGTGCGCTGAAGCCGCGAGTACGCCTCGCCGGGGTGCGCGACGAGCAGCGCCTCGCCCACGCGCCACACCCACGTGGGGTGCGGCACGGTCGGTCCGGTGACGTAGCCGTCGCGCAGGTTGCGGGCGCGGCGCAGGCGCTCCTCGCGCGAGCGGGGGTCGATGCCTGCCCACTCGGCCTCGAGCTCGTCCCACGTCGGGAGGTCGCGCAGGTCGAGCGTGACGGGCTCCCCGACGGCGACGAGCGTGCGGGCGTCCGGTCGGGCGTCAGTACCGGTGCCGCTGCCGGGGAGCGCGGCCGACGGCGCGGGCTCCCAGACCGCGAGCGGCGCGCCGGACTCGACGACGTGGGTCAGCTCGAGCTCCGTGCCCGGCGGCGGGAGCTCCGCGAGCGCGGCGAGCACCGCGTGGCCGAGGGACGTGCCGTGCCGGTCCGCGACCGCGGTGTCGCCCGTGTACTGCTCGCGGGGGGCGAGCTCTCCCGACGCGCCCTGGAGGAACGCGACGGGGGCGCCGGTCTCGCGCTCGACCAGGTCGCGCATCGCGCCCACGTAGTCGGGCGAGACGAGCCGGTTCTCCCACGCGAGCGTCGTCGGGTGGCACGCGTAGTTGACGATGGTCGCGAGGGTGACGGGTACGCCGCCGGGCGCGGCGCCGTCGGGCCACGTCTCCCCGGCGTCGTGCGCCGGGCGCGCCGTGAGGCGCCCGACGACGACCGTGTCGTCCGCGAGGTCGGCGCCGGGCGAGCGCGGCGTGCCGGCGTCGGGGTTGTAGCCGACGAGCGGGCGGGGCGGCGAGCCTTCCGTCGCCCCGGCCGCCCCCGCGGTGCAGCCGTCGAGCAGCGCCTCGCGGTTGGACGCGAGGCCGCAGCGGCCGGTGGTCCACTCGAGGGTCGCGGGCCGCAGCGCAGCGACCGCCTCGGCCGCGGCGTCGGCTGCGGCGCGCGCGAGGTCGCGCAGGTACTCGACGCCGCGGGCGCCGCCCGGGAGGTCGGCGTCGCCCGAGCACAGGACCGGCCCGGCATGGGTGTGGGAGAGCGAGACGAGCAGGCGCTCGACGGGCAGGCCGGTCGCCTCGAGGACGGTCGTGCGCAGCGTCGCCTCGTCGTCGACCCGGCGCCACCACGTGCCGTCGACCGTCACGAGCACGAGCGGGTCGGCGGCCTCGTCAGCGGAGGTGCGCTCCTCCGCGAGCGCGACCGCCGTCAGCGTCATGGCGCGGTGCGCGCCCTCGGAGACGTCCCAGTCGGCCGGGCCCCAGTTGCGCGCCCGGATGCCCGGGTCGGGCGTCACGTCGCGGACGGCGACGCCCGCCAGGCCGACGAACGCGGGGACGGGGGCCCGCGTGTGCAGGGCGACCATCGCACCTCCTCTGGGCTCGGGAGTGCCGATGCTATAGCATGTTGCTCGGTCGATACGTCCGACCAGGGACGGCGCCGTGGCCGCTATCCTTCGGGGCGTCCGACCGACGACGATCCGAGCCCGCCGCCCCCCACGACACCACGGAGAAGCCATGGCGCTCAAGAGCGTGCCGGACCAGAACGTCGCCGACCGGGTGACGGTCGAGCTGCGCGAGGCGATCTTCAGCGGCGACCTCGCGCCGGGCGAGCGGCTCGTCGAGCGCAAGCTCGCCGAGCGCCTCGGCACGAGCCACATCCCCGTGCGCGAGGCCCTCACGCGCCTCACCCAGGAGGGCCTCGTCGAGAGGCTTCCCCACCGCGGCGCGCGCGTCGCCGCGCTGACGCGCCGCGACCTCGACGAGATCTCGAGCCTGCGCACCCTGCTGGAGCAGTTCGCCGTCGTGCGCGTCCAGGACGCGTGGGACCCCGCCAAGGAGGCGAGGCTGCGCAAGACCGTGCAGCAGATGGTCCAGGCGGCGGAAAAGGGCAGCAACGCGCGCGTCTTCGAGCTCGACCGGCGCTTCCACGAGCAGCTCTGGGAGATGGCCGACCACCGCATGCTCATGACGCTCAACGCCCAGCTGCGCAGCCGCATCACCGGGTTCCTGCGCGCCGCGAACGCCGCGCTCGAGCCCGAGGCGCGCGTCGCGCACGCCCGCACCCACGAGCTCATCGTCGACGCGATCGCGGGCGGCGACCCCGCCGCGGCGCAGCGCGTCATGGCCGAGCACATCGGCGAGGCCGCGGCCCGCCTCGCGAGCCACACCGAGGACGAGGCGGAGCCCGCCGTCGGGGCCTGACCGTTCGCCTCGCACGTCCAGGCCTGCCAATGCTCTGGCCGGGACGAGCCCGACCCGCATACGGTCGCGCGATGGACATCGTGCGTGCCGCCGAGACGTTCGCCACCTGGACACAGACGCATCCGCAGGACTTCGGCGAGTGGGAGACGGACTACGAGGAGTGGCCCGCGACGTACGCCTGCGCCCGGGACCTCGTCGGCGAACGCCCTTTCACGCGATGGAGCGACGTAGAGAAGGCCTCCTTCCTCTACCTCCTCGCGCGCGACAACGAGGTCGAGGACCTGGCAGACCTGCTCTCCGAGCACCCGGCGACGCTGGCCGGCGTCGCCGAGCACGTCTGCGCCGCGCCGGAGTCGGCGGAGCCCGACGCACGGTGGCAGATCGCGGCCTATCTCCCCGCCGTCGGGGCTGACGCGATCCCGCTGCTCCTGACGCTCTTGACCGACGACGACGAGTACGTCCGGAGGCGCGCGCTGCTCTCCCTCGGCGCGCTCGGCGTACCGGCTGCGGAGGGGTGTGCCGTCGCTGCCTGGGAGTCCGGCCTCGAGTACCAGCGGATCGCCGCGCTGCACGTCCTGCACCAGATCGAATCACTCGAGTCGCCTCAGCTCGAGCGGTCGACGAAGCCTGCCCCAGCCACCGGGTGAATTCGACAGCTCCCAGGAGTCTCAGCCACAACCATCCCTCCGAGGAATCCTGCATCAGATGCACGAAACCTGCGGTGAACTGCAGCAACGCGGCAAGAGCCGGGCGATCCTCGCGACGGCCACGACAGGGCGTCGAGCCCCTGACATGCACAGACGCGGAATTCTCCGCGAGGTACGAGTTCTTGCATCTGATACAATCCGCACCGCTCAACCGCCGATAATAACCCTTATGTCAATAAACGCACGTGTGCCCGAGTCTGAACTAGGGAAATCCGAACACGGCGCGGCACCGCTCGCCATCGCACCTTCAAGGCTGTCCCAGCACCCATGCCAGACCAATCGTCCGGGCTGGCACGGGCGGCTGGAGCAGTCCTCGATTACATGTTCACGATGAACAACAGCGCCCCGGGGTCACAACCCTCCGGAACAGACACGCCCGCTCCCGACCCTCCTTCGCCCCCTCCGAGCTCGATGGCCTCATCGAGCGGGAACGATCGGGAGCCGACGAGGAGTTCGTCGTCTTCCCAGCGAATGTCCAAGTCGTTGGGAAAGGCTGGGACGGTCCGCTCCCCGGTAGCTTCGTCGACTACATAAACACAGTCGTCGACCAATTCGAGTCGTCCGGGTAGCAGGGCGGCATCTCCGCCGGGTCCTTCTCGCGTGTAATGGGCAACATTCGCAGGAGTTGCCGACGTTTCTTGCGCGGCGCAGGCGCTGCTTGTGAGAGCCGCGGTAATCGCTATGACCAGCCCGAGTGCTCGTTTCACATCAACGTGAGCCCCAGAAATGCGATTTGTGAGATTGGCGTGTACACGGTCCACCCGGCGTTTCCTCCCTTGTGAATGCCATAGGCGGCTGCCCCAGAGAACCAGGGCCCACCACTGTCTCCATCGCTGGTGCCAAGCGTCACCCCGTCTGCGCGTACGAATACCGCATTGCAGGGGGTTCCATTACACGCATTTTCCCAGGTGGGAGCGAAGGTTGTGCTCGTGACGTTACCGCACGAGGACGAGGTGACCATCCCGCGATGGCACAGTCCTTGCCCCACAAAGGCCGTACCCGTGCCGTTTCGTATTGTCGGGGTGATGTCGGAACCGCCAAAGAAGGTGTTCGACGTCACATGGGGGTTAGTGATTGTGTGATACTGAAGGTCTGCGTTCGCGTTCCGGAGCTCACCGCCAAATGTGGAAGGAGACATGGTCCCCACATACGTCCCGATGTCCGGCGACCACGTCTGGGTGTTGTTGCAGTGTCCGGCCGTCACATATCCGTGACTTGAAGGGCCCGCTGTGGCGGTGAATCCTACAGTGCACGTGCGACCTCCGGCCCCCCCTCTCAACGTATATGTGTCCCTCGCGGGCTCGCCTGAGCTCACAAATCTCACATCCACGCCGCTCACACGCGGCGGTGCCGTTCGTTGGACGCTCGATGGTGACTCATTGTTGGTGTAGACGATGAGTTCCGGGCCCTGGGTATTCGCTTCGACGCCGTCGACTCCAGGGGTGGCAGTGGCCCAAACGGCGAGGCGATTTGCCTCCTCGACGAGTTCCTTCTCAGACGGTCCTTCGCGGTACTCGACGACGACCGGGACCTCGGCCGATCGGGCTAGCGATCCCAACGAGACGGGCTCGCCGGTCGTGACGGCGATGTGCAGCTGCCATTCGGGCTTGTGTTCCACCCAGGCGCCGGCGAAGCGATCACCAGCGCGCTGTTTGGCGTCCTCGATCATGTCCTGGACTCTCGGCGCGAGTTCGAGCTCCCGTAGAACTTCCTCGGTGGATCGTCCGGTCTGCTTCGCGAGCTGCTGCGCATCGAGCCGCAGTGCTTCGTTCGCATCGAGATAGTCCTCGACGCTGGCGGCACCTGAGCTGCCCTCGGGTTCCGTGCTGGACGCAGCCGCAACTCCGGCCGTGGTCGCCAATAACCCGAGCGACAGCGTGAGTGTGAGAACTCTTCGTACTTGATGCATCTCTTCCCCCTCTTGAGCGGTCGGCTCCGTTGCCGTACCACTAGTCCTTGCGACGATAGCAAGGGCCGCGCACCTGTGCGTTTCGCGGTGTCGGGGCTGTTATGTCCGCAGACGCGCTCTGCTACCCGACCAGGCGCAGCGGCGCGCGCCCCTGCGCCGCGGCGGGACGGGTCTGCCCCTCGACCGGGTCGACCAGGAGGCTGCCGGGGGTCGGGAGCGTGAGCGTCCATCGGTCCGTGATGCCGTGGGCCGTGCGGGCGACGTCGAGCTCGCATCGCCGGAGGTAGCCGTCGCCGGCGTCGGTGCCTCCCCAGCGGTGTGTGACGACGTCGAGGCGAACCGCCGCCTGCTCCCACGCTCACGAGCCCCGAGCCGCGCTCGCGCGCGCGGGCGAGCAGCCGCCGGCGCTCGGTCCCGTGAGCCAGGTGTCAGGCCCGACGACGACGTATGTCATGCCGTCGAGCAGTGCCGCGACGACGCCGGCAGGATCGTCTCCGGCGCGAGGCACGAGCGCGACGCGCTCGAGAGCCACGCCAGCGTCCGCGGCCGCGAGCATTCCGAGGTCGGGCGCCCCCTCCACGGCGAGCCATTCCGACGATCCTTGCGACGTCGCGAGCAGCGCGGGCAGGAGTGACGTCGAGCCCGTCACGACGCTGGCAGCGCCGCGCGGCAGGCGCCCGCCGTCGAGGATCGCGCCGAGCGGCCGCGGGCCGTCGTCGAGGTCGACGACGCCCGGCGTCGACGAGCGCACGCCCGTGCGCAGTTCCGCGCGACGCAGGGTCGCGCGAGCCGCCTCGAACGGGTCGAGAGCGGTCGTCGTCACCCGTCCAGGCTACGCCGTGATTCGAACTGGTGTTCTATAGAGTCTCCTCCGGGCTGTAGTCCACGTAGGCGACGCGTCGTTTCGTCCACGCGCGCTGAGAGCCCCGGGTGTTCTCCAAGGTGTAGTCGTCAGGATCGCTGCGGTCGTGGGCTGAGTTTCACCCGGACCGAGCCTGTACTCCGTGCCGCAGGTCTGCCACGATCCGCACACCCGAACGGGTCTTGACGGCGCTAGATGCGCCAATGCACCAATGAGGTGTGCATGAGGAACAAGAGGATCTCGCTCCTCCTTGCAGTCGCGATGCTCGCGGCGTTGTCCCTACCGGGGTCTGCGATGGCGAGCACTGCGCCGCCAGTCTCCGGCCCCGCCGAGGCTTCACAGAGTCTCGTCCTGCCCGACCCGGCTTGCGACCCCACGTTGACCGACTGTGACACCGAGTCGGACGACACGGCGCTCCCATGCATCGACTCCGCGACGGCCACGCCCGACTATGAGGGATGCGTCGACGAGCACGACCCCGTCCTGACTCAGCACGACGGATACGCGCTGGGGACTTTCCCCATTCCCCGCCCGACATTCCCCAAGACCAGCTGGCCAGTGTCTGAGACCGGCGGCGAGTATGAATACTGCGAGGAGACGGTGCTGGAGGACGGCAGCACCGAGATCCTGTGCGCAGAGAAGCCGATGGCAGCAGATCCGGCCGAGGTCGAGTCGATGTTCGACGAGATCGGGGAAGACCCCGTCGTCCTGGACGAGAGCCTGTCCCCGGTCGTCGAGGCGAACCTCGCGGCAGGGCGTGACGTGCCCGAAGGCTCGTCTCTCTCGATTCAGCAAGGGCTCGAGACAGGCACCGCTGCCTCCGTGGCAGCGACCGGGTACGCCGTCGTCAAGCCGCCGTCGTCCTGTACGACCGCGACGTCGCGGCCGCTGACCTGGCGCACTAGTTCGTGCATGGCGTCGAAGGCGACCACGGTCTCCTACATTCGACAGGGCGGGGCGATCCGACAGGCGGGCTCCCTCACGAAGACCGTCGTGGTCTACGTGTACACGGACACCAAATCCAGTCAGGTGTTCAACCAGACGTCCGTCCGACGCACAATGAGCACAGGCAACCTGCAAAGCGGCGTCAGCATCAGCGGATCGTTCAAGTGCTCGAGCTACTGCACGGGCAAGACCGGTTCCCTGACGAAGCAACCGCTACTCGCCAACACCATCCACGCGATCGGGCGCCTCGCACCGGAGATCACGTACGGCAAGTCCGCGACGGTGCGAAGCAACTGGAGCTTCACGATCACCAAGCCCGGAGCACTCCCCAGCGGGGTCTTCGCCTCGTACTCCCTATCCCCGCGCTGCGACAACAACGCGGTCGCCGGGATGGGGAAGGGCTGCGTCTTCCCGGCTGGACCCATCTCGCTCGTCCACTACCGCACCGGTGCATACAGCCTGGTCACCGCGCACATCTCCCAGGCCATCAACTCAGGGTTGCCCTCGACGCTGACGAGAACAACCACGGCCATCAAGACCGCCAACCGCAACAAGGCGTGCCCAAAGACGCTGACGCGCCCGACCGGTCACGAGTGCGACGAGTACCCGTTCGCGTCAACGGCCCAGGGCGCGAGCGCAGGCGGCACCGCCCGAGTGTTCGCCGGATGCAAGCTCCCGATCGCTAGTGGCTCTGGATCGGTCGGATTCAGTAGGTGCATGGTCCTGACCGGGCACAACCGCACAGCCGGCACGATGCTCACCACGTTCTACAAGGACAACCGTGTGCTCGTCGGCGACAAGTTCACCATCCTGGTGAGGTGACCATGACGACAACGAGCGGTTCCCTGGTCCAGCTCGCGGACTACTCAATGATCGCCGTCGACTCCCCGGAGAACCCCGAGCCGAGCGAGGAATCGATCCTCTTCGCCAACGGGCTGGTCCGGTCCAATCCCTCGGGCGGCGCACTGATCGCCACAGGCTGCTACATGGGACCCGTCCACGTCGTATGGGCCACAGGGGATCGGCCCGCGGAGGCGCAACTTGATGAGTGGGAGGACGTAGTCCAGGTGCGGCTGCGCCCGCACCACGGCGAACTCGTCATCCGCGGCTTCATGGAGTCCGGAGACGACGGAAATTCGCCCAACCTCGCACTCGCGCCCGAAGCGCCGCACATGCTCCGCTGCTCTTCACGCGGGCGAGATCGCGACGTAGGCGCCGCCACCGAGACTGCAACCGAGGAGTTCCTCATCGAAGTATGGCTTGCCACACCCGACGACACCGATGCGGTACTCAAGCTGTCAAGTGACTACGGAGCCCAGCTCGCTGCAAGTGCGCAGTAGCAGGCCGCTCTCAACGGCCCTCGGCGAACCCGTGGCCTAATTGCCTCCGGCGCGGGCCCGCGAAAGCAGGCCCGCGCTTGGCCGTTCGACCCTTTCGCAGACACTGTCAACGACGCAGAACACCGTCATTCCAACACCTCTCGGTGGTCTACTCAGGGGAACATCTGTTCGAATACGATTGGTGTCGTAGGTACCCGTCGGCGTCCGCCTCTGGGCGGCTGGCCGTCCGGCATCGAGACGGTCCCGATGCGCGACCACGCCGAGGAGGCGCCAGATATCGCACGCCGTGGCGTGGCGATTGTGCGCCCGCCCGAGGGCATCCCGGTGCGCGCGTGGATCACGCCGCGCCAGAGCGGCGAGGCCCGTGTCGACGGCGAGGCCGTCGCGTGGGCAGGCCGCCAGGTCCACGTGCGCTACCTCTCCCGCGAGGGGCGTGAGGGGTGGGCGTGGCTCTGGGCCGACGCCGTCGAGCGCCGCTGAGCCCAGACGCGACGAGCCCCGACCACCAGGGGGATGTGGTGGGGGCGTCGTGTGTGCGCGAACGTACCCGACCCACTGACAGCGAACGCCGAAGGCGTAGCGTGTGCGCGTGCGATCCCAGTTCAGCCACCACTACGAGCGGCCCGACGACGGCGAAGTCGACGACGCGCTCGTCAACGCGACGGTCGTGCTGGACACGAATGTGCTCCTTGGCCTGTACCGCGCCTCCCCCGATCTGCGCACGAAGCGGCTCGAGGTGTTCAAGACCATCGGGGGGCGGCTGTTCCTCCCCTACCAGGTGGGCGTCGAGTTCCACCGCAACCGTCCAGTTGCTGCCGCGGGGATCAGCGACGCCTACGCAGCCCTCCGCACGGCCACGACGGCTCTCCACAAGGCCGTGAAGTCCTTCGGGGGCGATGGGCGCTACGACGAGACCTCCGCTGCGGTGAGGGCGCTCGTGGACCCTCTTCTCGGGCAGATCGTCGACGGCCTCGCCGCGCTTGAGGAGGACGATCCGCACCGCATCGATCTGGCCGACGACCCGATCCTCAACCAGCTCGAAGCCCTACTTGAGGGCAAGGTCGGACAGCCACCGCGAGCGAAGAACCTGGCAGCACGCGTTCGGGACTTCACCTCGATCCGCGTCCCCCTGAGACTTCCGCCCGGGTACGACGACGCGCACAAGGCCGCCGCCAGCGGTGCCGCTGCCGCAGCCGGCGATTACCTGCTCTGGTGCGAAGTTCTCGCCCATGCCCGCAAGCACGAGACCGACATCGTGCTCGTCACCGACGACGCGAAGGGCAACTGGTGGCAGGCCGGAGGCGCGGGCATGCCGACCGTCCCCCATCCTCTCCTCATCTCGGAGTTCCGACGCGAGACCGGGCACGAGTACTACCAGCTCGACTCGCGCGAGCTCCTGAAGCGAGCACCTGCGCTCGACATCACCGTCTCCACGGAGAACCTGGAGGAAGAGGACGAGCTCGCGCGCGCGACGGCCGACGCCGAGAGCATCATCGAGCGACTCGCAGCCTTCCAGGGACACGGGATGCTGAGCGCTACCGCCACTCCCGTCGAGTCCGAGCTCGGGCGTCTCGCCCGGGCGGGCTGGAGAGTCGACGCTGACGAGCAGAAGCGCCTCGAAGAGACCGGGCGCCTCTGGATGGCCGCTAGGGAGGGGCTGTTGGGCACCCGTCTCGTCAGCTCACTGCTCACGGCAGGAATGGGAGAGGGCGCAGCTCTCAGTGCGCTCGAGGAGGCTCGGCGCCGCGACGACCTCGCCAGCTCACTCGTCGGAGACGGCCAGACCCTCGGAGCGTTCGCGACGATCGAAGCTGCACGGCGCGGCATGGCGGGCCTGAGCACAAACGAGGTGGAACGGATCGTGCAGGCTTCGAAGGGCCGGACAAGTAGCCAGGATCGCGACCGCCTCGACCAGGCAGCGCGCGACATCGAGCGAGTGGCGGACGAACTCGACGCCGCTCAGCACGACCTCCCCAAGGTTGAACGCGCAGCAGATCGCCACGACGTTTTCGAGGGGCAGGCGCCTCCCGACGGCAGACGACGTGTCGGCCCGGATCTTTCGCGGCTTTGGCGAACCGGGCGACGACGCGCTCGTCCTGGTGGCCGACCTTGATCGTCACGGATACGGGGTACCCCTCTCCCTCAGTGTTGGGACCACCGTGGAACGACCGCGCGGTTCTCGCGCGTTCGGTGCTGGCGTCAGGCGACGGGCTCGACGAGGGCGAGTGAGTCGTTGTGCACGCTCCCCGCGGCCGGGGAGACCTCGACGGGTTGCAGGTGCGGCTCTGGGACGCGCTGCAGCAGCGCGTCGACGTCGCCCTCCGCGACCCCATGTGATGCCGGCTCGCCCCGTGAAGGGCCCCGGCCGGGGCCGGGGCCCTTCACGGGCATCACAGCGTTGCGGATGGTCTACGGGGCGACGTCCTCCCCGTTCACCTCCTGCGAGATCTCGGTATGCGTGAGGGTGCTCAGGCATGCCGCGGCTTCGTCGACTGCGGCGCCGTTCGTGTTCAGCGCGAAAAGGAACAGCAGGACGAGCGCGATGCTGCTGTGCGACTCCGCCGGGGGTCGCGTGAGGGGTGACTGAGGAGGCATGTGCCCCACCTCTTTCCGGTTGCTGTGGAAGGGGTGGCAGCGCACGGCGCCCAGATCAGAACCAGCCAGCACCGGTGAAAAGGTGCTGGCGAGTCTTGGATCTGATGTGCTGGGCATGTCAGGATGCTCCTGAACGGTAGAGCCGACGACGTGCGTGCCAGGTGTACGTATTCAGTTGTCAGCCGCGATGGGCCGGGCAGTTCCAGCTGCTCGGCCCTTCGTTTGCTCCCGACCTCGGACCGGATGTCGCGGTCGGAGAACTGGCGTCGGTACAAGCCTGACTGTCTACAACCCCTCTCGCAAACATCCGTGGACACCGTTTCGACATACTCCCTGGTCAGAGCCCTATAGCCGTAACAGGACTCCTAGAACACATGTTCAATTTCGCCTAGCCCTCGTAGCCCATCGCGTACTGGTAAAGACACTCGCTGCTGCAGAACGGGCCGAGTTCGGGCGATGAGGCATGCGCTCGACCAAGGAGGAAGCGTTTGCCTCGTGGCCGCGATGAGCAGCCGAGGCGCCGACAGGGCGTTGGACCGACATAGAGCACCTCGAAGACGCGCCGGTTGTGCAGGCTCGAGGGGGGAACCAGCTCCGGCAGCCACTTTCGAGCCTCGCGCAACTCTTCGTCGAACCACACCGCGAACGTGTCGAGGGGCTCTCGGGTCCACTCGCGAGGCAGAGAACTTCGGTCGCGGTAGTCGGCCTGCTTGCACGCGGGAGAGCAATAGGCGGCGTCGCTGCGCAGTTTCCAGTTCAGCGGCTCACGACAACGCCGGCATCGTCTCCGGCGAGGCATCAGCGCTCACCAACCGATGAGCCCAGGCCTGGAAGGTGCCGGTAGAGCGTGTCTCGGGATACCCCGAGGGCGCGGGCGACAGCAGCGCGGGACTGACCGCCGGCGAGGGCGACACGGGCGGCTTCGATGCGGTCGGGGGTCATGACGGTTGGCCGGCCGCCGACGCGGCCCCGCGCGCGTGCGGCCGCGAGCCCGTCGAGGGTGCGCTCTCGCGCGAGGTCGGCCTCCATCTGCGCGACGGCGGCCAGCACGTGCACCATGAGCCGCCCGGCCGCGCTCGAGGTATCGAGCGTCTCCGACAGTGACCGGAGCGTGACGCCGCGCTCGTCAAGGTCGCGCACCAGACGCGCGACGTGCGCCGCAGACCGGCCGAGCCGATCCAGCTTCGTCACGACGAGCGTGTCCCCCTCACGCAGCTGCGCGAGGACCCGCGCGAGTTCGGGCCGGTCCTCGCGGCGGCCGGAGGCCTTCTCCACGACGACGTCACGCTCGTCGACCCCGCCGGGCCCCGTGAGTGCGTCGATCTGTGCGGCGAGGTTCTGCGCCGTGGTGGAGACCCGGGCATACCCGTAGACGTGTGCCATAGCGGCGACGGTAGCGAAAACCCCCGGGGCACGTTTCGCGACACCAGGGGTTTCCGGACACTAGTTCTGCGACACGTTCTCTCGGCGTGTCGCGTTGGCGGACGCAGTGTCCGAGAAACGGTCAGTTTTGAGACATCGGGATGGATTGTCCGATATCGACAAGGGCGCTCTCCTGCCGTCCTCCCATCGCGACCTCCGCCAGTGCCGCCGCTTGCTGCCTGGGGTGGCCTATGCCTCACCGCGCACGAATGGGGATCGCTTGGGACAGTGAAGCCGAGCGCCGGGATGCCCGTGCGCACGGACAGACGAAGGGGACCGCTGTGGCACTCGACTACACCGACCGCACTGACTTCGACAACGCCGAGCGGGGGTTGGTCGACCAGCTCAGGCCTTGCACGATCACGGACGCGACCGGTCGCGTCGTCTTCGATATGGAGCAGTACGGGTTTCTTCAAGGCGAGGCACCCGAGACGGTGCACCCGAGCCTGTGGCGCCAGGCGCAGCTGTGCGCCGTCCATGGCCTGTTCGAGGTCACCGAGGGGATCTACCAGGTGCGCGGCCTGGACATCTCCAACATGACGATCGTCGAGGGTGACACTGGCATCATCGTTATCGACCCGCTCATCAGCGTGGAGACGGCCGCCGCGGCCCTCGCCCTGTACCGGCGCAACCGCGGCGACCGCCCGGTCACCGGGCTGATCTACACCCACTCCCACGGCGACCACTTCGGCGGCGCCGGCGGGGTTCTGCCCGACGGGGTCGGGGCCGTGCCGATCCTCGCGCCGGTGGGGTTCCTTGAGCATGCGGTGTCGGAGAACGTGTACGCAGGAACTGCGATGAATCGCCGCGCCTCGTATATGTACGCCCCCATCCTCGGCCCCGGGCCGACGGGACAGATGAGCACCGGCCTCGGCATCGGGACCTCGACCGGAACGATCTCCCTGCTCCCGCCCACCGTGGACATCACCCGCACGGGGCAGGAGGAGGTCGTCGACGGGGTCCGCATCGTCTTTCAGATGACGCCCGGTACCGAGGCTCCGTCTGAGATGAACTTCCTCTTCCCGGACCGCCGGGCGCTGTGCATGGCCGAGAACGCGACCCACAACCTGCACAACCTGCTGACGTTGCGCGGAGCACTGGTGCGCGACCCGCGCATCTGGGCGCGCTACCTGAACGAGTCGATCGAGCTGTTCGCGGACCAGTCCGACGTGGTGTTCGCGTCTCACCACTGGCCCACGTGGGGGCAGGACGAGATCGTCACCTTCCTGTCCCAGCAGCGCGACCTGTACGCCTACCTCCACGACCAGACGCTGCGACTGCTCAACACCGGGCATACCGGAGCGGAGATCGCCGAGGAGATCCAGCTGCCGCCAGTCCTCGACGACGCGTGGCACGCCCGCGGCTACTACGGCTCGGTGAGCCACAACGTCAAGGCGATCTACCAGCGCTACATGGGCTGGTTCGACGGCAACCCGTCGTCGCTGTGGGCACACCCGCCCGTCGAGGCCGCCAACCGCTACGTGGACGTCATCGGCGGGCAAGACGCCGTCAAGGAGAAGGCGGCCGGGTACGCCGATCGCGGCGACCTGCGGTTCGCCGCCGAGCTGCTCAAGCACGCCGTCTTCGCAGACCCCGACGACACCGAGGCGACGGAAGCCCTCGCCGGCGTGTACGAGAAGCTCGGCTACGGGGCCGAGAACGCCACCTGGCGCGGCTTCTATCTCGCCGGAGCCCAGGAGCTGCGCCACGGCATCACGCCGCCCCCGATGGGCGACCTGGGAGCCGGCATGGCCGCAGGGCTCTCGGTCGACCAGCTCTTCGACACCCTCGCGATCCGCGTGGACGGTCTCAAGGCGGCTCAGCAGCCCCTCGTCATCGACTGGATCTTCACCGACTCGGGCGACACGGTCCGCACCGAACTGTCGAACGGGGTCCTCATCCAGACCACGAACCCCACCCGCGCAGCGGCCGTCGACCTCACCCTTCGGCTCACCAAGACCCAGCTGCTCGGCATCCTCGCCGGACACGACCTCAACGACGTCCAGCACGACGGCGACCCCGCAACGCTCACACGCCTCCTCGGCGTGCTGACCGCACCCGACCCGGCCTTCGCCATCGTCACGCCCTGAACGGAGACAGAACCCGTCGGCGTCTGTTGCATGTTAGGACACGCCCCGTGAACCCCCGAGCGACAAGGAGCACCGGGTGGTGCCGGCTGGCAGCGGATGATCGACCCAGTCATGACGGTGTAGGTCTTCGAAGCGGTGTCGGTCGCGGCTCTCGCGGGGGTCGGCTCGAGGGCCTTCGCCGATGTCGTCACGGGCACCGCCGAACAGCGCATCGACCTGTGCGAAACCTCTGAGAACGGCGGGATCTGCAAGGCCGTTGACAGACAAGTTCTCGGGCGTCGCAGTACCTAGTTCTGCGACGCCCGAGAAACGGTCGGTTGTGAGACGGTACCCGCACCGCGGCCACAGGTTCCGTTGCGACGTTGGGCCCCAATAGCGACCCGCCGGCAAATGGCGCTGAGCGCTGGATGCAGTCAGTCCCGCGTCGCGGGCGCGGCCACATCCGCGCCAGGCGGTTGCGCCTTTGCCTCGTAACGCATCAGCTCCAGCATCCTGTCGTCCTGGCTGCTGAGTAGGCCCTCCGTCTCTTCGACAAGAGCCTCGAATACGCGGCGCTGCTGGTACTCAGTGATCGCCCCCGAGTCGAACCGGAGTCGTCGCAGCGCTCGGCTCAGCGCAACGGCGATCGCGTGACTCTGAGTTCCCAGCTCCCGGCCGCGCAACAATTGCTGTGAGGCCTGACTGACTGCGGCGACGGCACCCAGTGACGCTAGGACCCAGCCAGGAGCACCTGCCGCAACGGCCACCGGCACACCGGCCGAGGCGCTGAGCGCGGTGAACACCGTTGCCTCATGACGGCGAAGACGTCTCTTCCCGTTCCGGCTGTACTCCTCCGCGAGACTCTCGACCGATCTGAGGTACTCCAGTTCGTGTTGAGGTGAACCTGCTGGCGGCTCCCTCTTCGACCGCCGATACGTGCCCACTACCCTCCGCCCTCCTCCTCTTCTTCGTGAAGAAGCAGAACGCGCGCCAGCCCGTGAACGAGGAGACCTCGTCCAACGGCCATCGCGACCGCACGACCAGCGTGGAGTGAAGGCATGGGGAGATATTCCAGGAGGGCCACCGCCGGACGTGACAGGCGCGCGGGAGCCGGGGGCAATGGTCTGCACCAGGTACCGAGACGCACGACGACAAAACCGACCCCGCGGCAGGACGACGTACTCACGAGCGCCGCGGGGTCGAGGTCACCGCTCATCAACGGCGGGGGCCCTTCCGCGTACGGCGTGCCACCACAGCGCGACGTCCAGCAGCCGCAGCGGCTCCTCGTCGAACACGCACACCAGCCCCTGGAGCTCGGCTGCCGTGCGTGCCCGGGCGAGCTCGAGAAGTACGCGAAGCTCGCAGCCGGCGACCCGCGCCCGTTCGTCTGCCAGGAAGCCCGGCGGCTCGCCTGATCTCCGGCGAGACCACAGTCCTGGGTGGCGGCAGCACCGCCACCCAGGAGGGTCGCACGCGCCCAGCCCGGCCCGCGCGGTCCGTCGCGTCGCACGCCGACGGTCGTCCAGCGACCCTACTTTTGCTATAGCATCCCGTCAACACCGGCTCGCGACCCTGGACGGCCATGCACCTGCGCACCGCCACGCCCGACGACGTCTCCTCGCTCTACGCGCTGTGGGGCCGCGCGTTCGACGCGCCGCTCATGGTGCCGGTCCACGAGACCGACGACAGCCGGCTCGACCGCACGCACGTCGCGCTCGACCCGCTCGACGGCCGAGTGGTGGGCTCGGTGTACTGGACGCCGCGCGAGCTCGGCGGACCCGACGGCCGCACGCTCCGGGCAGGCGGCGTCGCCAACGTCGCGACCGCCCACGAGGCGCGCGGCCGGGGCCTCGTCCGCGCGCTGCTCTCCCGGGCCATCGAGCAGATGGAGCGGGACGGCGCGGACGTCGCGCTGCTGTTCACCGGCACGCCCGACGTCTACCGGTCGAGCGGCTTCGAGACGTTCGACGTGCCGCTCCTGCGCGGGGCGCCCCGAACGCTCGGCGACGCCGAGAACCGCGCGGAGGACGACCTCGCCGCAGAGTCGTTCCACCTACCCACTCCGGGCGACACGCCACCCGGGCCGGAGACTCCGCCATCAGGCCCGGGGGGCGACGCACCCCTGACCGTCCGCACCGACCGCCTGCCGGGCGTCCCGTGGCCGGCTTGGTCCGTCGCGCTCGGGTGGGAGCAGCTCGCCGCGCTGCACGAGGCTTTCGATGCCGTGGCCGAGAGACCGCGCCCCCTCGCCACCCGGCGAACCGCCGAGCACTGGGAACGCCGCATCCCGCTCTGGTACTCCGGCGCCGAGGCGTTCTCCGCGCGGGCTGTCGACGGGGAGGTCGTGGGCTACCTCGTCCTCGAGCCCGGGCCGGGCGTCCTGAAAGTCCGCGAGCTCGGAGTCGACCCGGCATCGGACCGTGCGGACGAGGTCGTGGACGCGCTGGCGCGCACGACGCTGCTCCGCGCCCGCTTCCACGCCTCCCCCACCGTCGAGGTCCGCCTGCCCGCGCACGCCCTCACCGAGCGCTTCGCCGCTGCCGCGCTCGACGCGCCGGTCGCCGGCAGCGACGCCACGGGGATGCTGCGACCCGTCCGCGCTGGGGCCGACGTCGTCGCCCGCCTGCGCGAGGCCGCCGGCGCCGGGGTGGGCTTCCACTGGCCGGGCGACTACCTCTGATCGGCCTCGACGACCGTGCCACACTTCCGGCCATGGCTGAGCGCGAGCCCGACCCGCCGTCGGGATGGTACGAGAGCTGGTTGCGGGACGTAGCCGGTGGGGCGTCCGTCCGCACGGGGCCGCTCTTCCTCGGCTGGGTCGGGCTCGTCTCCGTCGTCGCGGCCGTCGTGTACGACGCGGGAGGTCGGAGCGAGCCGGCGTACATGGCTCCCATCGGAGTCGTCTCCCTCCTCTACTGGGCCCTCGCGGCGCCTGCCTACGTGGCCAAGCGTTACCGCGGCCGATGAGCGATCACGGGTCGCGTCGGGCAGCGGCTCGCTGGTCGGCACGTCGCCATCGTGGCCCTGAATCACGCTCACGCGAGCGGTTCGTGCAGGTCATGTTGCTTTTTGCTATGGCATTCTGGGGCCGAGTGAACTCCGTCTGACCTGCATCGACACGCTTCCGACGTCTCTTGACGATGCCATAGCGTTTGGCTAGTCTCCGAGAGTCCGGTTCACCGTCGCAACGACGCGCACGAACCCGCTGACCCCGACCCAGCACCGGAACCGCACGACCCCGCAGCACCGCTCCCCCGGAACACCCCGCAGCCCCGGGCCGCCGGAGCCTTCGCGTCGCCCGCCCGCACGGCGTCCTCCCGACGTCCCGAAGGGTGCCCGAGTTGTCCTCCACCACTCCCCGTTCCCCGTTCCGCCCCACCCCGCCATCCGACCGCTCGAACGGCGCCCAGGCCGAGCACGCCGCCGACGTGGCGCCACCGTCGCGGCGCAGCATGCTGCGCGTTGCCGGCATCGCGTCGCTCGCCGCGGGCGCCGTCGCGCTCGGCAGCGGCAGCGCCCACGCAGCGCCCCTCACCGGCGCACCGCTCGCGGCGCAGAAGGATGACAAGCCCGACGCCGAGGTCCTCGTCGCCGCCACCGTCGCCCAGCTCACCGGCTGGAAGGCCAAGAAGCTCGACGACGGCACCGTCGCCCAGCTCCTCGGCCACGCCACCCCCGGCGACGGCGCCGCCCGCCTCGTGCGCTACGACGCCAAGTCCACCGCGACCCCGAACGGCGGCACCGTCCTCGCCCCGAGCGACGCCAAGACCACGGGCCGCTGGCACACCCTGCACACCGGCACCGCCGACTTCCGCTGGTTCGGCCTCTTCGGCCCCGACACCCCCGCCGACGACGCCCTCGACGCCCTCGTCGACGACCCCAGCGTCAGCCGCATCGAAGCCCACTCCGACCTCAACTTCACCCGCCGCCACACGTTCACGCGCTCGCACCTCGAGCTCGACTTCGGCGGGCACACGGTCACGACGGAGGGCATCGAGCGCAACGCGCACGACAACCCGTTCGGCGCGGTCCTGTTCTTCCAGGGACGCGTGACCGACGAGACGCAGACTCGCGCTCTCGCCACGACGCTCCCCGACCTCACCGACGTCTTCGAGGTCGCGGACGCGGGCGCGTTCGCCGTCGGGCAGTGGTGGGCGCTGCGCTCGGACGAGCGCCCCGGGGGCGGGGGCGACGAGCGCGAGCTCCAGCGCCTCGTCCAGATCACGCAGGTGCTCGACGCGACGCACGTGCGTGTCGACTACAAGAACGGCTGGGAGCTACCCGCCGGGCGCGTGCTCACCTGGACGCGCGTCGAGCCCGTCGAGCAGGTGCACGTGCGCGCGATGACGTTCCACGGGGCCGGACCGTTCGACGGGCCTGCGAACGGCGAGCTGCCCGACGACCGGGAGATGACCGGCTCGCACCCCGTCGCGTTCGAGTACGCGGTGCGGTGCGACGTGTCGGACGTCCACGGGCACCGCACGTGGTGGCCCGTCATCATGCGGCGCTGGAACACCCACTTCGTCACCGAGCGGTGCTCGGTCGCCAACCCGCCGACCGTCTTCTACGGCGGCGCCGGCTACCTCACGCAGCAGATCTACTGCCTCTACGGTCGGGTGTCCGACTGCACGAGCCACAACGCGCGGCACCTCAACGACCTCACGGCGTCGGCGTACTGCCTCGTCGAGAACTGCCACGGCGACGGCGACGACCAGGGCGGCAACCCGTTCACGACCCACGGGCAGTACGAGCACGACCTCGTGTTCGTCGGCAACAGCGGACTCATGGACATCGCCAACTCGGGCGGCCAGTGGGGCACCGCGGCCAAGCGCATCACGGTCAAGCACCACACGTGCTCGTGGTTCGTCGCGGGCACCAAGATCACCGACCTCACGCTCGAGGACGTCCACGTCGTCGCCCGCTCGACCTTCGACCCGCAGGCGACGCTCACGATCAACGCCGACGGCGCGCAGGTGCGCGGCTGCACGGCGGGCTTCTTCGCCGTCGGGCAGCGGTCGTCGCTGTCGCGGCGCCCGACGGTCGTCGAGGACTGCGCGTTCGCGCTGTCGCCGGGCTCGGTGCTGCACCAGACGCCGGTGACGAACCCCGTGCACTTCGTCCGCACCCGGATCACGGGCGTGGACGGCACGATCCTGCGCGGCGCCGGCCCCGTGACCTTCACCGACTGCGAGCTCGTCGGCGGCACCGACGACGCGCCGGCCGCCCCGATCGACCTCGGCTCCGCGGACGTCACCGTCACGGGCGGGTCGTGGCGGGGCGTGGGCGTGCGGCTCAGCGGCGCGCGCGACCAGCGCCTCGTGCTCGACGGCGTCCGGGCCGCGGGCACGACGACGGCCGGCGCGCTCGTCTCACGTGGCACCGGCGCGGGCGCCGTCGACGTCGCGCTCCGCGGCGCGGACCTCAGTGCGCCTGCCAGCACCGCGCACGTCGCGCTCCGGGCGGGCGACCGCTACGCCGCGACCGGGTCGCGGTTCACAGGCGGTCGCCTCGACCTGCCCGACGGCGTGCGCGTCCTCCATGCCCGCAACGTCGAGACAGGCGTCGACCGCACCGGTCTGCCGACCTCGGGTGACGGCGTGCTCGTCGACGCGAACCTCACCACCTGACCCGTCCGGGCGACCCGCCCCGGCTCAGAACCTCTTCCCCGACACCCCCGACACCCGCGCCGTCGCGCACGGGCCGACGAAAGGACACCTCATGACCCTCGACACCACGACCGAGCCGACGGCGGCCGCCCCGGGCGAGGCCGCCCAGCCGCCGTCGCGGCGCAACCTGCTGCGCGTCGCCGGGATCGCGTCCCTCGCCGCGGGCGCCGTCGCGCTCGGCAGCGGCACCGCCGGCGCCACGACCCTCCACGGCGCCCCGCTCGCCACGGGTAAGAACGACAAGCCCGACGCCGAGGTCCTCGTCGCCGCCACCGTCGCCGAGCTCACCGGCTGGAAGGCCAAGAAGCTCGACGACGGCACCGTCGCCCAGCTCCTCGGCCACGCCACCCCCGGCGACGGCGCCGCCCGCCTCGTGCGCTACGACGCGAAGTCCACCGCCGCCCCCAACGACGGCACGGTCCTCGCCCCCGCCGACGCCAAGACCACGGGCCGCTGGCACACCCTGCACACCGGCACCGCCGACTTCCGCTGGTTCGGCCTCTTCGGCCCGGAGAACGCCGCGGACGACGCCCTCGACGCCCTCGTCGACGACCCCAGCGTCAGCCGCATCGAGGCCCACTCCGACCTCAACTTCACCCGCCGCCACACGTTCACGCGCTCGAACCTCGAGCTCGACTTCGGCAACCACCTCATGACGACCGAGGGCATCGAGGACGCCGGGCAGGACGACCCGTTCGCTGCCGTCCTGTTCTTCCGCGGCACGGTCACGGACGACGTCCGGACGAACACCCTCACGGCGACGATGCCGGAGCTGCGCGACGACTACGAGGTCGCCGACTCGTCCCAGTTCGAGGTGGGCCAGTGGTACGCGGTCGAGGTCAACGCGCTCGCCGGCCGGTGGGAGCGCGAGCTCCAGCGCCTCGTGCAGATCACGCAGGTCGTCGACGCGACGCACGTGCGCGTCAACTACAAGGCGGGCTGGTCGCTCGCGAAGGGCCGGACGCTCACGTGGACGCGCGTCGAGCCCGTCGAGCAGGTGCACGTGCGCAACCTCGCGTTCCGCGGCCGGCCCGACGGCGACCAGTACACCGGCTCGCACCCGATCGCCTACGAGTACGCGGTGCGGTGCGACGTGGAGAACGTGCACGGCGTCGCGACGTTCTGGCCGCTCGTCATGCGCCGGTGGAGCACGTTCTTCCGCACGGCGGGCTGCTCGCTGACCAACCCGGCGTCGGTCACGTGGGGCGGCGCGGGCTACCTGACGCAGCAGATCTACTGCAACTACGGGCACGTCGTGGACTGCCACACGACCAACGCGCGGCACCTCAACGACTGGACCGCGTCGTCGTACGGGCTGGTGGAGAACTGCCACGGCGACGGCGACGACCAGGGCCCGTTCGTCACGCACGGCCAGTACGAGCACGACCTCACGTACGTGGGGAACTCGGGCCTCATGACGTTCGCCAACTCGGGGGCGGCCTGGGGCGGGGCCGCCAAGCGCATCACGGTGACGCGGCACGTGTGCTCGTGGTTCGTCGCGCGCGTCAAGGTCACCGACCTCACGCTCGAGGACGTGCAGGTCATCCGCAAGGACGGCCTCGCGGGCTCCGGGATGATGTGGGTCAACGCCGACGGCGTGCAGCTCCGCGGCTGCCAGGCGGACGACACGCTGATCATCTCGCAGGCGTCGGCGCTGTCGAAGCGGCCGAACGTCATCGAGGGCTCGCGGTTCGCCGTGCTGCCCGACACCGCGATCACCCAGGCCACCGTCACGAACCCCGTGCACCTCGTGCGCACGACCCTGAACGGGCTGAAGAACGCGTCGTTCGCCGGGAAGGGGCAGGTCGTGCTGGACGCGTGCACGCTCGAGGCCGCGGAGGGCGAGGGCACCGTCACGGCGAGCGGCGACCTCACGGTGCGCGGCGGCGTCGTGCGCAACGTCGCGGTCGTCGCGGCGGGCGCCGCGGAGCAGACGATCCGTCTCGACGGCGGGGCCCGGCTCGAGGGAAAGCCCGCGGGCGGCAGCTTCCTGCGCCGGGCGAAGGCGGACAAGCCGGTCACGTGGGCGCTCGACGGCGTCCGGAGCACCGCGCCGTCGGGTGACACTGGACACGTGAACCTAGACGCCGGTATCAACAAGTGGACCGCCACGGGCTCGACCTTCGCGGGCGGGACCCTCGCGCTCGCACCGTCCGCGCTGGGCGGCGACTCGTACGCCCTGCACAGCGGCAACGTCGAGCAGGGCGTGACGCGCACGGCCTTCCCCGAGGACGGCGACCGCGTCGTCACGACGGGCAACCTCGTCGTCTGACACCGGCCCGACCACGCCCCCGCCGAGCCCGGGATCGCTCCCCAGGACGAGCACGCCCTGGGGAGCGATCCCGGGTTCGGCAGTCGGTGGGAGCCGCGGCGCGAAGGTCACAACTCCGCATCGCGTCGCCGGCGAGTTAACACGAGCGCCGATCTGGCGTAACATCGGCATGGCAGGCTTGCTATAGCAAATAGCAAACGAGGCCTGCCAGGGCCGGGAGACCCCCGCCCCGCAGGACCATCGCAACGGAGCAAGGACCGCACACGTGACCCCGAACCCCCAGCCTGTCACCGTCGCCCTCGTCGGCGCCGGGAACCGTGGTCAGACGTACGCGCGCTGGATCGCCGAGCACCCCGACCGTGCCCGTCTCGTCGCCGTCGCCGACCCTCGACCCCACCAGCGCGGGCTCGTCGTCGACCAGGCCGTCGCGGCGCAGGCCGGCTTCTCCGCAGCCCGCGCCCTCACCTCGGGCACCGAGTCCGGAGCCACGCACGACGTCGCGCTCCCGCAGGTCGCGGAGCTCGACGGCTGGCAGGACCTCGTCGCCGCGGGCGACGCCGACCGGGCCGTGGGCGGCACCGGGCGGATCGCGGACATGGTCATCGTCGCGACGCAGGACCGTGAGCACCGCGACCCCGTCGTCGCGCTCGCGCCGCAGGGGTACGCGATCCTCGTCGAGAAGCCGCTCGCGCCGAGCCCCGAGGAGTGCCGGGACGTCGTGGACGCGGTCGAGGCGTCGGGCGTGCTGTTCGGCGTGTGCCACGTGATGCGGTACATGCCGTACACGGACCTCGTGAAGTCGGTCGTCGACTCGGGCGTCCTGGGCGAGATCGTCAACGTCCAGCACCTCGAGCCCGTCGGCTGGTGGCACGACGCGCACTCGTACGTGCGCGGCCCGTGGCGCTCGGAGAAGACGTCGAGCCCGATGCTCCTCGCGAAGTCGAGCCACGACCTCGACTGGATCCGCTACGTCACCGGCAAGCGGATCGCGACGGTCGCGAGCTTCGGCTCGCTGAAGCACTTCCGGTCCGAGGAGCGCCCCGCGGGCGCGGCGGACCGCTGCCTGGACTGCCCGCTCGAGCCGACGTGCCCCTACTCGGCGCCGCGCCTGTACCTCACGACGCTACGCGAGCAGGGCCCGATCTGGCCCGTCTCCGTCATCACCGACGCGACGGACGAGGCGGGCGTCGTCGAGGCCCTGCGCACCACCGACTACGGCCGCTGCGTCTACGACTCCGACAACGACGTCGTCGACCACCAGGTCGTCGCGATGGAGCTCGAGGGCGGCGGCGCGGCGACGTTCACCATGACGGCGTTCTCCGAGCAGGACCACCGCAAGACCCAGATCTTCGGCACCCACGGGTGCCTCGACGGCGACGGCGAGAAGGTCCGCGTCACCGACTTCCGCGACGGCAGCGTCACCGTGCACGACGGCGGCCACCACGGCGCCACGAACGCCGCCGACGACCACGGCGGCGGTGACTCGGGCGTCATGGACGCGTTCGTGCGCGCCGTCGCCACGGGCGACCCGAGCCACGTCCGGTCGGGCGCCGTCGAGTCCCTCCAGAGCCACCTCGCCGTGTTCGCGGCCGAGGAGTCGCGCCACCGGCGCACCGTCGTCGACGTCCCGGCCCGCTGACGCGTCCGGCGCGACGACCGCACCACCCCGCACCTCCACAGCACCACACCGCACAGCACCACCCCACCCCCCACCCGCCCACCCCGGCGGGACCTCACCAAGGAGACACGTCGATGACCCTGCGCACGACGAAGCGCCTCTGGACCGCCGCTCTCGCGGTCGGCACGCTCGGCGCGCTGAGCGCCTGCGCCGGCGGTGCCGGCGCCGGCAGCTCCACCCCGACCCCCGAGGACGGCGCCGCGTCCGGCTCCGTCACCATGTGGACCTACCCCGTCATCGCCGACGAGGCCGCCCACAAGGCCTTCTGGGACGAGCAGATCGCCGCCTTCCAGGAGGAGAACCCCGACGTCGACGTCAAGGTCGAGATCTACCCGTGGGCCGGCCGTGACGAGACCCTCGCGACGGCCATCGCGGGCAACAAGGGCCCCGACGTCGTCTACCTCATCCCGGACCAGATCCCGAAGTACGGCAAGTCGCTGGCCGCGGTCGACAACTACGTGACCGACCAGGTGGGCGACCTGCGCGAGAACGCGTCGAGGGCCGTCACGGTCGACGGCGCGATGCTCGGCTCGCCGCTGATCATGAACAGCAAGCCGCTCGTGTGCAACGCCGCGGCGTTCGAGGCCGTGGGCGAGGCCGGCAACTACCCGGAGACGTGGGACGACCTCATGGCGCTCGCGCCGACGTTCCAGGCCGCGGGCTACGACGTCACCAACTACTGGGGCTCGGTCGACGCGACGCTCAACGAGTCCTTCTACCCGCTGCTGTGGCAGGCGGGCGGGTCCGTCTTCTCCGAGGACGGCTCGTCGGTCGCGTTCGACTCGCCCGAGGGCATCGAGGCCCTCCAGTTCGCGGTGGACCTCGCCGAGGGCGGGTACATCGAGAAGGACCTGCTGACGACGATCCCCGCCTTCGAGCAGACCAACACCGCCAAGGGCAAGATCGCGTGCACCTGGCAGCAGGGCCCGGCCGACGTCGCGGGCTTCTGGGGCGAGGAGAACGTCGTCGTGCTCCCGCCGCTCAAGCAGGCCGAGGCGGTCGCGTTCGGCACGGTCGGCTCGCTGTCCGTGCTCAAGACGGGCGAGAACGTGGACGCCGCGGGCAAGTGGGCCGCGTTCGCGACCTCGCCCGCGGTGAGCACCGAGTACGCCAAGGCGGCGGGCTGGTTCTCGCCGTACGAGAGCGAGTCGGGCCTCTACGCGGACGACCCGGTGCTCTCGGCGCTCGAGGACACGCTCCAGTACACGACCGCGGGCGAGGTCAACGAGAAGTCCCGTGAGGTCATGGGCGTGCTCGCCCCGGAGATCCAGGCCGCGCTCATCGGCGAGAAGACGCCGGAGCAGGCCCTGAAGGACGCGGCCGCGGCGGCAGACCCGCTGCTCGGCTGACCGACGTCGCGGCGCGGGCGGCCTCCCCCCTGGCCGCCCGCGCCGCGGCACCCCTCGCGGTACGAGAGGAGAACCCATGACCGCGACCGCCCCCACCTCGGACGGGCTCACCGCCGACGGGGCCGACCGGCGCCCGGCGCCGAAGCCCCCGCGCGGCGGCACCCGCCGCGTCCTGGAGCGCCGTGAGGCGAGGATCGGCCTGCTGTTCGCCCTCCCCGCGTTCCTGCTGTTCCTGCTGTTCCGGTTCGGCCCCGCCATCGCGGGCGTCGCGCTGAGCTTCTTCGACTACACCATCGGCGTCGGCGCCGAGTGGACGGGCGTCGAGAACTTCCGGCGCATGGTCGACGACCCGATCTTCTGGTCGGCGCTGCGCGTCACGGTCGTGCTGAGCGTGCTCATCGTCCCGGTGTCGCTCGCGATCTCGACGTTCATGGCGCTCATGGTGCGCCGCTCGTTCCGCGGCTCCGGCTTCTACCGGTCGGTGTTCTTCCTGCCCGTCGTCACAAGCCTCGTGCTCGCCGCGACCGTGTTCACGTGGGTGTTCTCCACGAACGGCCCGTGGTCCAAGCTCATGGGCGCGCTCGGGTTCTCGACCGACTCCTGGCTGGGCGACACGCTGCTCGTGCTCCCCGCCCTCGCGATGGTCGCGATCTGGTCGCGCTTCGGCTACGGGATGCTCATCCTCCTCGCCCGCATGCAGGACCTGCCGCGCGAGCTCGAGGAGGCCGCCGCGATCGACGGCGCCGGACCGTGGAAGCGGTTCTGGTTCATCATCGCGCCGCAGCTCAAGCCCACGCTCTTCTTCCTCGCCGTCATCGAGACGACGGCCTCGTTCCAGATCTTCGACCTCGTCTACGTGATGACGGCGGGCGGCCCCGCCCGGGCGAGCTACAACCTCGTCTTCTACATCTACGACCAGGGCTTCAAGTACTTCGACCTCGGCTACGCGAGCGCGCTCGGCGTCGCGCTGTTCGTCGTCACGCTCGTCGTCGCCCTCATCCAGCGCTACGCCATCGGGAGGGACAAGTGACCGCCGCCGACCCCACCACCACCGAGCGCGTGCTCGAGGGGGCCGCGCTGCCGGTGCGCCCCACCGCGACGCGCCGCCGGCGCGGCCGCAAGGGCGCGAGCGACCTGTCGCTGCGCGGCAAGGTGCTGCGCTACGTCGTGCTCTCGCTCGCCGCCGTCGTGACGATCTTCCCGTTCTACGCGATGGTCGTGCTGTCGCTGAAGCCGGCCGCGGCGATCGACTTCCCCGCGTCGCTCCTGCCGACGAACCTCACGACCGAGGCCTACGGCCGCGTGCTCGGCGCGGGCAACATCGGCACCTGGCTCGTCAACACGCTCGTGTACTCGGTCGTGTCCGTCGTCGCGGTGCTGCTGCTCGCGTCGATGGCCGGCTACGCGTTCGCCAAGAAGAAGTTCCCCGGGCGCGAGGCGATGTTCTGGTCGTTCCTCGCGATGGTCATGGTCCCGTACCACGTGACGCTCATCCCGACGTTCATCCTCATCGCGCAGGCGGGCGGGCTCGACACGTACTGGGGCCTGATCCTGCCGACGCTCGCGAACGCGCAGGCCGTGTTCCTCATGCGGCAGTTCATCCTCGACCTGCCCGACGAGCTGTTCGAGGCCGCGAAGCTCGACGGCGCCTCGGAGTGGCGCATCTTCCTGCGCATCGTGCTGCCGCTGTGCAAGCCGATCCTCGCGACGCTCGGCACGTTCGTCTTCCTGTGGCACTGGAACGACTTCCTGTGGCCGCTCATCATCGGCCAGGGCACCGACCACTGGACGCTGACCGTCGGCATCGCCTCGCTCCAGCAGCAGGACGTGCCGCTCAACATGGTGCTCGCGGGAGCCACCATCTCGTTCGTTCCGATCTTCGCCTCGTACCTCGTGGCCCAGCGCTTCTTCGTCGAGGGCGTCACCTCGTCCGGCATCAAGGGATGACTCACCACATGACCACGCAGACCAGCACCACCGCCCCGGCCGCCCTGAAGGCCCCGACGTCCGTCGCGGAGCTCGAGGAGCTGCTCACGACGCCGTCGCCCGCCCTCGTGGAGGACCTGGCCGCCCGCTCGGGCGACCTCGTCATCCTCGGCGCGGGCGGCAAGATGGGCCCGAGCCTCACCGTCCTCGCGCGCCGCGCCCTCGACGCGGCAGGGCGCACGGGTGACGCCGTGCACGCCGTCTCGCGGTGGTCCGACGCCGCGCAGGCCGACCGCCTGCGCGACGCCGGGGTGAACGTCGTCGCGGCCGACCTGCTCGCGCCCGACGCCGACCTCGCCGCCCTGCCCGACGGCGCCGACGTCGTCTACATGGTGGGCGCCAAGTTCGGCACGTCGTCCGCGCCGTCGCTCGCGTGGGCCGCGAACGCCGCGCTCGTGCACGACGTCGCGCGCCGCTACGCCGACTCGACCATCGCGGCGTTCTCCACCGGCAACGTCTACCCGCTCGTGCCCGTCGAGTCCGGCGGCTGCTCCGAGGAGCACCCCGTCGGGCCGGTCGGCGAGTACGCGATGAGCTGCCTCGGGCGCGAGCGCGTGCTCCAGCACGCCGCGCTCTCGCGCGGGACGAAGGTCGTGACGATCCGCCTCAACTACGCGGTCGACCTGCGGTACGGCGTCCTGTTCGACGTCGCGTCGCCCATCCTCGCGGGCGAGCCGGTGGACCTCACGACCGGGCACGTCAACGTCGTGTGGCAGGGGTACGCGAACGAGGTCGCGCTGCGCTCACTGGGCCTCGCCTCGTCTCCCGCGACGGCGATCAACCTCACGGGCCCGGAGACGGCGTCCGTCGAGCGGCTCGCGACGTTGCTCGGGCGCGGCCTCGACCGCGAGGTGTCGTTCAGGGGCGAGCCCGCCCCGACGGCCCTGCTCAACGACGCGACGCGCTGCCACGAGCTGTTCGGCTACCCGCAGGTGCCGCTGCGCACGCTCGTGGACTGGCAGGCGAAATGGCTCGCGGCCGGGCTGCCGACGAGCGGCAAGCCGACGAAGTTCGCCGTGCGCGACGGGGCGTTCTGATGACGGCCATCCCCGCCGCGGCACCGGTGGCGAGCCCGCGCCTCACCGACGACGTCGCCGCGCTCCTGCGCACGGGGACCGTCATCCCGGCCCAGCCCCTCGCGCTCGACGCCGACCGCCGTCTCGACGAGCGGCGCCAGCGCGCCCTCACGCGGTACTACCACGCGGCAGGCGCGGGCGGCGTGGCCGTCGGTGTCCACACGACGCAGTTCGAGATCCGCGAGCACGGGCTCCTGCGGCCCGTGCTCGAGCTCGCGGCCGAGGTGTCGCGCGCGACGATCGCGGGCGACGCGCCCGCGGGCTCGCTGCACGCCGGGCCCCGCCCGCTCGTCCAGGTCGCGGGCGCCGCCGGCGACGTGCGCCAGGCCGTCGCGGAGGCCGAGCTCGCGGCGGAGCTCGGGTACGACGCCGTCCTGCTGGCCCCGCGCGTGCCCGGCCTCACCGGCTCGCGCGAGGAGGTCGAGCGCGTGCTGCTCGACCGCGCCCGCGCAGTGGGCGAGGTGCTTCCCGTCATCGGGTTCTACCTCCAGGAGGCGATCGGCGGCCCGCGCCTGTCCGTCGGCTTCTGGCGCGAGTACGCGTCGATCGAGGCGGTCGTCGCGATCAAGGCCGCTCCGTTCCACCGCTACCGGACGATCGACGTGCTGCGCGGCGTCGCCGCGTCGGGTCGTGGCGACGAGATCGCGCTGTACACCGGCAACGACGACGCGATCGTCGCGGACCTCACGCAGCGCCTCGACGTCCCGGTGACCGACGCCGAGGGGCGGGCCGCGACCTTCACGGCCCGGTTCGTGGGGGGTCTGCTCGGGCAGTGGGCGGTGTGGACCCGGGGCGCGGTCGAGACGCTGGCCCTCGCGCACGCGGCGCACGGCATCGGCCCCGACGGCGGTGCCACCGTGCCCGACGCCGCCGCCCTCGCGACCCTCACCGCGCGCGCGGCCGGGCTCACCGACGCGAACGCGGCCGTCTTCGACGCGGCGCACGACTTCGCGGGCGTCATCGCGGGCGTGCACGAGGTGCTGCGCCGACAGGGCCTGCTCGACGGCACCTGGTGCCTCGACCCGGACGAGACCCTCTCCCCCGGGCAGGCCGACGAGCTCACGCGCGTGACGTCGTCGTACCCGTGGCTCGCGGCCGCGGACGACGCGCTCGTCGCGGAGCACCTCGAGGACTGGCTGCGGTGACCGGCGCGCCCGGCACGGAGACCGTCGCGGGGCCCGGCCCGGGGACCGGGACGGCCCGCGCGGTCGTCGCCGTCGCGCCGTGGCTGCGCGCCGAGCTGTTCGCCCCGGACGTGTGGGAGCGCCTGGCCGGCGCGGGCCCGTTCGACGTCGTCGACGAGCCGCGGGCGCTGGGCGCCGCGCTCGACCGGCTGAGCCCCGCGGCGCGCGAGAGCGTCGACGCGCTCGTCATCTCCTGGGGGACGCCGCCGCTGGACACCGACCTCCTGGACCGGCTCCCCGGCCTGCGGCTCGTCGCGCACACGGGCGCCTCCGTCAAGCCGTTCGTCACGCCCGCGCTGTGGGAGCGCGGGGTCCGCGTGACGCAGGCGGGCCAGGCGATGGCACGCCCGGTGGCCGAGGTCTCGGTGACGTTCGCGCTCGCGCTGCTGCACCAGGTGCCCGCGTTCCACAACGCCCTGCACGACGGCGTCCCGTGGGCCGACGCCGAGGCCGCGCCGCCGCGGTACGAGATCGCGGGCACGCGCGTCGGCGTCGTCGGGGCGTCGCGCACCGGGCGCGCGGCGATCGCGATGCTGCGCGCGCTCGGCGCGGAGGTCGTGGTCGCCGACCCGACCCTCACCCCCGCCGACGCGACCGCGCTCGGCGCGACGCTCGTCGGGCTCGACGAGCTGCTCGCGACGAGCCGCGTCACGATGCTGCACGCGCCCGTCCTGCCCGAGACCCACCACCTGCTGGGCGCGCGCGAGCTCGCGCTCCTGCCCGACCACGCGGGGCTCGTCAACACCGCGCGGTCGTGGCTCACGGACGAGGTGGCGCTCGTCCGCGAGCTCGCGTCCGGCCGGATCAGCGCGGCGCTCGACGTCTACGACGCCGAGCCGCTCCCCGAGGACCACCCGCTGCGGCGCCTGCCGAACGTGCTCCTCACGCCGCACCACGCCGCCGCGACCGTGCAGGGCAGGCTCGCCCAGGGCGCGACCGTCGTCGACGAGCTCGCCCGGTTCCGCGCGGGCGAGCCGCTGGTCCACGAGGTCCGCGAGGCCGACCTCGACCGCATGGGCTGACGTCCGCTCACACGGTCGCGTCCGGACCGGTGGCCCGGGCCGCCGCCGGGGCGGGTCGCCGTCGGGGCAGCGTCGCGACCGCGACCCCCGCGAGGCACAACGCGCCGCCCGCGAGCGTGACGGCGGCCGGGACCTCGGCGAGCACGAGCCAGGAGAGCACCACGACGATCGGCGGCACGAGGTACGTCGTCGCGGCGGCCCGGCCCGCGCTGAGGCGCGAGAGCGCGTAGCCCCACGTCGTGAAGGCGACGGCGGTCGGGCCGAGCCCGAGGAGCACCACGGCCCCTGTGGACGACGCGGGCGCCGACCCCGCGTCGGCGGCGAGCGCCGGGGCGAACGGCAGGAGCGCGACGGTGCCCGCGAGGCACCCGACCCACGTCATCGTCAGGGCGTCGACGCGTGCGAGCAGCCGCTTCTGCGACGTCGCCGCGCCCGCGTAGAGGACCGCGGCCGCGAGCCCGAGCGCGACCCCGACGACGTCACGCTCCCCCGACGAGGTCGCCGTGGCGATGACGGCCACGCCCGCGAACGCCGCGGCCATGCCCACGAGGAGGCGGCGCGGGAAGCCCTCCCCGAGCAGCAGGCCCGCGAGGACCGCGACGAGGACGGGCGCCACGTTGACGAGCAGCGCCGTCGTCCCCGCGTCGAGGTGCTGCTCCGCGGCGTTGAGCGCGAGGTTGTAGAGGCTGAACCACCCCACGCCCCACGCGAGGACGGCGACGAGGACGCGGCCGCGCGGCAGGACGGGGCGCCTACCGTTCCGCAGCCATCGGACGGCGACGATCGCCGTGAGGCCGACGCTGCCGGCGAGCTGGCGGCCGAGCGCGAGCGACCCGGGCTCGTAGTCGTGGCCCGCGGCCCGGACGCCGATGAACGCCGACGCCCACAGCAGGACGGTCACGGCCACGGCGAGGACGACGGGCGTCGCGGCTCGACGCGCCGACTCGCGAGCGGGGGGCAGGCCCGACCGGGCGGAGGTCGCCGCAGGGGCGGCGGGCCGGGGAGCGTCGACGGGCGTGGTCGTCGGGGTCTCGGGTGCGGTCACGCGTCGATCGTCGCCCCCACCCACTGTTCAGCACCAGCGAGATCTCCTACCTCTCGATTCAGTCTCGCTGTATCGTGGACGGATGCTGGACGTCCATCGCCTGCGCGTCTTCCGCTCCGTCGTCGCGAGCGGGTCGGTCCAGGCCGCCGCGGCCGCGCTCGGGTACACGCCGTCGGCCGTGAGCCAGCACGTCGCCGCGCTCCAGCGCGAGACCGGTCTGACGCTCCTCGAACGGGCCGGCCGCGGCGTGCGGCCCACCGCGTCGGGGCTCGCGCTCGCCGCCCAGGCCGACGGCGTGCTGGCGCGGCTCGGCGAGGCCGAGGCCGTCGTCGCGGACCTGCGCGCGGGCCGGACCGGGACGCTCTCGCTCGCCTACTTCGCGTCGGTGGGTGCCGCGTGGCTGCCGCACGTCGTGCGCCGGCTCACGACCGACTTCCCGGGCGTCCGCCTCGACCTGTCGCTGCGCGAGACCATCCCCGACGACCCCGACGAGCGCGCGGACGTGCAGCTCGTCGTCGCCCCGCGCGGGTTCGACCCGGGCGGCGGCTTCCGGTCGCACCACCTGCTCGACGACCCGTACGTCGTCGTCGTGCGCGACGACCACCACCTGGCGCACCGCGGCGAGGTCGAGCTCGCCGAGCTGCGCGACGAGCGCTGGGTCGACAACGACTTCGCGCGCGGCTGGTGCCGCCGCAACCTCGTCGAGGCGTGCACGGCCGCCGGGTTCAGCCCGCCGTTCCACGTCGAGGCGCACGACTACCCGACGGCGATCGCGTTCGTCGGTGCGGGGGTCGGCCTCACCGTGCTGCCGGCCCTCGGCGCCGCGCACCTGCCGCCCGGTCTCGTCGCCGTCCCGGTCGTCCGCCCCGCACCGGTGCGCTCGATCCACGCCGTGCTGCGTGACGCAGTGGTCGGCACGCCCCCGGCCGGGGCCGTGCTCGACACGCTGCACGACGTCGCGGGCGCGCGTGTCGATCTGGTGGGATCCCGTTCGACCTGAGGATGAGAGGGTCGGGAGGTCCGGCCCGCAGACACCAGGAGACGACGATGAAGTACATGCTCATCATGCGTGGCAGCGACGAGAGCCAGGCGGCGTTCGAGGACGTCTCGTTCGACGAGATGCTCGAGACCATCGGGCGGTTCAACGACGAGCTGATCCGGGCGGGCGTCCTGCTCGCGGCCGAGGGCCTGGACGACGCCGGGCAGGGCGTGGTCGTCGACCTCTCGTCCGACGTCCCCGTCGTCACCGACGGCCCGTACGGGGAGACCAAGGAGCTGTTCGGCGGCTACTACGTCCTCGACGTCGCGTCGAAGGAGGAGGCGGTCGAGTGGGCCAAGCGCCTCCCGTACACCGGCCCCGGGGCCAAGGTCGAGGTCCGCCGCGTCACGACGATCGACGAGTTCCCCCAGGACAACGAGTGGATCCGCAAGGAGCGGGAGTGGCGCGAGGCGACCGGCCAGCTGTGAGCGCGTCCGACGCGAGCGCCGGCCCGAGCCAGCAGACCGACCCGGGCCGGCGCGCCGTCGAGGCCGTGTGGCGCATCGAGTCCGCACGGATCGTCGGCGCGCTCGCGCGGTACACCGGCGACTTCTCGCTCGCCGAGGACCTCGCCCAGG
This sequence comes from Cellulosimicrobium sp. NPDC057862, assembly GCF_042797035.1. Classification (NCBI taxonomy): domain Bacteria; kingdom Bacillati; phylum Actinomycetota; class Actinomycetes; order Micrococcales; family Promicromonosporaceae; genus Cellulosimicrobium; species Cellulosimicrobium sp. NPDC057862. Next base: position 175,521 of record NZ_JBHVMH010000002.1, read on the forward strand.
AGGCGCTCGCCGAGGCGCTCGTCGCCTGGCCGCGCGACGGCGTGCCGCGCCACCCCTCGGGGTGGCTCCTCACGGTCGGCAGGCGCCGCGCGATCGACGCGTTCCGCCGCCGTGCCGCCCTCGACGAGCGCTACGCGGCCCTCGCCCACGGCCTGGGCGAGGGCGCCGTCGTGACCGGCGGGCCGCCGTCGGGCAGCGTGGACGCGACGGGCGCGGGCCTCCTGTGGGACCCCGACCAGGTCGACGACGACGTGCTCGCCCTCATGTTCGTCGCGTGCCACCCGGTGCTCTCGCCCGAGGCGCGCGTCGCGCTCACCCTGCGCGTGGTCGGCGGCCTCTCGAGCGACGAGGTCGCGCGCGCGTTCCTCGTGCCCACGGCGACGGTCCAGGCCCGCATCACGCGCGCCAAGAAGACGCTCGCCGCCGCCGGCGTGCCGTTCGGCGTGCCCCCGGCCGACGAGCGCCGGGAGCGCCTGGGCTCCGTCCTCCACGTGCTGTACGTGATCTTCACGGAAGGGTCCACGGCCACGACCGGCGAGGACTGGCTGCGCCCCGACCTCGCGCACGAGGCGCTCCGGCTCGCGCGCGTCCTCGCAGGTCTGGTCCCCGACGAGCACGAGGCCCACTCGCTCGTCGCGCTCCTCGAGCTCACCGCCGCGCGGTTCCCCGCCCGGACCGCGCCCGACGGCGACCCCGTGCTGCTCGCCGACCAGGACCGACGACGCTGGGACCGGTCCGCGATCCGGCGCGGACGTGCGGCGCTCGCCCGCGCCGACGCGGTCGGTCCGCCCGGCCACGGCCGCGGCGCGTACGGCCTCCAGGCGGCGATCGCCGAGTGCCACGCGGTGGCCGCGTCGGTCGAGGAGACGGACTGGGACCGCGTCGTCCTCCTCTACGAGGCGCTCGGACGTCTCGCGCCGTCCCCCGTCGTGGAGCTCAACCGGGCCGTGGCCGTCGCGATGGCGCACGGCCCGCAGGAGGCGCTGCGGATCGTCGACGAGCTCGTCGCGACCGACCGCCTGCCCGGGTTCCACCTCCTGCCGAGCGTGCGCGCCGAGCTGCTCGGCCGCCTCGGCCGCCTCGAGGAGGCCCGCGCGGAGTACGAGCTCGCGGTGCGGCTGTGCCCGAACGTGCGCGAGCAGGACCTGCTGCGCCGCAAGGCGGACGCGCTCGGCGCGTGAGGCGCTACGACCCGTCGGACGCGGTGTACGTCCTGCCGGGCCAGTACGGCCACTCCTCGAAGCGCTCGACGCGCCCGTCCGGGGCGAACCGGAGCACCCAGAGGTCGCGGTAGTCCTGCGCCTCCGGCGCGAGGTAGCGGACCTCGAGACGCACGACGGCGTCGGGGCCCTCGACCGCGACGGGCTCCGCGGTCACGGTGAAGGTCGCGCCCTCGTCCGCGGTCCAGAACCCACGGATCGCGTCGTGGCCTTGCAGGGGCTCGTCGTCGTAGGGCGAGCGCAGGTACGTCGCGTCCGGGGTGAACAGCCGCTCGACGGCGGTCGTGTCGCTCGCGCGCCACCCCTCCACGTACGCCGCGACCCAGGTCGTGACGGCCTGGCGCTGGACGGTCTCGGGCACGGGTCCCCCCTCGGTCGGTCGTCGTCGACCCGTCCGACGCTACCCCTCCCCCGGCGCTGCGAGAATCGGGGGGTGAGCGAGACCCCCGACCCCGGCACCGACTGGCGACCGCACGTCGCCGACCCGGCCGCCCGACCGCCGTCGACCCTGCCCCACGTGGTGTTCTTCGAGCCGCGCATCCCCGGCAACACGGGCAACGCGATCCGCCTCGCCGCGGTGACCGGGGCGCGCCTGCACCTCGTCGAGCCGCTCGGGTTCGACCTGGACGAGCCCAAGCTGCGCCGCGCGGGCCTCGACTACCACGACCTCGCGGCCGTCGAGGTGCACGCGGACCTGGACGCCGCGCTCGCGACCCTTCCGGGCCGCGTGTTCGCGTTCACGACGCGCGCGACGACGTCGTTCACCGACGTGACCTACCGGCCCGACGACGTCCTGCTGTTCGGCCCCGAGCCGACGGGCCTGCCCGACGACGTGCTCGCCCACCGGCGGATCACGGACCAGCTCAAGATCCCCATGCTGCCCGGGCGCCGGTCGCTCAACCTCACCAACGCGGCGTCGATCGCCGTCTACGAGGCGTGGCGGCAGACGGGCTTCGCCGGGGGCGCGTGAGGGGGACCGCGTACCGGGTACGGGTCACGAGCCGGGTTTTCCCGGATGCCGGGGTGCGGCGCGACGGGGTGGACTGGGGCCGGGCCGGGCAGGCCCACCACCCCGAGCGAAGGAGCTCCATGCGAACCACACGCCAGCGCGCCCTGGTCGTCTCCGCCCTCGTCGCCGCGGCCGTCGCCGTGGCACCGTCCGCGGCCGCCGCGCCGTACGACGGCGGACCCTGCACGTTCGACGTGACCCGGACCGGGAACGTCTTCACCGTCAGCGCGGGCACGTGCGACTGGGTGCTGCTCGAGGTCTACGGCTCCGCCTACGGGATGAACCTCAACCGGTCGGTCTCGACGACGTCGGTCGCGTCGGTGGAGATCGCCGGGCCGGTCTGGGGCGTCACCGGCGCCGCCGCGGTGGGCCGCAAGGCCGGCGTGACGGGCCCCGTCGTCCGCGTCCTCTGACCACCCCTCCCCCCGCCCCCGCTGAGTGCATGAAAGAGTCGCGCCCGAAGGTCTCGGACGCGACTATTCCATGCACTCAGCGGGGGCGGGGTGGGTCCGCGTCAGACCAGGTCGCGGACCGCCGCGTACTGCTCGCGGATCGCCGGGACCGGGTCGGCCTCGACCACCGTGGCCGACGTCGCGGCCCAGGTGGGCGCGGAGACGTCCGCCCCGGAGCCGCCCGCCGCGTGCGCGGCGAGGACCCAGGCCGCCTGGCGCGCCGCGCCGTCGGCCACGTACTCGCCGGGCTCGGGGACCGTGACGGGCAGGCCGAGGACCTGCGGCGCGATGCGCCGGACCGCCTCGGACTGCGCGCCGCCCCCGATGAGCTGCACGCGCTCGACCCGCACGCCGAGCGCACGCAGCGCGTCGAGCCCGTCCGCGAGGCCGCACAGCATGCCCTCGACGTACGCGCGCGCGAGGTGCTCCGGCGTCGACGTGCCGAGCCGGATCCCGTGCAGCGTGCCGGACGCGTCGGGGCGGTTGGGCATGCGCTCGCCCTCCAGGTACGGCACGAGCACGAGCCCGTCCGCGCCGGCAGGCGCCTGGAGCGCGAGGCGCGAGAGCCCCGCGTGGTCGACGCCGAGCACGGCGCGCGCCGCGTCGAGCACCCGGCTCGCGTTGAGCGTCACCGCGAGCAGCAGGTACCTGCCCGTCGCGTCGGAGAACCCGTTGACGAGGCCCGACCCGTCGGCGGTCCGGTCGTCGGTCACCGCGGACACGACGCCCGACGTCCCGATCGAGACCGCGACGTCGCCCGCGACCATGCCGAGACCGAGCGCGGCACCGGCGTTGTCGCCCGCGCCGGGGCCGAGCAGCGTGCCGCCCTCGACCGCCGCACCGGCGACCGAGGCGTGCGCGACGCCCGCCACGGCCGAGGCTGCGACGACGCGCGGCAGCACGACGTCCGTCCGGCCGAACGCGAGCTCGAGCAGGTCGAGACGGTACGCGCCCCGGCCGTCGGGCCCGTCGCCGCGCGTCGCGTCGTAGTAGCCGGTGCCGGACGCGTCGGACGCGTCGGTGACGAGCGCGTCGAGGTCAGGGCCGAGCGGCGCGGACTCGTCGCCCGCCGGGCCGTACCCCGCGATGCGCCACGTGAGCCAGTCGTGCGGCAGCGCGACGGCCGCGACGCGCGCTGCGTTGTCCGGCTCCGCGTCGCGCAGCCAGCGCAGCTTGGTCACCGTGAGCGAGGCGACCGGCACGGACCCGATCGCGTCCGCCCACGCCTGGGCACCCGCCTCGGTCGCGGACTCGACGCGGTCGTGGGCGTCGGGGACGCCCTCGGCGAGGCGGGCCTCGCCGAGCTCACGGATCAGGTCGCGCGCGGCCGGGGCCGAGCGCGTGTCGTTCCACAGGAGCGCGTCGCGCACGACGTTCCCCTCGGCGTCGAGCGCGACGAGGCCGTGCTGCTGGCCGCCGACGGCGAGCGCCGCGACGTCGTCCAGACCGCCCGCCGCGGACGCGGCCTCGCGGAACGCGTCCCACCACGCGTCGGGGTGGACCTCCGTGCCGTCAGGGTGCTTGGCCGATCCCGTGCGCACGAGCGCGCCCGTCGCGGCGTCGCGCAGGACGACCTTGCAGGACTGCGTGGACGTGTCGACGCCGGCGACGAGCGTGCGCTCGCCGCCGGCGTCGGACGTCCTGGCGTCGGTCGACACCTCAGCCGATCAGGTGCTCGAGCGCGAGCTGGTTGAGGCGCACGAAGCCAAAGTCGCGGTTCGCCGCGGCGTCGACGTCGAAGTCCTCGTACGCGCTGCGGTCCGCGAGCAGGTCGGCCACGGACTCGCCCTCGCCCAGCGTCGACTGACCGAGCTCGAACACGCCGGAGTGCGCGAACGCCTCCTGGACGCGGGAGTCGGCGCGGTACGCCGCGGCCTTGCGCGCGAGCAGGCGGTAGGTCTCCATGTTGGCGCGCGCGGAGTCCCACACGCCGACCTCGTTCTCGGTGCGCGACGGCTTGTAGTCGAAGTGGCGCGGGCCCGTGTACGTGGGGCCGCCGTTCGGGAAGCCGTTCTCGAGCAGGTCGACCGTGAAGAACGCCGAGAGCAGGTCGCCGTGGCCGAACACGAGGTCCTGGTCGAACTTGATCGAGCGCTGGCCGTTGAGGTCGATGTGGAAGAGCTTGCCCGCCCACAGCGCCTGCGCGAGACCGTGCGTGTAGTTGAGGCCCGCCATCTGCTCGTGGCCCGTCTCCGGGTTGAGGCCCACGATGTCGCCGTTGTCGAGCTTCGCGATGAGGCCGAGCGCGTGGCCGATGGTCGGCAGGAAGATGTCGCCACGGGGCTCGTTCGGCTTGGGCTCGAGCGCGATCTTGAGGTCGTAGCCCTTCTCCTTGATGTACGCCGCGGTGAGGTCGAGGCCTTCGGCGTAGCGCTCGTGCGCGGAGTGCAGGTCCTTGGCGCCGTCGTACTCGGTGCCCTCGCGGCCACCCCACATGACGAACGTCTTGGCGCCCAGCTCGGCCGTCAGGTCGACGTTGCGCAGCACCTTGCGCAGCGCGTAGCGGCGCACGCCGCGGTCGTTCGACGTGAGGCCGCCGTCCTTGAAGACGGGGTGGCTGAACAGGTTGGTCGTCACCATCTCGATGACCAGGCCCGTGTCCTGCGCCGCCTGGCGCACGGAGTCGAGGCGCTTGGTGCGCTCGGCGTCGTCGGCACCGAACGGCACGACGTCGTCGTCGTGGAACGTGAAGCCCCACGCGCCGAGGTCGGCCAGACGGCGCACGGACTCGGCCGGGTCGAGCGCGGGACGGCTCGCGCTGCCGAACTGGTCCTGCGCGGTCCAGCCCACGGTCCACAGACCGAAGGAGAAGTTGATGTCTGCGTCGTGTCGGGTGGTCTCGTCGGCCACGGTGGGTCTCCTCGTCGAGAGGGCCGTGGCGCGGTCCTCGCGCCGACGGCCTATTTTTGTCTTACGGATGAACTTATCCGCCCGGGTCGGTAAGGTCAAGACCGTGAACCGCAGCGTCGCGACCCGCACGGGTCCCCCAGCAGCCCGGCAGGCCACGCTGCGCGAGCACAACCTCGCCCTCGTCGCCCGCGCGGTCTTCGAGTCCGCCCAGCCCTGCTCGCGCGCCGACATCGCCGCCGCGAGCGGCCTCACGCGCGCGACCGTCTCAACCCTGGTGGACCGGCTCGTCGCCGCGGCCATCGTCGCCGAGCTCCCCCCGGCGACCCCACAGCGCGCCGGTCGGCCCGCGGTCCCCCTCGCACCCGCGCCGCGCTCGCTCGTCGGGCTCGGCCTCGAGGTCAACGTCGACTACCTCGGCGGCCGCGTGCTCGACCTCACCGGCGCCGTCGTCGCCGAGCACGTCGACCCGGACGACCTCCACGACAGCGACCCCGCCGAGGTGCTCGCCCGGCTCGGGCGCATCGCGCGGGACCTCCTCGCGTCCGTGCGCGCCGACGGCATGACCGTCGCCGGCGCGCGCCTCGCCCTGCCCGGCCTCGTCGACACGCGTGCCGGGCGGCTCGAGGTCGCGCCCAACCTCGGCTGGTCCCACCTCGACCCCGCAACCCTCCTCGGCCTCGACCCGGACGTCCCCGTCGAGATCGGCAACGAGGCCAAGCTCGCCGCGCTCGCCCAGGCGAGCCGCGGCGTCGTGCCCGACGACGCGACGGGCCCAGGGCCCGACACCGCGCCCTCGACCTACCTCTACGTGTCGGGCGACGTCGGCATCGGGTCCGCGATCGTCGTCGACCGGCGGCTCTTCCACGGCCGCCACGGCTGGACCGGCGAGGTCGGGCACGTCGTCGTGGACCCGCGCGGCCCGCGCTGCCGCTGCGGCGCGACCGGCTGCCTCGAGCAGTACGCGGGCAAGGACGCGCTCCTGCGCGGGGCGGGGCTGCCGGTCGACGCCCCCACCGAGACGCTCGTCGCCGCGCTCGACGCCGCGGACCCCGCCGCGCTCGCCGTCGTCGAGCGGGCCGGGACCGCGCTCGGCAGCGCCCTCGCCGACTACGTGAACCTCGTCGACATCGACACGGTGCTGCTCGGCGGCATCTACCCGGCGCTCCTGCCGTACCTGCGCGGCGCGGCCGAGGCCGAGCTGCGCGCGCGCGTCCTCGCCGCCCCGTGGACGGACGTCGCGCTGCTCCCCGCCCCCGTCGGCGACCACGCGGCCCTCACCGGCGGCGCGCGCGAGGTCCTGCGCGGCGTCGTCGAGGACCCGAGCGCCTGGGTCGCCGAGGACTGACGCCCCTCCGAGCATGCGGCGACGGCCCGTGAGCCTCCGGGACCGTGCGACAACCCCGTGCTCGGCGCCCCGGAGCGGGTCTATCGAAGGGGCGGGGCGGTGCTCGCGCGCTCGACGAGGCGGGTCGGGACCAGGCGGGTGCCGGTCTCGTGGACGCCCTCGCGGACCTGGCGGAGCACCTGCTCGACGAGCCGGCGCCCGACCTCGGCGAAGTCCTGGTGGACCGTCGTGAGCGGGGGCAGGAACTCGCTCGACTCGGGCAGGTCGTCGAACCCGACGACGCTCACGTCCTGCGGCACGCGCCGGCCCGCGTCGTGCAGGGCGCGCACGAGCCCGAGGGCCATCTGGTCGTTCGCGACGAACACGGCGGTCACGTCGTCGCGCTGCGCGAGACGCAGCCCGGCCTCGTAGCCGGACGACGGCGACCAGTCGCCCCGCTCGATGGGCGGCACCTCGCGGCCCGCCTCCTCGAGCGTGGCACGCCACGCGGAGGTGCGGCGCTCGGCCGCGAACGAGAGCGCGGGGCCGGCGAGGTGGTGCACCGTCTGGTGGCCGAGGTCGAGCAGGTGCTGGACGGCCTGGCGCGTGCCGTCGGCCTGGTCGGTGTCCACGACGGCGTAGCTCTCGCCGGCGTCGGAGTCTGCGACGACGACCTGGACGCCGGGCGGAAGGCTGACCCGCGCGACGTCGAGGAGGTGGACCTCCATGAGCAGGATGATCGCGTCGACGGCGAGCTCCCCGAGGCGCGTGAACGCGCCGTGCACGCCGTCCTGCGTGGGCGCGGCGACGGGGATGACGGTGATGGCGTAGCCCTCGGCGGCGGCGGACGTCGCGATGGCCTCGAGCGTACGGACGTTGCCCGTGGTCGCGAGCGAGAAGAGGATCACGCCGATGGTGCGGAAGGAGCCGCTCTTGAGCGCGCGGGCGGCGCTGTTGGGGCGATAGCCGAGCTCGGTCATGGCCTCGAGCACGCGCGAGCGCGTCGCCTCGACGACGCCCGGGTGCCCGTTGGAGACGCGGGAGACGGTCTGCGCGGAGACCCCGGCGACGCGCGCGACGTCGGCCATCGAGACGCGCCGCGCCGTGCGTACGGCGGCTCCCCCGGTGCGCGTCAGGGCGGGGGTCTCGTCGTCGAGCCCGTCGGTCATGTCGTCCTCGTCCTCGTGGTGTCGGCACAGTACCTGGGCCGGGCCGGTGTCGTGGCCGGTCACGGACCAGCGTAGGCGATGTTTGCGTAAACACCGAACCTCGTGCCATGCTCATGTTTACGCAAACAACGGCGACGACCGACGTCGCCGTCCCCCGATGACGAGGACCCCCAGCATGACGACGACGTCCCCACCCGTGGCAGGGCACCGGCCACCGGTCGGCGCCCCTTCGTCCCTCCCGGCACGGCGCCGACGGCGCTCGTGGACCGGCTGGGGCTTCGTGGGGCCGTTCATGGCGGTCTTCGCGCTGGTGTTCCTGGCACCGATCGCCTACTCGATCTACCTCAGCCTGTTCCGCACCCAGATGGTGGGCGGCACGCAGTTCGTCGGCTTCGAGAACTACGCCCGAGCGTTCTCCGACCCGCAGTTCTGGTCGGGCGTCTCGCGCGTCGGGCTGTTCCTCGTGGTCCAGGTGCCGATCATGCTCGGCATCGCGCTGCTGGTCGCCCTCGCGATCGACTCGGGACGCCTCTACGGCCGGAACTTCTTCCGGATCTCGATCTTCCTCCCCTACGCCGTCCCGGCCGTCGTCGCGACGCTCATGTGGGGGTTCATGTACGGGACGCGGTTCGGCCTCGTGGCGAACCTCAACGACGCGCTCGGCACGTCGATCCCCAACCCGCTCTCCCCCGACTGGGTGCTGCTGTCGATCGGCAACATCGTCACCTGGGAGTTCGTGGGCTACAACATGCTCATCTTCTACTCGGCGCTGCGCGTCGTCCCCACCTCGCTCTACGAGGCGGCGGAGCTCGACGGCGCGTCGCAGTGGCAGGTCGTGCGGGCGATCAAGATCCCCGCGATCCGCGGCTCGCTCGTCATCGCCACGATCTTCTCGATCATCGGCTCGTTCCAGCTCTTCAACGAACCGAGCATCCTCCAGAGCCTCGCGCCAAACGCCATCACGACGTACTTCACCCCGAACCTGTACGCGTACTCGCTGTCGTTCTCCGGCCAGCAGTACAACTACTCGGCGACCGTCGCCATCATCATGGGCGTCCTCACGATGATCGTGGCCTACGTCGTCCAGCTGCGCGGCATGCGCAAGGAGGCCTGACGATGACCGCCACGACCCCCTCGACCCCGGCGGTCCCCGCCGGCTCCCGCACGACGACGGGCACCACGACGCGCAAGCCCGTCCGCCTGCGCTCGCGCGCCCCGCACAGCGTGGCCCGCCCGCGCCGCAGCGTCCTGATGACCGTCCTCACCGGGATCGTCCTGCTCTACGCGCTCGTGCCGCTCTTCTGGCTCGTCGTCAACGCGTCCAAGACGCAGTCGAGCCTGTTCAGCTCGTTCGGCCTGTGGTTCAGCGGCGACTTCGCTCTCTTCGACAACATCGCGCGCACGCTCACCTACGACGACGGCATCTTCGGCCGCTGGTTCGCCAACACGCTGCTGTACGTCGTGCTCGGCGCCGGCGGCGCGACGTTCCTCGCCGTGCTCGGCGGGTACGCGCTCGCCAAGTTCGACTTCCCGGGCAAGCGCGGCGTCTTCGCGACGGTCATCGGCGCGGTCGCCGTGCCCGGCACCGCGCTCGCCGTCCCGACGTTCCTCATGTTCAGCCAGATGGGCCTCACCAACACCCCGTGGGCCGTCATCATCCCGTCGCTCATCTCGCCGTTCGGCCTCTACCTCATGTGGGTGTTCGCCGCGGAGTCGATCCCGACGGAGCTGCTCGAGGCGGCGCGCGTGGACGGGTCGAGCGAGGGCCGCACGTTCTTCCAGGTCTCCCTGCCACTGCTCGCGCCCGGGATCGTCACGGTCCTGCTCTTCACCATGGTCGCGACCTGGAACAACTACTTCCTGCCGCTGATCATGCTCAAGGACCCCGACTGGTACCCCCTGACGCTCGGCCTCAACGCGTGGAACGCGCAGGCCGCCACCGCCGGCGGCGAGGCGATCTTCGACCTCGTGATCACCGGCTCGCTGCTGACGATCCTCCCGCTCGTCGCGGCCTTCCTGCTCCTCCAGCGCTACTGGCAGTCCGGCCTCGCGGCCGGGTCCGTCAAGGAGTGACGCGCACCCGCGCCGTCTCCACGCCCAGCACCACCCCCGACACCCACCCCGCCCGATCCGTCTGACGACGAAGTGAGAGGAACCCTCATGTCCATCCGCACCACCCGCGCCCTGCGCGCCGTCGCCGCCACCGGCGTCGTCGCGCTCGCCCTGGCCGCCTGCAGCTCCGGCGGCGGCAACGACTCCGGCGCGGACGCCGGCTCGGCCGACGACGTCGCAGCGGCTCTCGAGGAGGGCGGCAGCCTCACGGTGTGGGCCTGGGAGCCCACGCTCGAGCAGGTCGTCACCGACTTCGAGGCGAAGTACCCGAACGTCGACGTCGAGCTCGTCAACGCCGGCACCGGCAACGACCAGTACACGGCGCTCCAGAACGCGATCGCGGCCGGCAAGGGCGTGCCCGACGTCGCGCAGGTCGAGTACTACGCGCTCCCCCAGTTCGCGCTCTCCGACGCGCTGGCCGACCTCTCGTCGCTCGGCGCGGACGAGCTCGACGGCACGTTCACGCCGGGACCGTGGAACGCCGTCCAGCAGGGCGAGGGCGTCTTCGGCCTCCCCATGGACTCCGGCCCGATGGCCCTCTTCTACAACGAGGAGGTCTTCACGCAGCACGGCATCGAGGTGCCGACGACGTGGGACGGCTTCGTCGAGGCGGCCCGCGCGCTGCACGCCGCGGACCCGAACGTCTACATCACCAACGACACCGGTGACGCGGGCTTCACGACGTCGCTCATCTGGCAGGCCGGCGGCCAGCCGTTCCAGGTCGACGGCACGGACGTGACCGTCGACCTTGCGGACGAGGGCAGCACGCAGTTCGCCGAGACCTGGCAGACGCTCATCGACGAGGACCTGCTCGCGCCGGTAAGCTCGTGGAGCGACGAGTGGTACCAGGGCCTCGGCAACGGCACGATCGCGACGCTCGCGATCGGCGCGTGGATGCCCGCGAACCTCGAGTCCGGTGTGCCCGACGGCGCCGGCAAGTGGCGCGTCGCCCCGCTCCCGCAGTGGGAGGAGGGCGCGTCTGCCAGCTCGGAGAACGGCGGCTCCGCCCTGTCCGTGACCGCCGCGAGCTCGCAGCAGGCGCTCGCCTACGGCTTCCTCGAGTACGCGAACGCGGGCGACGGCGTGCAGGCGCGCGTCGACGGCGGCGCGTTCCCGGCCACGACGGCCGAGCTCGGGTCGGACGAGTTCCAGGGCTACGAGTCCGAGTACTTCGGCGGCCAGAAGATCAACGAGGTCCTCGCGCAGTCGGCCTCCGACGTCGTCGAGGGCTGGTCGTACCTGCCCTTCCAGGTCTACGCGAACTCGATCTTCAACGACACCGTCGGCCAGGCCTACGTCTCGAGCACGACCCTCGCCGACGGCCTGAAGGCCTGGCAGGACGCGTCCGTGAAGTACGGCACCGAGCAGGGCTTCACCGTCAACGAGTGACCTGATCCCCGCCGGGCGCCTGCCGGGGCGCCCGGCGGACCCTGCACCAGCCGCCGCGTGGTCGTGCACCCCCGGCACGACCACGCGGCCCCCACCGGCGGCCCACCTGCCGCCCACCGCTCTGCGAGCACATGAGGAGCCTGCATGTCCACCCCCACCCCGTTCCGCTGGCTGCGCCGTCCCGGGCCGCACACGCCGCCGGGCACGACGGCGTCACCCGCCGCCACGGCCGACGCCTACGCGCCGTCCGGCCTGTCCTACGGCGCGGACTACAACCCGGACCAGTGGCCGCGCGAGGTCTGGGACGAGGACGTGCGTCTCATGCGCGAGGCGGGCGTGACGGTGGTCTCGCTCGCGATCTTCTCGTGGGCGAGGATCCAGCCGACGGAGCACACGTGGGACTTCGCGTGGCTCGACGAGATCATGGACCTGCTCCACGCGAACGGCATCACCGTCGACCTCGCGACGGCGACGGCGTCGCCGCCGCCGTGGCTCACGACGAAGCACCCGGAGATCCTGCCGCAGACCCGCTCGGGCGAGACGCTGTGGCCCGGTGCGCGCCAGCAGTGGCGCCCGACGTCGCCGATCTTCCGGTCGCACGCGCTGCACCTCGTGGAGCGCATGGCCGAGCGGTACGGGGACCACCCGGCGCTCGTCGCCTGGCACGTCTCCAACGAGCTGGGCTGCCACAACGTCGACGACTTCTCCGACGACGCCGCCGCGGCCTTCCGCGCGTGGCTGCGCGACCGCTACACGACCCTCGACGCGCTGAACGACGCGTGGGGCACCGCGTTCTGGTCGCAGCGGTACAGCACGTGGGAGCAGATCCTGCCGCCGCGCCTCGCGGCGTCGCACCCGAACCCGACGCAGCAGCTCGACTTCAAGCGCTTCTCCTCCGACGCGCTGCGGCAGTACCTGCGCGCGGAGGCCGAGATCCTGCGCCGCCTCACGCCGGACGTCCCCGTGACGACGAACTTCATGGTCATGGGCGAGACGAAGGGCATGGACTACGCCGCCTGGGCGGACGAGCTCGACTTCGTCTCCAACGACCACTACGTGCTCCCCGGGCCGCAGGCGCTCGACGAGCTGTCGTTCTCCGCGAACCTCACGGGCGGCATCGCCCGGCACCGGCCGTGGTTCCTCATGGAGCACTCGACGAGCGCGGTGAACTGGCAGCCCGTCAACGTCGCGAAGAAGCCGGGCGAGCTCGCGCGCGACTCGCTCACGCACGTCGCGCACGGCGCCGACGCGGTCTGCTACTTCCAGTGGCGACAGTCCGCGGCAGGCGCCGAGAAGTACCACTCGGGCATGCTCCCGCACGCGGGCGAGCGCTCGCGGCTCTTCCGCGACGTCGTCGCGCTCGGCGCGACGCTGCGCGACCTCGCGCCCGTCGCGGGCAGCGAGCAGAAGCCGGCGCGCGCCGCGATCGTCTTCGACTGGGACTCGTGGTGGACGAGCGAGCTCGACTCCCACCCGACGGACCGGCTGCGGTACCGGCAGGAGGCGCTCGACTGGTACTCGGCGTTCCTCGCGCTCGGCGTGCGGGCGGACGTGGTGCCGACGGCGACGGACCTCACCGGGTACGACGTCGTCGTGGCGCCCGTCCTGCACGTCGTCCCCGCGGACCTGCGGGACCGCCTCACGGCGTTCGTCGAGGGCGGCGGCCACCTCGTGACGACGTACTTCTCGGGCGTCGTCGACCAGGACGACCACGCGTGGCTCGGCGGCTACCCGGGCGCGCTCCGCGACCTGCTCGGCATCCGCGTCGAGGAGTTCGCCCCGCTGCTGGACGGCGAGAGCGCGACCGTCGAGCTCGCAGGCGAGCAGCTCGAGGGGACGCTGTGGACCGAGCCGGTCGACGTCGTCGACCCGGACGTCGAGGTGCTGGGCTGGTACAAGACCGGCGAGCAGTCCGGGCGCGCCGCGGTGACGCGCCGCACGGTCCGGTCGGGCGAGAACTCCGGCTCCGCGGCGTACGTCTCCACGCGGTTCGGCCGCCTCGGCCTCGTCCCGGTGCTCTCCCGCCTGCTCGACGACGCGGGCGTGCGCAGCGAGCTGCCCGCCCTCGTCCGCGGCGACGTCGAGCTCGCGGTGCGCACCGACGGGACCGACGACTTCTGGTTCCTCGTCAACCGCACCGCCCGCCCGGTCGAGGTGCCCGACGTCGCGGGCGAGGTCCTCTCCGGCCGTCGCCTCGCGCCGTCCGGCACGGCGGACGGCGCGCTCCTGCTCGAGCCGCGCGGCGTCGCCGTCGTCCGCCGCCCGGCCGAGCCGACCTCGCCGAGGTAGAGCCCCGGTACCACGAGGTAGAGGCCGGGTAGGCCGAGGTAGAGGCGTGGTCATGACCAGGCCTCTACCTCGCGAGACCGCGCCTCCACCTCGGCAGACAGACCCCGCGGGAACGACCCGCACCCGGTGCACCCCGCCGGTTCGCAGCGACGCGAAGGAGGTGGCTCAGGGATGAGCCCGACCGACACCGACACGACCACGCGGGGTGGACCACCCGGTCCTCGCCGCACGAGCCCGGGCGGCCCGGCCGCCCGCCGGACGGGGGCCCGCGTCGTGGCGGGCCTCGGCGCCGGGGCGCTCGTCGCGGGCTGCGCGCTCGCGGCCCTGCCCGCGCAGGCCTCGCCCTTCGGCGCGGTCTCCGCGGCGGGCACGACGGCGGCCGCGGCCGACGTCGCGGGCGTCACCGTGACGCCCGACCCGTCGTACGCGGGCGCGCCGTTCGAGGGCTGGGGCACGAGCCTCGTGTGGTTCGCCAACGCCACGGGAGGCTACCCGGACGAGATCCGCGACCGGCTCGCGGACATGGTGTTCGGCGACGAGGGCCTCAACCTCAACATCGCGCGCTACAACGTCGGCGGCGGCAACGCGCCCGACGTGCCGGACTACCTGCGCGCCGGCGGTGCCGTCGACGGCTGGTGGAAGGCGCCCGAGGGCACGACGCGCACCGACGTCGACTGGTGGGACCCCGAGAACCCGGACCACTGGGACGCGGACGCCGACGCGACGCAGCGCTGGTGGGTCGACCGCATCAAGGACGACGTCACGCACTGGGAGACCTTCAGCAACTCCCCGCCCTGGTTCATGACCGTGAGCGGGTACGTCTCCGGCGGCTTCAGCTCGACCGCGGACCAGCTCAAGACGGAGAGCATCGACGACTTCGCGGCCTACCTGGTCGGCGTGACCGAGCGCCTCGAGGACGCGCACGGCATCGAGGTCGACACGATCGACCCGTTCAACGAGCCCAACACCAACTACTGGGGCACCCAGCTCGGCAGCGACGGCAACCCGACCGGGGGCCGCCAGGAGGGCGCCCACATGGGTCCGGCGCTCCAGGCGAAGGTCGTCCCGGCGCTCGCCGCGGCGCTCGAGGGCTCCTCGACCGACGCCGTGATCTCGGCGATGGACGAGACGAACCCCGGCACGTTCGCGACGAACTGGAACGCGTACCCGCAGTCCGTCCGCGACCAGGTGTCGCAGCTCAACGTCCACACGTACGGCACGGGCCAGCGCACGACGGTCCGCGACATCGCCAAGGGCGAGGACAAGCCGCTGTGGATGAGCGAGGTCGGCGGCAACTGGAGCTCGACCGGCCAGGACTTCGAGACCATGGAGTCCGGCCTGGGCAGCGCGCAGCACATCGTCGACGACCTGCGCGAGCTCGAGCCGAGCGCGTGGGTGTTCTGGCAGCCGGTCGAGGACTACGCCAACATGGCACCCGGCGGCGAGAGCGCGAACGGCATGAACTGGGGCGAGATCCAGATCCCGTTCGACTGCACGGCCGAGGACACGCTCGAGACGTGCCCGATCTACACGAACACGAAGTACTGGGCGACCCAGAACTTCACGCACTACATCGAGCCGGGCGACTCGCTGATCCGCTCGGACGACAGCAACAGCACGGCCGCGGTGTCCGCCGACGGCGGGTCCGCGACGGTCGTGCACGTGAATGCCACGAAGGCCGAGCGCGCCGTGACGCTCGACCTGTCGAAGTTCGGTGCGGTCGGGTCCGATGCGACCGTCACCCCCGTGGTCACGAGCACGGCCGGCTACCTCGTCGAGGGCGAGCCGGTGGCCGTCACGACGGACGAGAACGGTCCGAGCGCGACGCTCGTCGTGCCGCCCGAGTCCGTGACGACGTTCGTCGTCGACGGCGTCTCGGGTGTCGCGGACGACGCGGCGCTCGTCCAGGACGGCCACGCGTACCGCCTCGACGGCGTCCAGGCGAACCGCTCGCTCGCGCCGTCGGCGTCGGGCACGGGCGTCGTGATCCGTACCGACGCGCTGGTCGCGGAGCAGGCGTGGGAGCTCACGGCGCTCGGCGCCTCCGAGGGCTCCGGCACGCACCGCACGCGCTACGCCGTGACGAACGCGGCGACGGGCCGCCAGCTCGCCGTCGCGGCCGACACCTCCGCCGTCCTCCAGGACGCCCCGGCCGACGTCGCCGACACCCCGCTCGCCGCGCAGTGGATCCTCTCGACGACCGGCGACGGCACCTTCACGCTCGTCAACGCGTCCTCGAAGACCCTCCTCGAGGTCGGCGGCCAGGCGACGGCCGACGGGTCCCCCGTGGGCACGTACCTCGCGAACTCCGGCGTGAACCAGCGCTGGCGGATCGTCGACGAGACGGTCCTGGGCACCGAGCCGGTCGAGGTGTTCACGACGCCGGGCACCGCGCCCGAGCTCCCCGCGACCGTCACGCCCGTCTACCGCGACGGGGCGCGCGGCGCGCTCCCCGTGACCTGGGAGCTCCCGGGTGACGACGCGTGGGCCGAGCCCGGCACCGTCGAGGTCGCGGGCACGGTGGCGACCCCGACCGGTGGCGAGGTCGCCGCGACGGCGACCGTCGTCGTCGACGAGCTCACGTCGACCCTCCCGGCGCGCGCCAAGGCGTACGCGGGCGGCACGCCCGCTCTCCCGACGACCGTCACGGCGGTCGCGGCCGGCGGCGCCGAGGTGCAGCGCCCCGTGGTCTGGGACGACGCCCCCGCGGGCGCGTACGACGCCGTCGGGGTCGTCTCGCTCACGGGCACGGCCGACGCCGGAGCGGGTGCCACGCTCCCGGCCACCGTGCGCGTCCAGGTGACCGAGGCCGCGTCCGCCAACGGCGCGCTCGCCGCGGGCACGACGGCGAGCGCGACGTTCACCGAGCCGGGGTACTCCGTCGGGGGCGTCGTCAACGGCAACCTCACGGACAAGGCGTGGTCGAACTGGGTTTCCGGCACCAAGCGGACGTCCGACACGCTCACCGTCACGCTCCCGGCCGACCGGGACGTCACGGGCGTCGTGACGCGGTTCTGGAAGGACGGGTCGAGCGCGAGCTGGGCGCAGTCCGTCCGGCTCCAGGCGCTCGTCGGCGGCACGTGGACCGACGTCGGCGCGCCCGTCACGGTGGACGCCTCGCCCGACGGCCCGGCGCCCGCGATCGAGGTCCCCGCGGACGTGCGGACGTCGTCCGTGCGCGTCGTCCTCACGGCGCGGGCGAACACGCACATGGTGGTCTCCGAGATCGAGGTCCTCGCCAAGGTGCCGGGCACGGGGACCGATGCCACGGCGTCGGGCATCACGGTGGACGGCACGCCGCTCGCCGGGTTCGACCCCGCGGTGACGGCGTACGACGTGCCCGTCACGGGCACGGTGCCCGCCGTCGAGGCGGTCGCGCACGACCCGTACGCGACCGTCGCGGTCGAGGCCGCCGACGCCGTGCCGGGGACGACGACGGTGCGCGTCACCGCGGAGGACGGGACGGAGCAGGCGTACGACCTGCGCTGGACGGCTGACGCCGGTGCGGCGCCGGTGACGGCCGTCGCGGAGACGCGGTGCCTGGCCGGCAAGGTCTACGTCGCGGTCCGCGCCACGAACGACGGCGACGCGCCGCTCGACGTGACGCTCGCGACGCCGTACGGCACGCGGACGTTCACCGGCGTCGCCCCGGGCGCGAGCGCGTACCAGTCGTTCGCGTCGCGCGCGGCGTCCGTCCCGGGCGGGACGGCCGTCGTGACGGTCGACGGGTTCGAGCCCGTCGAGGTCGCGTTCGACGCGCGCACCTGCTGAGCCGTCCGAACCCGCCACGGGCCCGGTCGACGTCGTCCGCGACGTCGTCCGGGCCCGTCGCCGTCCGGCGGACCGGCGCCCGGGTCCGGGCCCGGCCACGAGAGTTCCGCGCCACGCGCCGGATCGCAGAGCGAGCGTCGGCAGGTCCGCGTACCGTGTCCCGGGTGCCCGGCACGGTGTCGGGACGAGGAGGAGCGCACCACGGTGACCCCGACGACGAGCGGCGACGTCCTGACGACGAGCGGCGGCACGCGCTGGACCATGCGAGGCGAGATCGACGCCGCGGTCCAGGCCCGGCGCGAGGACGAGCTGCTGCGGATCGCGCAGTCCGCGAACGAGCGCATCCACGTCGACCTCGGCGACGTGACCTTCATGGACTCGGGCGGCCTGCGGCTGCTCTACCACGCCGCGACCGCGGGCTCGGGAGCCCCCGTCCTGGAGCGCGTCCCGCGCCGCGTCCGCGACCTGCTGGAGCTCAGCGGGGTCGTCGACCTCTTCGAGCTCGCGGACGACCCGACCGACGAGGGCGGCGCGTGAGCGTCGAGCACGCCGCGGTCCCCGTCGGCTTCGTCGAGATCGGCTCCTGGCCGCTGCGCGGCCTGGGCGACCTCGCGACGCTGCGCGAGGGCCTGCACCGCCTGCTCACCGGCGGCCCGCTCCCGCCGGACCGCGCGCTCGAGGCGACGCCGGAGCGCGTCGTCCTCGTCGCGAGCGAGCTCGCCACCAACGCCCTGCGCCACGGCCTGCCGCCCACGCGCGTCCGGCTGCTCAGCGACGGGCGCGAACTCGTCGTCGACGTCGTCGACCACTCGCCGGACGCACCGGTGGTCGCCGGGCGGCGCTCGCCGGGCGCGGGCGGGTTCGGCCTCGTGCTCGCGCAGCGGGCGTCGACGGCCGTCGGCTGGTGCCGGACCGGCACGGGCGAGAAGCACGTGTGGGCACGGTTCGACGTCCCGGTCTTCCGCGCCGGCGCCTCGGTGCGCAGCGCCCTGCTCCCCGTGGGCTGACCCGGGCCACGGCCTGCCCGCCTCCCGGGCCGGCCGCCTCGGGCGTCAGGCGTCCCGACGCACCAGGAGCAGCGTCGCGTCGTCGGCGGAGCGCGGGTCGCGCGCCGCGGTGACGATGCCGTCGACGTCCACGTCCGGTCCCGCCGTGAAGGCCCCGGCGAGGCGGCCCAGCCCGTCCCGGATCGACTCGCCGCGCCGCTCGACGAGCCCGTCGCTGTAGAGCACGAGCGCTCCCCCACGCGGCACCTGGAGCACGTGCGCGGTCGGGACGCGGTCCACGATCCCCAGCGGAGGGGCGCTCGCGCGCTCGGCCCACGTCGTCGTGCCGTCCGGCCCGACGACGAGCAGCGGCGGGTGGCCCACCGACACGTGCTCGACGTCGCCGCTCACCGGGTCCAGGAGCGCGACCGCGAGCGTCGCGACCTCGCCCGGCAGCGTCCAGCGGGCGACCTCGCCCAGCAGGGCCACCGCCTCGACCGCCGATCCCGTGCTCACGAGCGCCGCGCGCAGGGTCGTGCCGAGCTGGCCCATCGTCGCGGCCGCCTGGAGCCCGTGCCCCGTGACGTCGCCGACCACGAGCGCGAGCCGGCCCGAGGGGAGCACGAGGGCGTCGTACCAGTCGCCGCCGACCAGGCCGGTGCCGGCGGACTCGTAGCGGGACTGGAGGCCCCAGCCCGGGACGTCGGGCAGGAGCGCCGGCAGGAGGCTGCGCTGGAGCTCCTCCGTCGCCCGCACGGCCTTGCGCCCGCGCACGTAGAGCGCCTCGACGAGATGACCGCGCAGCGACGTCGCGACGTCGGTCTGGTCCGACGTCCACGGCGCGCTGTGGCCGCGCACGACCTCGCGCCAGCGCTCGAAGGACTTGCGCGGGCTCAGCCGGACCGTCTCGCCCTCGCGCTGCGCGATCGCCTTGTTGTAGGGGTCGCCGCCCCAGTCCACGTGCCGCAGCACCTCGTCGCGCACCCACACGACGACCTGGCCCTCGGGGAGCACGATGCCCAGCACCCCGGCGACGTCGGGCGCGAGAGCCGCGACCTCGGGCGCGTCGCGACCCAGCGCCTCGGTCGCGACCAGGTCCTCGCCGTGGCCCAGCACCCACGCCACGAGCGCGCGGCACCCGTCCTCGTCGGGCGCGTTGCCGACCTTGATGAGACCGCCCTCCGCGACGACGACCGCGCCGTCGGCCCGGACCAGGCGCCGCAGCCACCCCGAGCGGGTGAGCGCGGTACCGATCGGGACGCTCTCGTCGCGGCTGTCGGCGGCGAGGTGGGCGAGGACGCCCTCCGCGCGCCGCACCTCGGCCTCGCGCTCGTCCTCGGCCTGCGCGACGAGCCGGACGGACAGCGCCGACCCGAGGAACTCCGCGGCCGTGCGCACCTCGTACGGCGGCTCGTGCGGGCCGGCGTAGTGGTGGCACGCGATGAGCCCCCAGAGCCTCCCCTCGCGCAGCAGCGAGATCGACATCGACGCGCGCACGCCCATGTTGCGCAGGTACTCCAGGTGGATCGGCGAGACGCTGCGCAGCGTGGAGTACGTGAGGTCGAGCGGTGCGCCCGTCGTCGGCAGCAGCGTCGGCACGATCGGCTGCGGCGCGTAGTCGACGTCCGCGATGAGCCGGATCCAGTTCTTCTCGTACAGCGCGCGGGCCTGCGGCGGGATGTCCGACGCCGGGTAGTGCAGGCCCAGGAACGCGTTGAGGTCCTCGCGGCGCGCCTCGGCGACGACCTCGCCGTTGTACGCGGCGTCGAAGCGGTAGATCATCACGCGGTCGAACCCGGTGAGGTCGCGCACGTGCCGGGCCGCGTCGTCGTACAGCTCGTCGAGGGTCGCGGCACGCTCGAGGTCGCGCAGCGCGTGCCGCACGGCGAGGTACGTGTTGGGGAACGTCAGCGGGCGCGCGCCCGCCGCGGTCTCGAGCTCGACGACGAGCACCGGCTCCGTCTCGGGCCCGTCCGCGGGCAGCGGGGGCCGGTGGAGCACGGCGTCCACGACGAGGGGCGCCCCGTCCCAGCGGTCCAGGGTCAGCGTGACCGGGTTGCGCGTGGCGAGGTCGCCGACGTTCGCGGCGTGACCCAGCACCCGGCGTGCCGGGTCGGCGCCCAGCGCGTCGGCGAGCGGCCGGCCGACCAGCTCCTCGGCGGTGATGCCCAGGTGCCGCGCGACGTTCGCCGACGACTGGAGCAGCACGCCGTCGTGCTCCCGCACGACGAGCAGCACGCCGCGAGGTTGGATCATGCCGGGCACGTGGATGGGCTCGCGCGCGCAGTTGTCGAGGTCCACCGCCTCGCCGGGCGCCAGCAGCTCCGGCTCGTCGACCGTCCTGGTCACGTGGTTCTCCGTCCGAGTCGCCGCACTCCGGCAGCTGCCGTGTGCGGTTCGACGGACCACCTGGGCTCGAGGATCCGGGTCGAGTGCCCCAGGCTACCGCGCCCGGCGCCTCGGGCCGACCGTTCTGTCCAGGCAGGATCTGCCCGGCGACCCTGCGTGAGCGACACCACGGAACTCCGCGGTAGCGTCGTTCGTCGGACGAGCGGGGCCCCGGACCGCCCGCCCGGCCCCGACGAACCAGAAGGTGACCCATGAGCACGACGACGACCCCGATCCTGCGCGCCACCGGCCTCGCGGCCGGCTACGGAGGGCCCGACGTCGTGCACGGCATCGACCTCGACGTCGTGCCCGGCGCCTCGCCGGTCGGGATCGTCGGCGAGTCGGGCGCCGGGAAGTCCACGGTCGTGCGCGCGCTCGTCGGGCTCGTGCGGCCGACCGCCGGTCACGTCACGTACGCCGGGCGCACGGTCACCAAGCTGTCGCGCCGGGACAAGAAGCAGTTCACCGCCGACGTCCGCCGCGTCTCCCAGGACGGCCTCGCCGGGATCGGGATCGACCCGCGCTGGACCGTCGACCGCACGCTGTCCGCCGCGCTCAAGGACGCCCGCAAGGCCGGTCGCCCCAGCGGACGATCCGTGGCGGACCTGCTCGGCGACGTCGCGCTCGAGCCCCGGTACGCGCCGCGCACGATCCACTCGCTGTCGGGCGGGGAGAAGCAGCGGGTCGCGCTCGCCGTCGCGCTCGCGACGCGCCCCCGCGCCCTGCTGCTCGACGAGCCGCTCACCGCCGTCGACCCGGCGATGCGAGGCGACGTCGTGCGGCGCCTCGCCGACGCGACCGCCGAGCTCGGCACCGCGGTGCTGCTCGTCTCGCACGACCTGGAGCTCGTCGAGCGGATGTGCCCCTCCGTCCACGTGCTCGCCGACGGGACGTTCGTCGCCGCCGGGGCGCTGCGCGACGTCTTCGCCGGCACCGCCCCGGGCGCCGACCACCCGGCCGTGCGAGGGCTCGCGGAGGCCGCGCCGCTCGCCGTCCAGCGCTTCCGCTGACGATCCGGGAAACTCGTCGGCGACGCGTGTCGAAGACCGGGGGTCCCCGTACGACGTCAGGGTGAACGCGCCTTCACGACACTAGGGTCGAGGAGGCACTCACCGAGGAGGAACGTCATGCGAGTCATGGTCATGATCACGGGCAGCGGGGCCGACGAGGACAAGATCGCCCCCACGCAGGAGATGCTCGCCCAGATGGGCGCGTACAACGAGGAGCTCGTCAAGGCGGGCATCATGCTCGACGGCCAGGGCCTCCAGCCCACGGCCAAGGCCGCGCGCGTCGTGTTCAGCGGGGGCGAGACGTCGGTCGTCGACGGGCCCTTCACCGAGTCCAAGGAGATCGTCGCCGGGTACTGGATCTGGCAGGTCTCCTCGCTCGAGGAGGCCGTCGAGTGGGCGCGCAAGTGCCCGAGCGACCCCAGCGCAGGGCTGGAGGAGGTGCTCGAGATCCGCCCGATCTTCGAGGTCGAGGACTTCGGCGCCGAGTACACCCCGGAGCAGCGCGCGAAGGACGAGCGCCTCGCGGAGCAGATCCGCGCCCAGCAGGGCTCCTGAGCTCACGGGCCGGGGCACGACGATGACCGACGTCTCCCGCACCGTCGAGGCCGTGTGGCGCATCGAGTCGCCACGGCTCGTCGCGGGCCTGGCCCGGACCCTGCGGGACGTCGGCCTCGCCGAGGAGGTCGCCCAGGAGGCGTTCGTCGCCGCGCTCGAGCAGTGGCCCGAGCAGGGCGTCCCGGACAACCCGGGCGCGTGGCTGACGACCGTCGCGCGCCGCCGCGCCGTCGACCTGGTCCGCCGCGAGCGCACGCGCGACGAGAAGTACGCGCGGCTCGCGGCGGACCTCGCCGCACCCGGTGCGGGGTCCGGCGGGCGGACGACGACGATCGCGCACCCGGGCGAGGGCGGCGCCGTCCTCGTGGGATCCGTCCCGGTGCCGGACGCGATCGTCGACGACCCCGTGGGCGACGACCTGCTCGCGCTCGTCCTCGTCGCGTGCCACCCCGTGCTCCCGCGCGACTCCCGCGTCGCGCTCACGCTGCGCCTCGTCGGAGGCCTGACGACGGACGAGATCGCCCGGGCGTTCCTCGTGCCGTCCGCGACCGTCGGGCAGCGCATCTCCCGTGCCAAGCGGACGCTCGCCGAGGCGAACGTCCCGTTCGACGTCCCGCAGGCCGACGAGCTCGCCGCCCGCGTCCCCGCGGCGCTCGAGGTCGTGTACCTCGTCTTCACCGAGGGGTACGCCGCGACGTCCGGCGACACATGGGTGCGGCGCGAGCTCGCCGAGGACGCCATGCGGCTCGGTCGCGTGCTCGCCGGGCTGCTGCCGGGCGAGCCGGAGGTGCACGGGCTCGTCGCGCTCATGGAGCTCCAGGCGTCGCGGTTCGCAGCCCGCACCGGCCCCGACGGCGAGCCCGTGCTCCTGGAGGACCAGGACCGGTCGCGCTGGGACCGGCTCCTCGTGCGGCACGGCCTCGCCGCGCTCGACCGCGCGCTCGCGCTCGGCACCCGCGCGGGCAAGGCCCTCGGCCCCTACTCGCTCCAGGCCGCGATCGCCGCGTGCCACGCACGGGCCGCGGCCTGGGCGGACACCGACTGGGAGGCGATCGTCGCGCTCTACGACGCACTCGCGTCGGTCGCGCCCTCCCCCGTGGTCGAGCTCAACCGCGCCGTGGCCGTGGGCTACGCGGACGGTCCCGAGGCCGCGCTCGTCGTGCTCGACGCCGTCGCGGACGACCCGCGCCTCGCGCGCCACCACCTCTACGGCGCCGTGCGCGGCGACCTCCTGACCCGGCTGGGCCGGCACGTCGAGGCCGCCGACGTCCTCGAACGCGCCGCCGGCCTCGCGCCGACCCGCCACGAGCGCCAGCTCCTGCTGGAGCGGGCCGCCGCCGCGTCCTCGACCGCGGGCGCACGGAGGCAGGACGTCGACCCAGGACCGTAGGCCCCGTCCGGTCAGCCGAGCGAGCGGACGTCTCCGTGCCGTCCCGGCGCGTTCAGCGCGGCGAGGAGCGCCTCGGCAGCCGCAAGGTCACGTCCCAGCGGCGCCCCGGACTCCGGGTCGGGCCGCCGTGCCAGGGCGCGGCGCGACGGGGCGTCGACGACCGACGTCCCAGGCGTCGCACGACTCCCGCCGAGCTCGCCGAGGTCATCGTCGTCTCGGATCGCGACGACCCCCTCGACCCTGAGCAGCGGGATGCGGAGCAGGCGTGCCAGGAGGCGGATCTCGATGTCCATGGCGCCCGACTAGTCGCCGAGCCGGATCTCACGGTCCCGGTCAGGTGCGTCGTCCGCCGCGGACGAGGACCGGGAGGCCGGCGCCGTCACGTCCGCCTCGGCGAGGCGAGCCCGTACCTGTGCGACGACGGCCTTCGCGCCCGCCTCGATCTGGGCGTACCGCTCCCGCCCTGCCCGGGTGCCCAGCAGGTACCCCAGCCCGAAGAAGGCCAGCCGGCCCAGGGTCTTACTGCCGAGCATTGCCGTCGTCCGATCCCTGGCGGCTCCGTACGGCCGAGACCGCCGCGCTGGCTGCCGTGACCGCCGCCACCGACCCGAGCGTGATCAGGCCGGTCCGCACCGCACCGGTGCCGGCCCGCTTCTGCTGGTGCCCGAGCGACTCCTTCACCCGGTCGAGGAACGACTTCCTCCGGAACAACGCGCTCATGACGCTCCCACCTTCTGGTCGTGCTCGGCCGAGTGCCTGCGGATCGCCGTGACGATCGCCTGCTTGCGCATCGACGTGGTCAGCTCGAGGCCCATCTCCGTGCCCAGCGCGAGCAACTTCTCCTTGGTCATCTCGTCGAGGTCGAGCGGGTCGGTGTCGGCGTCGGCCCCGAGCCTGCGGCCCTCCGCGGTCGCCGCCTTCCGTCGGTCGTCCGCGTCCTCCACCCTCCGTCGTGCCGCCTCGGCCTCTTCCTCAGCCTCTCCCGCCAGCCGCTCGGCGCGGGCGCGAGCCTCGTCGGCAGCTCGTCGGGCCTCCGCGGCAGCCTCTTCCGCCAGCTCGCGCGCCGTCGCCATCTCCTGGCGAGCATGCTCGATCGCCTCCTCGGCCCGGGCGCGCGCCTTCTCGGCCTGCTGCTGCGCCTGCTCCACGCGGTTGCGGACCTGCCCCTGCATCTCGGCGACGCGGCGAGCCGCGTCCTCCTGCGCACGAGCCCTCTTCGCCGCCACGTACTGGTCGGCCTCGCGCTGGGCGTCCGCGACCACCTGAGCGACGTCGCGCTCCCCGTCGTCACGGGCCGCCTCGAGCCGTCGGCCGCCCTCCGCCTCGACGTCGCGGGCGGCGTCGTCCCGCTCCTTGGCCTCCCGGGCCGCGTCGTGGGCCCGCAGCTCGAGTTCTCTGACGCGCTCCATCGCCGCGTCCACGCGGCTCGTCCGACGGTCCGTGCCCGAGGTGAACGGGTTGGCGTCCGCCACGGTCGTCGCGGCGCGTTGCCCTGCCGTCTGGACGGTGTGGCCCGCGGACCGGGCGGGCGTCGCCACCCCGGTGTCCAGCAACCACAGGATGTTGCGCGGCAGGTCGGTCAGGCCGCGTCGCGCCGTGCGCCCCAGCCAGACCACGGGATTGGACCTGGTCATCGGCTCCTCCTCACCTCGGCGGGAGCCCGCTCAGGCGGACCACCCTCTCGGCGGCCGCTGCGCGGCCGCTCGAAGGGACGCCGCGGCCGGAGGCGCGTGCGCCGTCCCG
This sequence comes from Cellulosimicrobium sp. NPDC057862, assembly GCF_042797035.1. NCBI lineage: Bacteria > Bacillati > Actinomycetota > Actinomycetes > Micrococcales > Promicromonosporaceae > Cellulosimicrobium > Cellulosimicrobium sp. NPDC057862. Next base: position 201,178 of record NZ_JBHVMH010000002.1, read on the forward strand.
CGCGGATGCACCGCTGAGGGGACCACCGACCACTGCACGCCCCCTGCATCCAGGACACGGTACCTCCCGTCCGCACGCACGCCGGGGCGCGCGCCGAGCGCGCGGGCACGGGAGCGAGGGCGCGAGAGCGAGCGCGAGGTGCGAGGTGCGAGGTGCGTGCAGGGCAGCGGGAGGACGGCGCACCCGCGCGCCGTGCTCCCCTACCGCGTGAGGACCGACTCGATCGCGGCGGTCTCGTCGGCGGTGAGGGGGGGCGCCGAGAGGGCCGCGACGTTGTTCTCGAGCTGGCGGACGCTGCTCGCGCCGACGAGGGCGGACGTGACGCGGTCGTCGCGCAGGACCCAGGCGAGGGCGAGCTGGGCGAGGGTCTGGTCGCGGCCGGCGGCGATCTCGTTCAGCGCACGGGCCCGCTCGAGGTAGGTCTCATCGAGGTTCTGCTCGGACAGGAACGGGGAGTCGGGGCGTGCGGCGCGCGACCCCTCGGGCGCGGAGCCGGAGAGGTAGCGGTCGGTGAGCAGGCCCTGCTGGAGCGGCGAGAACACGATCGTGCCGACGCCGAGGTCGCCCACGACGTCGAGCAGCGACTCGCTCTGGACGCCGTCGTAGCGGTCCTCGTGCGCCGGGTCCTCCACGTGGCGGTTCAGCATCGAGTAGCTGGGCTGGTGGATGAGCAGCGGGGTGCCGAGGTCGGCGAGGATCGCGGCGGCCTCGCGCGTGCGGGACGGCGAGTAGTTCGAGACGCCGACGTAGAGCGCCTTGCCCTGCTGGACGGCGTCGTGCAGCGCCCGCATGGACTCCTCGAGCGGCGTGCTCGGGTCGGGGCGGTGGTGGTAGAAGACGTCGACGTAGTCGAGGCCCATGCGCGTCAGCGACTGGTCGAGCGACGACAGCAGGTACTTGCGCGAGCCGCCGTCGCCGTAGGGGCCGGGCCACATGTCGTAACCGGCCTTGGAGGAGATGACGAGCTCGTCGCGGTACGCGCCGAGGTCCTGGGCGAGGTGGCGGCCGAAGTTCTCCTCGGCGGTGCCGTACGGCGGGCCGTAGTTGTTGGCGAGGTCGAAGTGGGTGATCCCGAGGTCGAAGGCCCGGCGCAGGACGGCGCGCTGCGTCTCGAACGGGTTCACGTCGCCGAAGTTGTGCCACAGGCCGAGCGAGATCGCGGGCAGGTCGAGGCCGCTGCGCCCCGTCCGGCGGTAGGTCATGGTGTCGTAACGGTCGTCGGCGGCGACGTAGCGCGGGGCGAGAGGCATGTGCCCATTCTGCCTCCCCGCGCCCGGGGAGCTAGGCCGAGTCCCGCACGACGAGCACGGGGTCGAAGATCCGCGACGTGACCCGCGGCTCGCCGGTCTCGACCTGCTCCAGCAGGAGGCGCGCCATCTCGGCCGCCATCTCCTCCACGGGCTGGCGCACCGTGGTCAGCGCCGGGCGCGTGAGCGTGCCGGCGGGGCTGTCGTCGAACCCCACGACGGCGACGTCGTCGGGCACCCGGCGCCCCTGCTCGCGCAGCGCGTGGACCGCGCCCTGCGCCATGACGTCGTTCGAGACGAACACGCCGTCGAGACCCGGTGCGGTCCGCAGCAGCTCGAGCATCGCGGCCTCGCCGCTCTCGACCGTGAAGTTGCCCTCGACGCTCGGCACGTACGCGTGGCCCCGCCGCGCCATCGCGTCGCGGAAGCCGTCGAGGCGGTCCCGGGCCGCGAGCACGTCGAGAGGCCCCGAGACGACGCCCACCGCCCGGCAGCCGCGGTCCAGCAGGTGGTGCGCGGCGAGCCGTGCGCCGTCGGCGTTCGCGACGTCGACGTAGCTCACCGGGAGGGGCCGCGGGGGCCGGGCGAAGAGCACCGTGGGCCTGCCCGTGGCCAGGAGCTGCTCGGGGAGCGGGTCGTCGGCGTGGGTGGAGACCAGGAGCGCGCCGTCGGCGTTGCCGAACCGCAGGTACGACACGACCTGCCGTCTCGCCTCGTCGCCGTCGGCGAGCATGAGCACCGGGTGGACGTCGTGCGGACGCAGGGACCGCACGAACGACCCCACGACCCGGCCGAAGAACGGGTCGGCGAGCAGGCGCGGGAGGTGCAGGCCGTCGTCGGGGGCCGGCTCGGCACCGGAGACGACGACGGCGACCGTCCCGGTGCGCCGCGTGACGAGCGAGCGGGCGGCCCGGTTGGGCACGTAGCCGGTCGTCGCGACGGCCTCCAGGACGACCTCCTGGACGGCGGGCGCGACCTTGCGCTTGCCGTTGACGACGCGCGAGACCGTCGCGCGCGACACGCCTGCCACCCGGGCGACGTCGTCGAGCGTCGGCGCCCGGTGCTGCACGTCCTCGCTCACGCCACCGACGATAGCAGGGGTAAGAGCGCTTTCCCGGCGCGCACGGGGTCAGGGTGCAGCCCGGCTGGATCACGTTTGGTTACTAACCAGTTTGTCAGGATTACTGTCCGTTTTAGGCGGATTCATACCGCTATACCCACCACATCGAGCGCTCACCGCGCTTGACAGTCCCCGTGAGCGGGTGAAAACTCGGGCCTCGGGTAAGAGCGCTCTCCCTGCTTCACACCTCAGCCGCGGCGCCGCGGCTGAGGGCACGGCTCGACGACGAACTGTGCCCCGGGTCGACGCAGACCTGGGGCGGACGGAGAGGTAGACGATCACGATGCGCACCACATCCCCCACCGCCCCCGGGCGACCCCGCAGACGCCGAGCGGCCCGCGCCGCGCTCGCTACGCTGGCCTCCGGCGCGCTCGCGGGAGCGGCGCTGGTCGTGCCCGCGACGACCGCGAGCGCCGAGCCGGTGCTCCTGTCCCAGGGCAAGCCCGCCACCGCGTCGTCCGTCCAGGACGACTGGGCCGGGTACGCCGCGGACAAGGCGGTCGACGGCGACCTCGGCACGCGCTGGTCCAGCGCCTGGAGCGACCCCCAGTGGCTCCGGGTCGACCTGCAGCAGGACGCGAGCGTCGACCGGGTCGAGCTGGTCTGGGAGGGCGCGTACTCCTCCGCGTACCAGGTCCAGGTCTCCGACGACGGCTCGGCGTGGCGGACGCTCTACTCCACGACCCAGGGCGACGGCGGCACGGACGTGCTCGACGTGGACGGGAAGGGCCGCTACGTGCGCGTCCTGTCGACCGCGCGCCCCGGCGGCTACGGCCACTCGCTCTACGAGTTCCGCGTCTTCGGCGAGGCGGGCGGCTCGGGTCCGATCGACCCCACGGACCCGACCGACCCCGGTGACCCGACCGACCCGTTCCCCGACTACGTGCACCCGGGCCACCCGACGGCCCCGGTCAAGGACTCCGGCCCGAGCGTGGTGAAGGTCGTCGGCGGGAACGGCGACTGGGACCTCCAGGTGGACGGGCAGCCGTACACCGTGCGCGGGTTCACATGGGGCGGCACGAGCGCCGAGGAGACCGGCCCGCGCATGCAGGGCCTCGCCGACATCAACGGCAACACGACCCGCACCTGGGGCACGGGCGCCGACTCGCGCGCGATCCTCGACGCCGCGGCCGAGCACGACGTCCGCGTCATCGCGGGCTTCTGGCTCATGCCGGGCGGCGGCCCGGGGTCGGGAGGCTGCATCGACTACCGCACCGACACGACGTACAAGAACGACACCAAGGAAGACATCCTGCGCTGGGTCGAGGAGTACAAGAACCACCCGGCCGTGCTCATGTGGAACATCGGCAACGAGGCGATCCTCGGTCTGCAGAACTGCTACTCCGGCACCGACCTCGAGGAGATCCGCAACGCCTACGCGTCGTTCGTCAACGAGGTGAGCGTCGCGATCCACGCGATCGACCCCAACCACCCGACGTCGAACACCGACGCGTGGACCGGCGCGTGGCCGTACATCCGCGACCACGCACCCGACCTGGACCTGCTCTCCATCAACGCCTACGGCGACGTGTGCAGCATCGCGAGCGCGTGGGAGGCCGGGAACTACGGCAAGCCGTACGTGCTCACCGAGGGCGGCGCGGCCGGCGAGTGGGAGGTGCCGGACGACGCGAACGGCGTCCCGGACGAGCCCACCGACATCGAGAAGAGCCGCGCGCTCCCGCTGTCGTGGAAGTGCCTCATGGAGCACGAGGGCAAGGCGCTCGGCGCGACGTTCTTCCACTACGGCGTCGAGGGCGACTTCGGCGGCGTGTGGTTCAACATCACTCCCGGCAACAACAAGCGCCTCGGCTACCACGCGATCGCCAAGACCTGGGGCGTCGACCTCACGGGCGTCAACACCGCCCCGCGCATCACCGGCATGGCGATCCCGGGCTCGACGTCCGTGACGGCCGGCGCCACGCTGGACTTCGACCTCGCCGCGACCGACCCTGACGGTGATCCGATCAACTACGTCGCGTTCTTCAACAGCAAGTACGTCGACGGCGCCGGCGGCCTCGCCTGGACCGAGCTCACGAGCAAGGGCCAGGGGAAGTTCTCGGTCACCACGCCCTCGCGGCTCGGCGTGTGGAAGCTCTACGTCTGGGCCGAGGACGGCCAGGGGAACGTCGGGGTCGAGACGCGCTCGTTCCGCGTCGTGGCGCCGCCCGTCGCCGGGACGAACATCGCGCAGGGCAAGACCACGACGGCGTCGAGCTTCGACCCCTGGAACGGCAACTGGTCTCCCGGCCAGGCGACCGACGGCGACCCGGGCACGCGCTGGGCGAGCGACTGGGACGACGACGAGTGGCTGACCGTCGACCTCGGCTCCGTCCAGGCGTTCCAGCACGTCCAGCTCGTCTGGGAGTCGGCGTTCGGCAAGGCCTACCAGATCCAGACGTCGAACGACGGGCAGTCCTGGACCACGGTCCGCACGGTGACGGACGGCGACGGCGGGGTCGACAGCCTCGACGTCGCGGGCAACGGCCGCTACGTGCGGCTCAAGCTCGACGCCCGCGGCACCGCGTGGGGCTACTCGCTGTTCGAGCTCGGCGTCTACCAGCGCTGACACCCACAGACGTCCGGGTGGGGGCGGCGGCAACCGCCCCCACCCGGCACGGCGCCCGGTGACAGACGCCGGGCGTGCCCATCATCCGCGCAGCGTCGCGCGCTCCTGCCCGAGAGGCTCCGCAGCGCGCGACGACCTCGAAGGAGGAAGCATGCACGGCACGACACGCACCACCACGCTATCGCCTCCCCGGCACGGCAGACGCCGCGCCGGGACGGGCCGACGCCGGATTGCCGCGACGATGACCGGCGTCCTCGTCGCGTCGACCTCGGTCGTCGTCACGACGAGCGCCGCCGCCGCGCCGGACACCCTGCTCTCCCAGGGTGCGCTCACGGCGGCGTCGAGCTCCGAGTCCGGCGGCCTGGGGCCCCGGTTCGCGGTCGACGGAGACCGGGCCACCCGCTGGGCGAGCCAGCCGAGCGACGACCAGTGGCTCCGCGTCGACCTCGGCGAGGCGCACGACCTCGGCCGCGTCGTCCTCGACTGGGAGGCGGCGTACGGCAAGGACTTCACCGTCCAGGTGTCGCAGGACGGCCAGTCCTGGACGACCGTCGCGACCGTCGCCGACGGGACGGGCGGCGTGCAGTCGTTCGACGTCGACGCGACGGGCCGCTACGTCCAGGTCGTCGGGACGGAGCGCGGCACCCAGTACGGCTACTCGCTGTACGAGCTCCAGGTGTTCGGCGACGGCGACGCGCCGGACCCCGAGGACCCGCCGGAGTGGGACGACGAGGTCACGCACCACGAGTTCCAGGCCAACTGCTCGTTCTCGCACTTCCTGCCCGACGACCCGATCGTCTTCCCGGGTCAGCCCGGGAGGTCGCACCTGCACACGTTCGTCGGCAACCGCGTGACGGACGCGTTCACGGTCCCGGAGGACCTGTTCGAGAACACCGACTCGACCTGCACGGTCCCGCAGGACCACTCGTCGTACTGGTTCCCGGCGATCGAGAAGAACGGCGTCCCGATCGAGCCCGACATCCCCATGACGATCTACTACAAGTCGGGGATCGACGACTACACCAAGGTCAAGCCCTTCCCGCCGGGTCTGCGGTTCGTCGCGGGCGACATGATGGCGACGTACGACGAGTTCCGGACCGCGCCGGGCGCCGTCGAGGGCTGGGAGTGCGGCGACATCTCGAAGAGCTGGGACATCCCGGCCCACTGCCCCGAGGGCACGCAGCTCAACATCCGCTACCAGGCCCCGAGCTGCTGGGACGGCATGCACCTGTCCCCCGACGCGTCCGCGCACATGGGCCACGGCGCGCACATGGCGTACCCCGTGGACGGGCAGTGCCCCATGACGCACCCGATCGCGGTCCCGATGATCGAGTTCAAGATCGCGTGGCCGGTGAGCGGTGACATGTCCGACGTGCGGCTCGTGAGCGGCTCCGACCAGTCGTGGCACTACGACTTCATCAACGGCTGGGAGCCCGAGGTGCTCGAGCGCCTCGTGGAGCACTGCATCAACGGCGGTCTCCAGTGCAACCCGCGCGGTTACGACCTCTACAAGCCGCACCGCGGCACCGTCCTCGACGAGAACTACCAGCTCGTCGGCTGACACCCCACCGCCCGACGGGCGCGGCGTCGTCGAGCACGACGGCGCCGCGTCCGGGGCACGGTCGTGCCCGTGGCACGGCCCCCCGACCCGAAGAAGGCAGGACCATGCATCTCCGACCCACGGCCAGGCTCCGCCTGGCCTCCCTCGCCGCGGGGCTGACCGCGGCGTGCGTCGCGGCCCCGCTCGTGGCGGCCGCAGCGCCCGTCGCGGCCGCGGCGGAACCCGTCAACCTCTCCCAGGGCAAGCCCGCGAGAGCATCGAGCGTGCAGGGCGACTACGCCGCCGCGCGGGCGGTCGACGGCGACCTGAACACCCGCTGGGGCAGCGAGTTCGCCGAGGGCCAGTGGCTCCAGGTCGACCTCGGCCAGATCTCCACGCTGTCGTCCGTCGCCCTGAGCTGGGAGGGCGCCTACGGCAAGGGCTTCCGCATCGAGGCGTCCGACGACGGCACGACCTGGCGCACGCTGCGGACCGTCACCGACGGCACGGGCGGGCAGCAGACGCTGCCCGTGTCCGGGACCGGGCGCTACGTGCGTCTGCTCGGCACCGAGCGCGGCACCGGCTACGGCTACTCGCTGTGGGAGCTCCAGGTGTTCGGCACGCCCGGGACCGACGGCGGGACCGTCGACCCGGGCGGTCCGGGCGAGCCCGGCGCCGACTGCACGACGAACGCCGCGCTCGGGAAGGCGACGACGGCGTCGTCCGCCGAGGGCGCATACGCCGCGGGCCTCGCGGTGGACGGCAAGGCCGACACGCGCTGGAGCAGCGAGTTCTCCGACGCGCAGTGGCTCCAGGTGGACCTCGGGTCGATCCAGCCGGTCTGCGGGATCGAGATCGACTGGGAGGGCGCCTACGGCAAGGGCTTCCGGGTCGAGACCTCCGACGACGGCGACCTCTGGCGCACGCTGCGCACGGTGACCGCCGGGACGGGCGGCAAGCAGGCGCTCGACGTCACCGGGTCCGGTCGCTACGTCCGGCTCGTCGGCACCGAGCGCGGTACCGGCTGGGGCTACTCGATCTGGGAGCTGCGCGTGCTGACCACGGGCGACGGGACGCCGAACCCCGGCACGGGCGAGCCGATCGAGGGCGGCGGGGACCTCGGGCCGAACGTGCACGTGTTCGGCCCCAGCACCCCGGTGGCCGACATCCAGGCCGCCGTCGACGCCGCGTACGCGGCGCAGGAGGAGAGCCAGTTCGGCCTGCGCCGCGACCAGTTCCTCTTCGAGCCCGGCACGTACCCGGTGCACGTCAACGTCGGCTTCAACACCGCGGTCAACGGCCTCGGCCGGAACCCCGACGACGTGAACATCACGGGCGGCGTCTGGGCCGACGCGGAGTGGTTCGAGGGGAACGCGACGCAGAACTTCTGGCGCTCGATCGAGAACCTCGCCGTCACGCCGACCGGCGGCGACATGCGCTGGGCCGTCTCCCAGGCCGCGCCCATGCGTCGCATCCATGTCAAGGGCAACCTCATGCTGCACTCGTCGCGCTACGGGTGGGCGTCGGGCGGCTTCACTGCCGACTCCATCGTCGACGGCCAGGTGCGGGGCTACACCCAGCAGCAGTGGTACACGCGCGACTCGACGCTCACGGGCGGCTGGGACGGCACGCTGTGGAACATGGTGTTCTCCGGCACCGAGAACGCCCCGCCGACGACGTTCCCCGAGCCCGCGGTCACCACGCTCGACACCACGGGCACGATCCGCGAGAAGCCGTACCTCTACCTCGACGGCGACGACTACGCCGTCTTCGTCCCGTCGCTGCGCGAGGGCACGCGCGGCGCGACGTGGAAGAACGGCTCCACGCCCGGCACGTCGATCCCGCTCGACGACTTCTACGTCGCGCACCCGGGCGACACCGCCGAGCACATCAACGCCGCGCTCGACCAGGACCTCCACCTCCTGCTCACCCCGGGCGTCTACCAGCTGGACGAGACGATCGAGGTGAACCGCGCGGACACGGTCGTGCTCGGCCTCGGGTACGCGACCATCGTGCCCACCGCGGGGCAGACGGCGCTCCAGGTCGGCGACGTCGACGGCGTCCGGGTCGCGAGCGTCCTGTTCGACGCCGGGGCGGCCGAGTCCCCGAGCATGCTCACCGTGGGCACGGACGGCTCGAGCGCGGACCACGCCGACGACCCGGTCTCGATCCACGACGTGTTCGTGCGCGTCGGCGGCGCGCACGCGGGCAAGGTGGACAGCGCGATCGTCATCAACGCGGACGACACGATCGTCGACCACATCTGGTCCTGGCGGGGCGACCACGGCGAGGGCATCGGCTGGGACGTCAACACGGCCGACTACGGCCTCGTGGTCAACGGCGACGACGTCGACGGCTACGGCCTCTTCGTCGAGCACTACCAGAAGTACAACACCCTGTGGAACGGCGAGCGGGGGCGCACGATCTTCTACCAGAACGAGCTCCCGTACGACCCGCCGAACCAGGCCGCGTGGAACCACGACGGCATCCGCGGGTGGGCCGCGTACAAGGTCGCGGACCACGTGCGCAACCACGAGGCCTGGGGCCTGGGCTCCTACTGCGTGTTCACGTCCGACGCGTCGATCGTCTCCGACAACGGGTTCGAGGTCCCGATCACCCCGGGCGTCAAGATGCACTCGCTCCTGACCGTCTCGCTCGGCGGGGTGGGCACCTACGAGCACGTCATCAACGGCGTCGGCCCCCGCGCCAGCGGCGTCGAGACCGTCCCGGCGAAGGTCGTCAGCTACCCGTAGGCCGTCCGAGGCACGCGGTGACGTCGCCGTCGACCCGGTGCAGGGGCCGGGTCGACGGCGACGTGCGTCAGCGGGTCGGGGTCTCCACGACCTGGCCCGCCCACGCGAACCCGCCGCCGAAGCCGAAGAGCAGGGCGGGGACGCCTGCGGGGATCTTGCCGGCGTGCCACCACTTGGAGAGCCCGAGCGGGATGGACGCGGCGGACGTGTTGCCCGACTCGACGATGTCGGTGACGACGATCTTGGAGTCGAGCCCGAGCGACTTCGCGAGGGGCTCGATGATGCGCAGGTTCGCCTGGTGCGCGACGAGGACCTCGATGTCGTCGAGCGAGACGCCGGAGCGTTCCACGACGGAGCGCGCGCGGTCGGCGGCGCGCGTGATGGCCCACTTGAAGACGGCGCGGCCGTCCTGGGCGAACTTGTCGGCGGGCGACTCGATGAGCACGGCGGGCGTGAGGTCGGGCTCGGAGCCCCAGGTCACGGGCCCGACGCCGGGCTCGTCCGTGGCGCGCAGCACGGCCGCGCCCGCGCCGTCGGCGGTGAGGATGCACGTGCTGCGGTCGGTCCAGTCGGTGAACGCGGTGAGCTTCTCCGCGCCGATCACGACGGCGGTGCGGGCGGAACCGGCGCGGATCGCCTGGTCGGCGAGGCCGACGGAGTGGGCGAACCCGGAGCAGGCGACGTTCACGTCGAGCACGGCGGGCCCGACGACGCCACGCAGGTCGAGCTCGGACGCCTCCTCGGGCGTGGACTGCCCGGGCATCACACCGGTGCGCAGGTGGTAGGCGACGCGGCCCGCGGTGTTGGGCGACCGGTCGGTCGCGGTGGCCGTCGCGACGATCACGAGGTCGACCTCGGCGGGGTCGACGCCCGCGTCGGCGAGCGCGTGGCGCGCGGCCGCGGTGGCCATGTCGGCGACCGTCGTGTCGTCGTCGGCGACGTGCCGCGTGACGATCCCCGTCCGCGAGCGGATCCACTCGTCGTTGGTCTCGACGAGCTGCGCGATGTCGTCGTTCGTCAGCGTCTTCTCGGGCTGGAAGTGACCGAGGCCGGCGATGCGCGACCCGGCCGCGCCGGTGGCGGGAGTGAGCATGAGGTCGATCATGTCACGCACCGGGGGGCGCCCCGACCGACCCCTCGACCCCAGGCCTCAGGTGACCGTCCCGAGCTGCCACGGGACGAACTCCTCGCCGCCGAGGTCGAGCTCCTCGCTCGCCGTCTCCTCCCCCGAGGCGACCGCGAGGATGCGGGCGAAGATCTCGTCGCCCACCTCCTCCAGGGTCGCGACGCCGTCGACGATCCTCCCGCAGTCGATGTCCACGTCGTCGCCCATGCGCGCGTAGAGCTCGCTGTTGGTGCCGAGCTTGATGCTCGGCGTGGGCTTGCAGCCGAACACGGACCCGCGGCCCGTGGTGAAGCACACGACGGTCGCCCCGCCCGCGACGAGCCCGGTGACGGAGACGGGGTCGTAGCCGGGGGTGTCCATGAAGACGAAGCCCCTCGTGTCGAGCGGCTCGGCGTACTCGTGCACCGCGGCGAGGTCGGCCTGCCCGCCCTTGGCGACGGCGCCGAGCGACTTCTCGAGGATCGTCGTCAGACCACCGGCCTTGTTGCCGGGCGACGGGTTGTTGTCGAGCGTGCCGCCGCCCGCGGCGGCGTAGCCCTGCCACCACTCGAGCCGGTCGAGCAGGCGCTGCCCGACCTCGGGCGTCACCGCCCGCCGCGTGAGCAGGTGCTCCGCACCGAACACCTCGGGCGTCTCCGCGAGCGCCGACGTGCCGCCGTACGCGACGAGGCGGTCGGACGCGATCCCCAGCGCGGGGTTCGCGGTGATGCCGGAGTAGCCGTCGGAGCCGCCGCAGTTGAGCCCGAGCACGAGGTCGGCGACGTCGCAGTCGGTGCGCTCCCAGCGCGCGTCGATCTCCGACATCATCTCGCGCACCGCCTCGACGCCCGCGCGGACGGTGGCCCGCACGCCGCCCGTCTCCTGGATGGTCAGCGTGCGCACGACCGTGTCCGGCGACAGGTCGGCCCCGGCGAGCACGGTGTCGACGGCGATCATCTCGCAGCCGAGCCCGAGCACGAGGACGCCCGTGACGTTGGGGTGGGCGGCGTACCCGCGCAGCGTGCGCAGGAGCACTTGGGCGCCCTCGCTCGTCGGCACGAGCCCGCACCCCGACTGGTGCGTGAGGGCGACGACGCCGTGGACGTCGTCGTAGGCGTCGAGCGCGAGACCGCGGAACTGGTCGGCGATCATGCGGGCCGTGCTCGCGGAGCAGTTGACCGACGTGAGGATCGCGACGTAGCTGCGTGTGCCGACCGTGCCGTTCGCGCGGCGATAGCCGCGGAACGTCGGGCGTGGTCCGGGCGGTACGGACAGGGGGGTGTGCACCGTGGCGAGCTCGTGCTCGCGCTCCCCCGGCGCGTACCCGAGGTTCTGCGTGTGCACGTGCTCGCCCGCGCGGACGTCGCGCGTCGCGACGCCGATCACCTGCCCGTACTTGCGCACGGGACCGCCCGCGGCGACGTCCCGCAGGGCGACCTTGTGACCGCGCGGGACGGCGTCGAGCACGGCGACCGTCCCGCCCCCGGGGCGGTCGACGACGTCCCCTGCCGAGAGGTCGCGCGTCGCGACGGCGACATCGTCCTCGGGGCGCAGGACGAGCAGGGGCGTGTCCGTCGCGCGCGCGGCGGCGGTCACGACGGCACCGCCTCGGACCGGGTCGCCGCGGCGCGCTCGAGCGACACCCCGAGGTCGGCGGCGCGCACCACCTGCCCCGTCTCGAGCGAGCGGTTCACGGCCACGCCGACGGCGACGCTCCGCAGGCCGTCGACGTAGCCCGCGGCCCGCGCGAGCGGGTCCTCGCCCGCGCCCCGGAAGACGTCGGCGAGGAGCAGGCGGTCGCCGCCCCCGTGCGAGCCCTCGCCCTCGTCGATGACGACCTCGCGCGCGGGCTCCCAGTGCCGCTGCACGACGAGCCGCGCGCCGTAGGGTCGCACGTCGCCCGCACCGGGGTCGTGCACGGCACTCGGGTCCACGACCGGGCGCCGCTTGCCGTCCGGCCCGAGGGCCTCGGCGGCGTGCCCGGACTCCACGTGGGCCCGCTCGACGACGTCGAGCTCGACCCGGCCGCGCGTGCCGTTGACGGCGACGCGGTACCCCTCCCACGGGCTGTGCGCGGTGAGCGAGTAGGTGAGGGTCGCGCCGCGGCGGTAGCCGACGAGCGCGCCGATCGTGTCCTCGATGGTGACGCCGGGCGCGAACACGTCGCGGTCACGCACGTAGCCGTCCTGGGCCTCGGCCTCGAGGTAGAGCGCGCGCAGCGTGTCGTCCCCGGCGAGGTCGATGCCGAACGGGTCGTCCGGCGCGGCGTCGCGCCCGAGGCCGGGCCGGTCCCCCGGGGGCCGCCCGGCGCCGTCGTCCCCGTAGAAGCGGAGGCCGCCGCGCGCGACGACGGTCTCGGGGACGTCGTCGAGCCACCAGTTGACGAGGTCGAAGTGGTGGCTCGCCTTGTGCACGGCGAGCCCGCCCGAGGCGGCCTTGTCGCGGTGCCACCGGCGGAAGTAGTCGGCGCCGTGCACGGTGTCGAGCAGCCACTCGAAGTGCACCGAGACGACGTCGCCGATCTCGCCCGAGGCGATCACGCGCCGCAGCGCGGTGTTGCGCGGCGAGTACCGGTAGTTGAAGGTCACCGTGAGCGTGGCCGACGAGCGCTCGGCGGCCGCGCGGATGCGCGCCATCCCGGCCGCGTCTGTCGTGAGCGGCTTCTCGCACACGACGTCGACACCGGCCCCGAGCGCAGCGACGACGTAGTCCGCGTGGGCGTGGTCGGGCGTCGTCACGATCAGCGCGTCCACGGCCTGCTCGGCGAGCATCCGGCCGAGGTCGGACGGCTCGTAGCGCGGCAGCGGCGTGAGGCCCGCGGCCTCGAGGCGACGGTCGTACCAGGCGGCGCGCACCGGGTTGGGCTCGCACCACGCGACCAGGTGACCGTCCTCGCGGTGCTCACCGAGCAGCGCGTCGACGAACATGCGGGCTCGGTGCCCGGTGCCGGCGACGGCGTAGCGCCGGGGGCGGGTCGTCGCGGTCTCGGTCGGGGTGGTGCCGGGGTGGTGCACGGGTCTGCGGTCCTCTCGGGGTCCTGGGCGCGGGGTCTGGGCGACGGTCTGGGGGTCGTGCCGGTGCGAGTCCTGGTCGGGCCTGGCCGGGCCGGTCCGTGGGGCGACGGACCGGCCCGGCCGGTCAGGGGTGGCGGTACGCCACGGCGGGGCTACTGCCCGATGGCCGCGCCCACCTCGTCGAGGAACTGCGTTGCGGCGTCCTGCGGAGACTTCTGCTCGAACAGCACCTCGGTGTTGATGCGCTTGAGGATCTCGACGACGTCGCCGGCGCCCTGCGGCGGGACGGGCGGGCCGTCCACGACGTCGGCGCCGAGCGCCTCGAGGAAGTCCGCGGCCTGCTTGTCGGCCGGGGAGAGGCTGTCCTTGACCGCCGCGCGCACCTCCGTGTTCGCGGGCAGGCCGCGGTCGGAGAGCATGAGCGCCCCGGCCTCGGGGTCGTTGAGGAGGAAGTCCACGAACTTCGCTGCCGCCTCGGGGTGCTCGGACGTCTTGGCGACCGAGTAGTACATCGCGGGCTTGAAGTACATGCCCGTGCGCTCGCCCTCGGTCTCGCCCGGGAGGCGCAGGAGCTCCAGGTCGCGACCCGACGCGGTGCTGATGGCGCCGAGCTGGTTGGTCCACCACATGCCCATGGCGCCCTGGTTGGTCCCGAGGAGCGAGCCCTCCGGGCCGGCGCCCTCGAGCTCGACGGACCGCGCGGCGTCGGGCTGGCCGCCGCCCGCCTGGAGGTCGAGGGAGAGCTGGAAGAAGTCCGCGACGGTCTCCGCGGAGACGCCGAGCTCGCCCTCGGGCGTGTACAGCGCCTCGCCGCGCTGGCGCGCGAGGATCGACAGGCCGGCCTCGTTGAACCCGTAGTCCTGCGTGCCGTAGATGCCGTCGGCCGACCCCGCGGTCACCGCGTTCGAGACCTCGACGTAGTCCTCCCACGTCCACGTGGCGTCGTCCGGCACCTCGACACCGGCGTCGGCGAACACCTGCGGGTCGGCGAGCACCGCGTAGGCGTTCACGCCGGTGGGGATGCCGTAGAGCGCTCCGCCTGTCTCGCCCGAGCCCACGACCGACTCGTCGATCGAGCTCGTGTCGATGTCGAGCGCCCCGAGGTCTGCCAGGACACCGCGCGAGGCGTAGTCCGCGAGGTAGCGCTCCTCCTGCGTGATGACGTCGGGCGCGTCGCCGGCCGCGACCGAGGTCGCGAGCTTGTCCCAGTACCCGCCCCAGTCGGTGTAGTCGGCGACGACCGTGATGTCGGGGTTCTTCTCCTGGAAGAGGTCGATGATCTGCTGCGTCGTCTGGTGGCGCGTGTCCGAGCCCCACCACGAGAAGCGGATCTGGACCGGCCCGGACTCCGCGGACGACGACTCGTCGCCCCCGCCCGGGTTCGCGACGCCGCCGTCGCCGCCGCAGGCGGTCAGGGCGAGGGCACCGACGGTCAGTGCGGCGGCCAGCACCGCGCGGCGTGCGCCGGGCCGGCGCGGACGGTGGATCGAGGTGTTCATGACTCTCCTTGTGCGTGACGGGACGTCGTCGTTCTGTCGTGCGGAGCGGTGCCGGTCGGCACCGGGTGACGCGCGGGCGGGTGCCCGCGCGCCGGAGGAGCTACTTGATCCCCGTCGTGGCGATGCCCTTGACGAGGTACTTCTGACCGAAGAGGAAGACGAGGAACACGGGGACCAGGGAGACGATCGACATGGCGAACATCGGGCCCCACGAGCTCTGGCCCGTGGCGTCCACGAAGGTGCGCAGCGCGATCGGGACCGTGTACATGTCCGGCTTGGTCAGGAAGATGAGCTGGCTGAAGAAGTCGTTCCAGGTCCAGATGAAGGTGAAGATCGCCGTCGTCGCGAGCGCCGGGAGCGCGAGCGGCATCATGATGCGCAGATAGATCCGCCCGTGGCCGCAGCCGTCGAGCCGTGCGGCCTCGTCCAGCTCCTTGGGGATCCCGCGGAAGAACTGGACCATGAGGAAGATGAAGAAGGCGTCGGTCGCGAGCAGCTTGGGCACGATGAGCGGCAGGAACGTGTTGATCCACTCGAGCGAGGAGAACAGCACGTACTGCGGCACGATCACGACGTGGATCGGCAGCATGATCGACATGAGCATGATCGCGAACCAGACCCCGCGGCCCCGGAACTGGAGCCGGGCGAACGCGTAGGCGGCGAGCGAGCACGAGACGAGGTTGCCCAGCACCGAGCCGAGCACCACGACCGCGGAGTTGAGCAGGTAGTGGCCGAACGGGTGGGTGAGCGCGTTCCACCCGTCGGTGTAGTTGCCGAGGTCGACCGCGGACGGGATGAGGCCCGGCTCGCGGAAGATCAGCGCCGAGGGCTTGAACGAGCTCGCGAGCATCCAGAGCAGCGGGTACAGCATGACGAGCCCGAACGCGATGAGCAGCGCGTGCTTGAGCACCGACCGGACTCGCGCGGACTGCGCACGACGTCGGGGTCGCGGGGCGGTGGGCGGCGCGTCGGCCGCGAGCTGGGAGAGCGTCGACCGGGAGCGGGTCCCGGGGGCCGCGTCCTCGATGACGGCGGCGTCGGTGGGGGTCCCCGTGGCGGGGTGCGTGGTGTCAGTCATCGTAGAAGACCCAGTACTTCGAGGCGAGGAAGTTGACGAACGTCATCCCGCCGATGATCAGGAGCAGGAACCAGGCCATCGCCGACGCGTAGCCCATCTCGAGCGAGCCGAAGCCCTTGAGGTAGAGGTAGAGCGTGTAGAACATCGTCGAGTCCGCCGGCCCGCCGGTCCCGCCGCTCACGACGAACGCCTGCGTGAAGGACTGGAACGCGTTGATGAGCTGGAGCACGAGGTTGAAGAAGATGATCGGCGTGAGCATCGGCACCGTGATCGAGCGGAACTGGCGCCACCGGCCGGCGCCGTCGATCGAGGCCGCCTCGTAGTACATGCGCGGGATCTGGCGCAGCCCGGCGAGGAAGATGATCATCGGCGCTCCGAAGGTCCACACGTTGAGGGCGACGAGCGTGCCCAATGCGAAGTCGGGGTGCGAGACCCAGCCCTGCCCCTCGATCCCGACGAGCGCCAGGACCTGGTTGATGAGCCCGTCCGCGCCGAAGACCTGGCGCCACAGGATCGCGATCGCCACGCTCCCGCCCAGCAGCGAGGGCAGGTAGTAGATCGAGCGGTAGACCGCGAGCCCGCGCAGGCCCTTGTCGAGCAGGAGCGCGAGACCGAGCGCGGCGGCGAGCTGGAGCGGCACGGAGACGAACACGTACGTGAACGTCACCTGGAGCGAGTTGAGGAGCCGCGGGTCGGCGAACATCCGCTCGTAGTTGTCCCACCCGATCCAGCTCGGCGCCTGGAGCAGGTTGTAGTCCGTGAAGGACAGGTACAGCGACGCCGCCATCGGGCCCGCCGTGATGAGCGCGAGGCCCACGAACCAGGGGGCGAGGAAGAGCGCCGCTGCCTTCCCGTCCCCCTTCTTGCGTGCGGGCCGCCGCGTGGCGGTCCCTCGCGCGAGCTCGGTCACCGCCATGCGAGACCCTCCTCGCACCTCGTGCCGGTCATCCGTCACCCTCCGGTCGTCGTCGATCGGTAGTCCTGCGTTCCCCCGTCGAGGGGAAACCGGTTGCTGGGTGAGGACCGTAGCACACGTGGAACCGGTTTCCCATGGTGTACGGTCAGGTCATCGCGCGGCACCGGCCGACCCCGGAGAGCGCGGGCACCACGCAGTCGTGCGTGCCCGCGGCGCGCGAACCACGACTCGAGGGAGAACGATGGCAAGCGTGAGCACACGGCGGGGCGGGGTGACGATCGCCGACGTGGCGACCGCCGCGGGCGTCTCCCGGGCGACGGTGTCGCGCGTCATGAACGGCCGCGCGACGGTCGACCCGGAGATCAGCGCGCGCGTCCGCCAGGCGGCCGCCGACCTGAGCTACCGACCCAGCAACGTCGCGCGGAGCCTGTCGCTCGGACGGACCAACACGGTCGCGCTCGTCGTCCCCGACCTGGGCAACCCGGTCTTCCAGCAGATCCTGCGCGGCGTCACCTCGGCGGCCGCCCCGGCCGGGTACCGCGTCCTCGTCGCGGACACCGCCGAGGACCCCACCGAGGAGGCCGCGATCGCGCTCGAGGCACGGCTCCGCTGCGACGCCCTCGTGCTCGTCTCCCCGCGCATGCCCCCCGCCGAGCTCGCGCGGCTCGTCCCCGACGTCGCGCCCGTCGTGCTCGTCAACCGGGAGCTCGCGCACCCGGGCGAGGCGGCGGTGCCGTCGCTCGTCGTCGACTACGCGGACGCGGCGGCCCAGGTGCTCGAGCACCTGCTCTCCCTCGGCCACCGCCGGGTCGCCTACCTCGCCGGTCCGCCCGGCAGCGCGTCCGACGCGCTGCGCCGCACCGGGCTGCGCCGCGTGCTCGACCGCACGCCCGAGCTCGAGCTCGTCGAGCTCCCCGCCGGGCCCGACATCGCCGCCGGCCACGCCGCGGTCGACGAGGTCCTCACCGCCCGGCCGACGGCCGTCGTCGCGTTCAACGACCTCGTCGCGTTCGGCCTGCTCGCCGGGCTCAACGAGGCCGGCGTCGCCGTGCCCAAGGACATGTCCGTCGTCGGCTTCGACGACATCGACCTCGCCCGCTTCGCCACGCCGTCGCTCACGACGGTCGCCGTGCCGCAGGCCGAGCTCGGCCGGCACGCCTGGAAGGAGCTCTCGGCGCTCATCGACGACTCCGTGCCCGCGTCCCGCACCACGCGGTTCGAGCCCCGGCTCGAGGTTCGCGCGACGACGGGGCCCGTGCCGCGCCAGGTCGCCCGCGCCCGCGTGGTCCCCCCGGCCGAGCCTGCCGACGCGGTCGTCGCGGAGAGCGCCGGAGCCGGATCGACCCAGCCCGCGTCCCGCGAGGTCCGCTGGACGCCCGACGGGGAGGCCGTCGTCCTGCGCGCCGGCGACCTCCGCCTGGCCCGCTACCAGCAGGGCGACCGGATCCCCGCCGTGCACGCGCCGCGCTCCTACCTGCACCCGGTGCACACGCTCGCCGGCGTCCCGCTCACCGACGCCGGGCCCGTCGACCACCGTCACCACTACGGCGCCTCGATGGCCGTCGCCGACGTCAACGGGACGTCCTACTGGGGCGGGCGCACGTTCGTCGCCGACGTCGGCCCGACGCTCCTGCCCAACCACGGCCGCCAGGTGAGCCACGCGCTCGCCGTCGACCCCGTGGAGCAGCACCTGCTGCACGACGGCGTCCGGTGGCACGACGAGCAGGGCGTCCCGCAGCTCGAGGAGGACCGCCGCCTCGACGCGTGGATCCTCGACGACGAGTCGTGGGTCCTCGACTGGCGCTCGACCCTGCGCGCCGAGCGCGGGGCGCTCGTCATCGGCTCGCCCGCGACCAACGGGCGCCCCGGCGCCGGGTACGGCGGGTTCTTCTGGCGCCTGCGCACGGCGGCCTCGACGAGCGTGCTCAGCGCGCACGGGCGTGGCGAGGAGAGCGCTCACGGCAGCACGTCCCCGTGGGTCGCGTTCGTGCAGGAGCACCCCTCGCACACGACGACGCTGCTCCTCGTCCAGCAGGGCGAGACGGTGCCGTGGTTCCTGCGCGCGTCCGAGTACCCCGGGGCCGGCCCGGCCCTGGCCTGGGACGCGCCCCGCACGATCCCCGCGGGGGGCACGCTCGAGACGGGCGCGCGCGCCGTGCTCGTCGACCGCGGGCTCGACCTCGACGAGGCCGCGGCGCTCGCGGAGCGCGTCCGGTGACCGGTTCGCCCCGGGCCGCCTCCGGGACGAACCACGTGCTCGACCGGACGCAGGCCGCCGTCCCGGTCGCCGTCGTCGGGGTCCACGGCCACGGCGGGTCCCACCTGCGCACGGTCGCCGCGCTCGCGGAGCAGGGTCGCGTCCGGCTGAGCGCGGTCGTCGACCCGCGCCGCCCCGACGACGCCCCCGCGCCCTGGTTCCCCACGCTGGGCGACCTGCTCTCGTCGTCCGACGCGGCCGTGCGCCCCGAGGTCGTCGTGATCTCGACCCCGATCCCGACCCATCTCCCGCTCGCGCGCGCCGCGATGGAGGCGGGCGTCGACGTCCTGCTCGAGAAGCCGACCGCCGCGTCCCTCGCGGAGCACCTCGCGCTCGTGGAGGTGGCCGAGCGCACGGGCCGCCGGTGCCAGGTGGGCTTCCAGACCTTCGGCTCGCACGCGGTGGACGCGGTCGCCGAGCTCGTCGCGGACGGCGAGATCGGCGACGTCGTGGGGATCGGGGCGGTGGGCACGTGGGTGCGGACCACCGGGTACTGGCGCCGCGCCCCGTGGGCCGGCCGACGCCGGCTCGGCGGGCGCGACGTCGTGGACGGTGTCGTCACCAACCCCCTCGCCCACGCGGTCGCGACCGCGCTGCGCATCGGCGGCGCCCGTACGGCCGAGGACGTCGCGCACGTCGTGACCGACCTCTGGCGCGCCAACCCGATCGAGTCCGACGACACGTCGGCGCTGCGCGTCGTCGCGCGCGACGGCCTGCCCTACGGGTTCGGGCTCACGCTCTGCGCGCCAGAGCGCACCCCGGCGCGCGTGCTCGTGCTCGGGACGGACGGCGAGGTCACGCTCGAGTACGAGCACGACCGCGTGCTCGTCCGCACCCCCCGGGCGCACGTGGAGAAGACGTACGGCCGCACCGGGCTCCTGGACGATCTGCTCGCCGCGCGCCGCGACCCGGAGCGCCGGCTCGCGTGCGACGTGCGCGACACCGGCGCGTTCATGCGCGTCCTGGAGGCCGTGCGCACGACGGCGGACCCGCGGCCCCTCGACCCGGCGGCGGTGACCTGGACGGGCGAGGGAGACGACCGCCGCCCCGTCGTCGACGACGTCGCGCGGTGGTGCGAGGAGGCCGCGTGCACGGCCCGGACGTTCACCGAGCTCGGGGCGCCCTGGGCGCGCTGAGGGTCCCCGCCTGCCGTAGCGTCGGGACGTCCCGCCGTCCCGACCCTGGAGGAACCGTCGTGTCCCGACCCCCGCTGCCGTCCCGTCTCGTCGAGCTGCTGCGCCGCCCGAACGCCGCCGTCATGGCGACCGTGCGCTCCGACGGCGCGCCCGTCACCGCGGCGACCTGGTACGTCTGGGAGGACGACGGCCGCGTGCTCGTCAACCTCGACGAGTCGCGCGTCCGCCTCCAGCACCTGCGGAACGACCCGCGCGTCTCGCTCACCGTCCTCGACGAGAACTGGTACACGCACGTGACGCTGATCGGGCGCGTCACGGAGCTGCGCGCCGACGAGGGCCTGGCCGACATCGACCGGATCTCGCGCCACTACACGGGGCACGAGTACGCGAACCGGCACAGCCCCCGCGTCAGCGCGTGGATCGAGCTCGAGCGCTGGTACGGCTGGGGCGAGGCGAAGGCCGCCGCCGGGGACGCGTAGCCGCTCCCCGGCGGCGACGCGCCGTCAGGCGTCGTACCGGAACGCGTCCCACGCACCGAGCAGGTACTGGATGCCGAGCGCGCGGTCGTACAGGCCGTAGCCGGGCCGGGGCTTGTTGGTCGTGTTCTCGTCCCACAGGTGCCGGCCGTGGTCGGGACGCACGTAGCCCTGATAGCTCGCCTCGGCGTACGCGCGCATGATGCCCGTCGTGTCGACGCTGCCCTCGCACGCGCGGTGCGCGACCTCGGTGAAGTCGCCGTTCCCCAGGTGCTTGATGTTGCGCACGTGCGTGAAGTGGATGCGGTCCATGAACGTGCGCACCGCGTCGACCGCGTCCTGCCCGGGGTTCGCGGAGAAGCTGCCCAGGCACAGCGTCAGGCCGTGGTGCGGGCTGTCGTTGAGGGAGAGCACGCGCGCCAGGTCGTCCTTGGTCGACACGACGCGGGGCCAGCCGAAGACGTCGTAGGGCGGGTCGTCGGGGTGCACGCCGAGCTTGACGTCGGCCTCCTCGCACGCCGGGATCACCGCGTCGAGGAAGTACCGGTAGTGGGCGTACATGTCCTCGCGCGTCACGCCCTCGTACGCCGCGTCGAGCTCGGTGAAGCTCGCGAGCCGCTCGGGCTCCCAGCCGGGCAGCGTGAGCCCGTGCGTGTTCGCCTCCATGTCCGCGATGAGGCTCTGCGGCGACATCGCGTCCACGACGGCCCGCTCGAAGAACAGCGCTGTCGAGCCGTCGGGCAGCGGGTGCCACAGGTCGGTGCGCAGCCAGTCGAAGACGGGCATGAAGTTGTAGCAGACGACCTTCACCCCGGCCCGGCCCAGCCGGCGGATCGTCGTCACGTAGTTCTCGATCGCCTCGTCGCGGGTCAGCCCGAGGACGGTCCTGCCGAGCTTGATCGACTCGTGCACGTTGACCGACTCGACCACCTCCGCGTCGAAGGTCCGGGTGATCCCGCGCGCGCGGGCCTCGTCGCTCAGCCCGGTGATCTTCGCGACCTCGGCGTCGATCTCCGCCTGCTCCCACACCTCGCCGGCCTGCTTGCCGTGCAGGCTCCACACGATCGTCTCCACGCCGGGCACCTGGCGCACGTGGTCGAGCGTGACCGTGTCGTTCCCGTCGCCGTACCAGCGAAAGCCCATCTTCACGGGGCAGCCTCCTCGTTCCTCGTGGTGGTCGCGCGGTGGGCGGTCGCGCTCGCGGCGACGACCGCGTCGACGACCTCGGTCAGGCGCCCCTCCGGGACGCCCGGCAGCAGGCCGGGGAGCAGGACGAGCGCACGGAATGCCGCCGGGGCGTCCGGCGCGTCCTCCACGACCGCGCGCAGCTCGTCGCCGCGCGGGTCGTCCACCGTGCGCCCCGAGCGCGCCTCCGCGACGACGTACCCGGCCCACGCGGCGAGCGCCGCGACGACGCCCTGCGGCGCCGGGGCGCCGGGGCGTGCGGCGAGGAGGTCGGCGAGCGTCCCGCCCCAGCGGAACGGGATCTTCTGCGTCCCGTCCATCGCGACCTGCCGGGTCGTGTGACCTGTCGCCGGGTTGGCGAACCGGTCGAGCAGCGTCTGCGCGTACGCGGCGAGGTCGACGCCGTCGGGCGCCTCGAGCGTCGCGAGCGCGTCGGCCTGGAGCGCCCGGGCGCCCGCGGCGAGCGCCGGGTCGGCGACGGCCTCGGCGATCGTGGCGTGCCCGGCGAGCGACCCCGCGTACGCGAGGTAGGAGTGCGCGCCGTTGAGCAGGCGCAGCTTCGCGCGCTCGTACGGCGCGACGTCGCTCGTGAGGGTCGCCCCGCCCCGCTCCCACGCGGGGCGCGGACCGGCGAAGCGGTCCTCGATCACCCATTGGACGAACGGCTCCGCCACGACCAGACCCTCGTCGCGCGCGCCGAGCAGCGTCTCGACCTCGTCGCGCTGCGCGGGCGTGGTCGCGGGGACGATCCGGTCGACCATGCTGCACGGGAAGGTCACCGACGCGGCGAGCCAGGCGCGCAGCGCGTCGCCCTCGGCGCCCGGCAGCGCGGCGTCGACCGCCTCCCCGACGAGCCGCGCGAGCACGTGCCCGTTGTCGGCGAGGTTGTCGCAGCTCAGCACGGTGAGGGGCGCCCCCCCGGCCCGACGGCGCGCTGCCAGCCCACGCACGAGGAGCCCGACGGCGCTGGTCGCCGGGGCGACGCCCGCCGCCTCGCCGCTCGCGACGTCCGCGCCGGGGACTCCCGCCTCCGGGGAGCCGGTGGACGCCTCCTCGCGGCGCAGCACGTCGAGGTCGGCCGCGACGGCGTCGACGTCGAGATGGCCGTCGGCGCGGCGCGCGTACCCCTTCTCGGTGACGGTCAGCGTCACGACGTGCGTCGTCGGCGCGGCGAGCGCCGCGAGGACGCGAGGCGTCTCCTCGGCCGGCCACGCGACGTCGGTCACGGACCCCACGACGCGCGGGGACGCGCCGTCAGGCCCGACCGTCAGCACGGTGTAGACCCCGCCCTGCGGCCGGAGCTGGTCGCGCACCGACGCGGAGCGCTGCGTCACGCCGAGGATCCCCCAGGACGTCTCCCCCGTCGCCCGCGCGGCGTCCTCGGTGACGACCGCCTGGTGCGCGCGGTGGAACGCGCCGATCCCGAGGTGGACGATCCCCACCTGCGTCGGGCGGACCGGCGCCGGCGGGAACGCGGGGTGCGCGTCGCGGTGCAGGCGCGGGCGCCCCGCTCGTGCGGCCTCGGCCGGCACAGCGGCGGGTGCCGTCGTGCCGGGCAGGCTCGGGACGTCGGTCGGGGCGGTCACGCGGCCTCCTGCGGGTGTCGGTCCGGCGGCGAGCGCCGCCGGGTGGTCCGGCCGGGAGTGCTCCCGGCAACGGGTCGTGCAAACGATTGTAGTCACGCATGCCCTCACCCGACGACAATGCTGACGTCGGGAGTGCAAACGTTCGCCATGGCGCGCGAACGCGATGTCTGAGACCACCCGGGGCTCACTCCGCCGACGTGGCCCCCTGCGGCGCCGGCAGGTCGGCCGGGCGGACGGTCCGCCCGGTCGCGGCGGCCTGACGGATCGCGCTGAGGAGCCGGACGGTCTCCACCGCGTCCTCAGGCCCGACGGGAGGCGGCGCGGCGCCGTCGAGGGCCGCGAGCACCCGCTCCCACTGGGTGCGGTGACCGGCATGACCGATCGCGAGCGGGTCCGCCGCGCCGCCCGCCGAGCGGCCCGACGCGGGCGCCGGGACACCCGGAACGTCCCAGCGGAGCACCTCGTCCTGCGCGAGCTCCACCGAGCCGCGGCTCCCGTGGAGCGCGAGGGTCGCCGGGAACCCGGGGGGCGTCGCCGTCGTCGTCGTGACGACGCCGAGCGCGCCCGACGCGAGGCGCAGGGTCGCGACCGTGGTGTCCTCGGCGGCGTCGCCGTCGGCCCCCGCCCCGCGGTCCACCGGGCGCGCGAGCGTCCCCGCCTGGGCCGTGACGGACTCGACCGGCCCGCACAGCCAGCGCAGGAGGTCGACGTTGTGCACGCCCTGGTTCATGAGCGACCCGCCGCCCTCCGCCAGGGACGACCGCCACCGCGCCGCGGCGTAGTAGTCGTCGTCGCGGTACCAGGGCACGTGCGTGGCGACGAGGCGCAGCTCGCCGAGCGCGCCGTCGTCGAGCGCGCGCCGGAGCGCCTGGTGCTGGGGCTCGAAGCGGCGTTGCGAGACCATCGAGACGACCAGGCCCCGCTCGCGCGCCACGCGCTCGACGAGGAGCGCGTCCTCGACGGTCACCGCGAGCGGCTTCTCCACGACGACGTGCTTGCCCGCCTCGAGCGCCGCGAGCGCGAGGCGCGCGTGGCTCCCGCTCGGCGTGCAGACCGCCACGACGTCGACGTCCTCGTGACGGACCACGTCGTCGGGCGACACGTGCGCGGCGCGACCGCCCGGGGTCAGGTCGGCGTCGAGGTCCGCGCCCCCGCTGTACGCGACGAGCCGGGCCCGGGGGGCCAGGTCACGCAGCGCGAGCGCGTGCAGCATGCCGATGCTGCCCATCCCGACGATCCCGACACCGACCACGGGCCCGGCGCCGCCCGGAGCGGGCTGCACGGTCCCGGTCACTCGGCGACGTGGCTGGCGCCGAGCAGGTCGCGCAGCCGCTCGGCGGCACCCGTGAACCGGGGGTCGACGAGCGTCGTGCCGTAGTCGCGCTCGTCGGGCAGGCCGGGCTCGAGGGTCTCGACGATCCGCCCGGGACGCGGGCTCATGACCACGATGCGGCTCCCCAGGAACACCGCCTCCGGCACCGAGTGGGTGACGAGCACGATGGTCGTGCCGGTCTCGCGCCAGATGCGGTTCATCTCGATGTTCATCTGCTCGCGCGTGAGGGCGTCGAGCGCTCCGAACGGCTCGTCCATGAGCAGCACCCGCGGCTCGTGCAGCAGGGCCCGGCACAGCGCGACGCGCTGCTGCATGCCGCCGGACAGCTCGTGCGGCAGCGCCTTCTCGAAGCCCGTCAGCCCGGTCAGCGCGATGAGCGCGTCCGCGCGCTCCTGCGCCCGGCGCTTGTCCATGCCCCGCATCTCCGCCTGGAGCAGGATGTTCTTGCGCACCCCGCGCCACTCGAGCAGGGCCGAGCGCTGGAACGCGAACCCGATCTCGCGCTGCGGGCGCGTGACGGGCTGCCCGTACAGGCGCACCTCGCCCTCGGTGTAGGCGGTGAGGCCCGCGACGATCTTCAGCAGCGTCGACTTGCCGCAGCCGGACGGCCCGACGATCGTGACGAACTCGCCCGGCTGGACGCTCAGGGAGACGTCGTCGAGCGCCACGGTCTCCGACCGCTTCGACGTGAAGCGCATCGTGAGGTCGCGGACCTCGATGATGGGGTCGACGGCGACCGCGTCGGCGCGGGCGTCGAGCTCGGTCGCGGTCACAGGTCCGCCCCGAACGCGCCGTCCCAGAAGTCGGCCGGGGTCGTGCCGCCGTCGAAGTCCGTGTTCTCGGACAGGAAGGTCAGGGTGTCCGTCCACTGCTCCTCGGTGTTCACGCCGGGGGCGGGAGCGTCCTCGAGGTTCAGCAGGTCGATCGTCGCGGCGAGCTGGGCCCCCAGGACCGCCTCGTCGGGCGCCTGCTCCGCGCCCGCGGCCATCGCCGCGACCGCCGCGTCGGGGTCCTCGGACGCCGCGAGGAACGAGCGCGACGTCGCGCGCACCATCGCCTCGACGAGCTCCGGGTCGTCCGCGATGAGCGCCTCGTTCGCCACCAGGCCGGTGCCGAGCAGGTTCATCCCGAAGTCCGCGAAGGGCAGCGCGTCGACCTCCTCGCCGGTCTGGTTCTCGATCGTCGGCGCCTGGTCGTGGTGGAAGCCCTGGATCGCGTCCACCTTGCCCTCGATGAGCGCGGCGATCTTGCCCGCCGCGTCGACGTTGACCACCGTCACGTCCGCCGGGTCGACGCCGTTGAGCTCGAGCCAGGCCGGGAACGTCCCGTACATCGCGTCGCCCGGCGTGCCGCCGACCGTCTTGCCCACCAGGTCGGCGGGCTCGGTGATGCCCTGCTCGGCGAAGAACTCCACCGAGCTGGGCCCGGTCTGGAGGAACACGCCCACGCTGCGCACCGGCATGCCCGAGCTGATCGCGTTCGCGAGCGGCGGCGTGTCCGCCCACCCGAAGTCGGTGTTGCGCTGCGCGACCTGCTGGACGGTGTTCCCCGAGCCGTTGCCCGGCTGGATCGTGAGGTCGATCCCCTCCTCCTCGAAGATCCCCTGCTCGACGCCGTAGTAGAACGGCGCGTGCTCGCCGTAGGGCACCCAGTTGAGCGTGACGGTGACCTCGGTCAGGCCGCCCTCACCCTCCGCGGGTCCGGACGGGTCGGCCGACTGCCCGCAGGCCGCCGTCCCCGCCACCACGACGCCGGCCACGGCCAGCGAGACTGCGAAACGTGCACCACGCATGGGAAGACTCCTTGTGCTCGTGCCGCCTCGTCGTCGGGGCGGCGAACTCTGGGGTGGGTCAGGGGTGCGTCAGGAGGACGCGAGGACGAGGTTTCCGCGCCGCGACGCGTGCCACGGGATGAGGAGCCGCTCCAGCAGCTCGACGAGGAGGAACAGCACGACGCCGATGAGCGACATGAGGATGAGGTCGGCGAACAGCAGCGGCGCGTCGAGGTTGCCGCTCGCGAGGAGCAGCACGTACCCGAGGCCGCGGTCGGCGCCGACGAACTCGCCGACGACGGCGCCCACGACCGCGAGCGTCACGGCGACCTTGAGGCCGGACATGAGCTGCGGCAGCGACCCCGGGAAGCGGATCTTGCGGAAGGTCCTCCAGCGCGACGCGCCCATGGTCGCCGACATCTCCAGCAGCTCGGGGTCGATCGACCGCAGCCCCGCGACGGCCGAGACCACGACCGGGAAGAACGCGATGAGCACCGCGAGGATGATCTTGGGCGTCGCGCCGAACCCGAACCAGACCACGAGGATCGGGGCGATCGCGATCTTGGGGATCACCTGGGCGAAGAGGATGAGCGGGTACAACGACTTCTCGGCCGTCGGCGAGTAGACGAGCAGGACGGCGGTCGCGACGCCGATCACGGACGCGAGCACGAACCCGACGACCGTCTCCATCGTGGTCACCCAGGTGTGCTCGGCCAGCATGGCCCAGTCCTCGACCATCGTGTCCCACACGGCCCCCGGCGACGGGACCAGGTACGCGGGCACGAGCTCGCGCCACGCGACGAACCACCACACGGCGAACAGCGCGAGCAGCACGAGCGCGGGACGCCAGGCCGCCGAGGCGACCGCCGCCAACCGGCTGCCGAACGACGTCGTGCCGCGCGGGCGCGAGGCGGAGCGCCGGGCCGCCCCGGCGGGCGGTCGCGCCGCCTGGCGGGCCGGTCGCACTTCCTGGGCAGTCGTCATCGTGCGGTCCTCCATGGTCGTGGTCCTGGTCGTCGGCGGGACGTCCGGGCTGGGCGCGTCGGTCATCGGAACGGCACCGCCTCGGCGTCGAGGATCGTGGTGAAGGCCTCCCAGGCCTCGGTGAACAGCTCCGGTCCGGAGAACCCGCCGAGGCTGTGGGCCTCGCTCAGGTGCGGCTCGAGCGAGAAGAACCCGTCGAAGCCGTCGTCGCGCAGGGCCCGCACGGTCTCGAGGACCTCGCCGTCCCCGCGCCCGGCGGGCACGACGGCGCCCGTCGCCGCGAGCGCGTCCTTCACCTGGACGTACTCCAGGTACGGGCGCAGCAGCGCGTAGCCGTCGGTGAAGGGCCGCACGCCCACCTGGACGAAGTTGGCCGAGTCCCACGCGAGCGCCAGGTGCGGCGACCCGACGGACTCCACCACGTCCAGGCACCGCTCCGGGACGTCCCCGTAGATGTCCTTCTCGTTCTCGTGGACCAGCACGACGCCGGCCGCGCGCGCCACCTCGGCGAGCGCCGCCATCCGGCGCAGCACGACGTCGCGCCACGACGCCGGGTCCGTCCCGGGGCGCACGAAGAACGAGAACACCCGCACGTACGGGGCCTCGAGCTGCCGCGCGACGCGCGCGGCGTGCCGCATCCGGTCGAGGTGGGGCTCGAAGTCGTCGTCGACGAAGATCTTGCCGACGGGAGACCCGATGCTGGAGACGCGGAGGTCGTGCCGGCGCAGCAGGCTGGCGACCCGCGCACGCTGGTCGTCGTCGAGGTCGAGCACGTTGGTGCCCCACGCGCTGCGGAGCTCGACGAACCCCAGCCCGAGCTCGGAGGCGACGACGCACTGCGTCTCGACGTCGGGGGAGATCTCGTCGGCGAAGCCCGAGAGCGTCCACATCGCGCGCTCTCCCTTCTGCTGGGGGCTCCCGGGGCGACGACGTGTCCGACACCGTGAGCCGCCGGCCGCAGCCTCCGGCCCGGGGAGGGGCTCGTGCGGAGGGGCGGCGCGGGGCTGGTGAGGCGAGGACGCGGGGTCGTACGGGACGGTGGTCGAGGTCCTGCGCGCGGAGCTCGTTCTCCGTGCGCCTGGCATGGACAGTAGGTGCGGGCCATGGCATGGACAACGAGTTGCCATTTGTTGCACCTGACAGCGCTGGACGAGCGGCCGCGGCGCGAGGCGCACCGGGCCGCGGGTGCCGGACCGTGCGAGCGCGCGACGCGCGCGGGAGGGCGTGGTTGCCGTCGGTTGCCACCGGTCGGCGACGCTGGGCGCCGCCTGGCGACGGTGCGGCGACGGGGCGGCGACGGTGCGGCGACGGTGCGGTGCGGCGACGGATCGTCGTCGGCTGCCGGTCCGCGTCGGTGGCGGTCCAGGCGGGGCGCGTGGAAGCGCTCCGGCGCGTCAGGTGCCGGGGTCCGCCGGGGTGCCGAGGTCGAGCGCGACGAGCCGGAAGCCCGCCGACCGGACGGCCCGCAGGACCTCGCCGCGCAGCGGCTCGCTCGTCACGACGGGCAGCTCCGCCTGGGGGGCCTCGATCCGGGCGAGGTCGCCGTGGTGGTGGACGCGCAGGTCCTCCAGGCCGAGCCGGCGCAGCTCGCTCTCGGCGGCCTCGACCTGGACGGCTACCTCGCCGTCGCGGGACCGGTCGACGGCGAGGTCGACCGGCGGCGCCTGGTCCGTGCGGCTCATCGACGCCGCCCGCCGGGCACGACCGTGGCGGCACCGGAGGGTCGGGGTCCAGGCCGCCGACGTGCCGTCGTCGGGCGCAGGGACGCGTTCGCACGCGAGATCACGGAGCCATTGGAGGACGACCGTCGGGGCTCGTCAAGGAGTTGCCGTCGGTTGCCGTGGTGTTGCCACGGCGGGCGCCGCAGGCAGGTCGAGGCACGGGTGGGGGCGCGGTGCAGGCACGGGGCGCGTACCGGCGCATCCGGGCCGCCGCCGCGACACGAGGGCGACAACCGGTTGTTGTCCGGCGCTGTCAGGGCCGTTACAGTCCGACCGCATGACCTCAGCCGGCAATGGTGCCAGCCCGACGATCTACGACGTCGCCCAGGCGGCCGGCGTCGCCCCCTCGACCGTGTCACGGACCTTCTCGCGTCCCGGCCGCGTCAACGCGCAGACCGCGGAGCGCATCCGCCAGGTCGCCAACGAGCTCGGGTACCGGACGAACCCGCTGGCCCGCGGCCTGCCGACGGGCCGGACCTCGCTGCTCGCGATCGTCGTGGCCGACGTGACCAACCCCTTCTTCTTCGAGATCATCCGCGGCGCGGAGAAGACGGCCCGCGACGCCGGGTACACGCTGCTCATGGTGGACGCCCACGAGTCCGACGAGGCCGAGCGCCGCGCGCTCGACCGGACGCTCCCCCTCGTGGAGGGACTGATCCTCGCGACGTCACGGCTCTCGGACTCCTCGATCCGGGTCGCCGCCAAGCAGCGGCCCACGGTCGTCATGAACCGGCACATGACCGACGTCCCGAGCGTCCTGACGGACAACGCCCAGGGCATGCGCAGCGCCGTCGAGCACCTGGCCGGGCTCGGGCACACGAGCCTCGCCTACGTCGCGGGGCCCGAGGCGTCGTGGGCCGACGGGATGCGCTGGCGCGCGTTCCGCGAGGCGACGCGCGAGGCCGAGGTCCAGGCGCGGCGGATCGGACCGTTCGCGCCGACGCTCGCCGGCGGGCTCTCCGCGGCCAAGTCCCTCGTCAAGCACCCCGCCACGGCGGCCGTCGCGTACAACGACCTCATCGCGATCGGTGCGATGCGCGGCCTGCGGCGGCTCGGGGTCGAGGTGCCGCGCGACCTGAGCATCGTCGGGTTCGACAACATCTTCGGCTCGGACTTCTGCACCCCGCCCCTGACGACCGTCGCGGCGCCGCTGCGCCACTTCGGGTCGTTCGCGGTCCAGCGGCTCCTGGCCCAGCTGCGCACGTCGCCCGCGCCGACCGCCGGTCCGACGCTGCTCCCGGCGAAGCTCGTCGAGCGCGGCTCGACCGGCCGCCCGGCCTGACCCAGCCCCCGGACGCGGCCACCGTCGGGCCAGGGGCAACAAGTGGCAACTCGTTGCCCGGACCGCGCGCGCCCCCGGATAGTGACGGCACAGCGCACCGATGCGCGCCCTGTGCGCAGTCCGACGCACGGTCCTCGACGGAGAGGCAGGCTGATGGAACACCCCTCGACCGACGCACCACCCGCGCACGTCACGCCCCGGCACCGACGCAGGAGACGGCGTGCCGTCGTCGCCGCGCTCGCCGCCCTGGCCGTGCCGTCCGGCGTCCTCACGGCCCAGGCCGCCGTCCCGACCGCGGCACCGGCCGTCGCACCCGCCGCGGCGCAGGCGGACATCCGCCCGCAGGAGCCCGGCGTGACGCTGCGCGTCTTCGACGTCCAGGTCATCCTCGACGACTACTGCACGCTCAAGCCCGGCCAGACGCCCAACGTCGACAAGATCATGCCGACCATCGACTGGACCACGGCGGCCGACTTCGGCCTCACGGACAAGTTCGTCACCGAGGTGACGGGGTACCTGAACGTCCCCGAGGCCGGCACGTACGACTTCCGGATCACGAACGACGACGGCGCGCGCCTGCTGCTCGACGACGAGCTCGTCGTCGACCACCCGGGCCGCCACGGCGCGACGTCGAAGGAGGGGTCGATCCAGCTCGACGCGGGCTACCGCGCGCTGCGCATCGACCACTTCGACGGCGAGTTCGACCAGCGGCTGAAGCTCGAGTGGCGGCCGCCGGGCGCGTCGGGCTACGTGGTCGTCCCGAACTCCGTGCTGAGCACCGACGCCGACGTCACGCGCGTCACCTCGCCCGGCCGCAAGGAGTGCGAGGGCGTCACCGAGGCCCCGGGCGATGGTCTGCCGCTCACCGAGGTGCACCCCGACTACACGCTCACCGACCTGCGCCCCGAGGGCTTCCAGCCCCAGGTCACGGGCATGGACTGGCTGCCCGACGGCCGTCTGGCCATCTCCACGTGGGGCGGTGACCGGCTCACGCAGCGCGGCGAGGTCTACCTGATCGACCACGTCCAGGGAGACACCGGCGCCGACGACGTGACCTACACGAAGGTCGCGGAGGGCCTGACGGAGCCGATGGGCCTCAAGTACGTCGACGGCACGATCTACGTGTCCGAGAAGGACGGCCTCACCGCGCTCGTCGACACCGACGGCGACGAGGTCGCCGACGACTACGACACGATCGCGACCTGGCCGTTCGGCGGCAACTACCACGAGTTCGCGTTCGGCCTGCTCTACGAGGACGGCTACTTCTACGTCACCACCGGCATCGCCATGGTGCCGGGCGGCAACTCGCTCGACCCGCAGCTCGCCGAGAACCGCGGCTCGGTCATGAAGATCAGCAAGGAGACCGGCGAGGTCGAGTACGTCGCGGGCGGCCTGCGCACCCCCAACGGGCTCGGCTGGGGCGCCGACGGCGACATGTACGTCACCGACAACCAGGGCGTCCGCATCCCGACGTCGAAGCTGGTGCGCGTCGAGGAGGGCGCGTTCTACAACCACTTCACCAACCCCGACGGCCCCTACGACGACCAGCCCGTCACCGAGCCGGTCCTGTGGATGCCGCACAGCGAGATCTCGAACTCGCCGAGCAACCCGGTCGTGCTCACCGAGGGCGTGTTCGCCGGGCAGCTCGCGATCGGTGACGTGACGTACGGCGGGCTCCAGCGCGCCTACCTCGAGGACGTCGCGGGCCAGGAGCAGGGCGCCGTCTTCCGCATGACGCAGGGCCTCGAGTCCGGCGTGAGCCGGACGAGCGTCGGCCCGGACGGCGCGATCTACGTCGGTGGCATCGGCTGGTCCGGCAACTGGGGCCAGGCGGGCAAGCTCTCCTACGGCCTGCAGAAGCTCACGTACGACGACAACAACGCGTTCGACATGCTCGCGATGCGCGCCGTCGAGGGCGGCTTCGAGATCGAGTACACGCAGCCGCTCTCCGAGGAGACGGCGCAGGACCTCGCGTCGAAGTACACCGCCGCGCAGTGGCGCTACGTCGCGACCCCGCAGTACGGCGGACCGAAGGTCGACGAGGAGGACCTCGACGTCACGGCAGCGACCGTGTCCGAGGACCGCAAGACCGTCACGCTCCAGATCGACGGGCTCAAGCCGGGGCGCGTCGTGAACGTCCACTCCCCGCGCCCGTTCGCGTCCGAGAGCGGCCAGGAGCTGTGGAGCACCGAGGCCTGGTACACCCTCACGCGCCTGCCCGACGGCTCCGTCGCGCCGCCGGTCTACGAGGCCGAGGCCGCGGACATCAGCGGCGGCGCCGGGTGGAACAGCAACCACGCCGGCTACTCGGGCTCCGGGTTCGTCGACCGCAACTGGGAGCCGGGCGCGCAGACGACCTTCGCCGTCCGCACGGAGGAGGCCGGCCTGCACGACCTCGCGATCCGCTACGCCAACGGCCAGAACAGCGACCCCGCGCCGCTGCCGAGGAACCTGAGCCTCTACGTCAACGGCGAGAAGCTCAAGCAGGTCTGGTTCGACAGCACCGTGGCGTGGTCGACGTGGGCCACCCAGGTCGAGACCGTGCCGCTGCGCGAGGGCGCCAACACCATCACCATC
This sequence comes from Cellulosimicrobium sp. NPDC057862, assembly GCF_042797035.1. NCBI lineage: Bacteria > Bacillati > Actinomycetota > Actinomycetes > Micrococcales > Promicromonosporaceae > Cellulosimicrobium > Cellulosimicrobium sp. NPDC057862. Next base: position 234,324 of record NZ_JBHVMH010000002.1, read on the forward strand.
CGGCACGACGACGACGACATCGGTCACGTCAACCTCGACAGCCTCACCGTCACGCCGACCGAGCGCATCGCGCTCTTCGACGGCGACGACCTCGACCGGTGGGCAGCCGTCAACGGCGGCGGTCCCGCGACGTGGCCGATCGCCGACGGGTCCGTCGAGTCCCTCGGCGGCGACATCCGCACCCGGGAGAAGTTCGACGACTTCCGGATGCACGTCGAGTGGTACCAGCCGGAGCACGACCCCTCCCAGACCGGCCAGGCCCGCGGCAACAGCGGCGTCTACATCCAGGAGCGGTACGAGGTGCAGGTGCTCGAGTCCTTCGGCATCGACCCGCCGAAGAACAACGACGCCGGGGCGATCTACCTGCAGAAGGCCCCGGACGTGAACGCGGCGACCCCGATGGGGACGTGGCAGACGTACGACCTCGAGTTCCGGGCGGCGCGCTTCGGACCCGACGGCAAGAAGACGGAGGACGCCCGCATCACCCTCGTGTGGAACGGGCAGGTCGTGCACGACGACGTCGCGGTCACCGGCAAGACCGGCAACGGCAAGAACGAGGGCCCGACGTCGGGGTACATCAAGCTCCAGGACCACGGCGACCCGGGGCTCAACCCGCGGTTCCGCAACATCTGGATCGAGCGCCTCCCCAGCGTGGAGGAGCCCGGCCAGGAGGAGGTCGCGGTCACCGCGACCGCCGAGGTCCGGTGCCTCGCGGGCACGCCGTACGTCGCCGTGCGCGCCGTCAACGACGACACCGTCCCCCTGGACGTCGTCCTCGACACGCCGTTCGGGTCCAAGACGTTCACCGACGTCGCCCCCGGCAAGAACGCCTACCAGTCGTTCGCCGTCCGGGGCGTCGAGGACCCGACGGCCGGATCCGTGACCGTCACCGCCCGTCCGTCCGACACCTCTGACGAGCGGCAGACCGTCGCGACACCGGAGCACGCCCAGCCGTCCTGCGGCTGACGCTTCGGTCCGCACCCGGGGTCGTCCCGCGCGCCACCCGGCGCGCGAGGCGGCCCCGGGTGCGTCGTCGACCATGGAGAACCCAGGTGGCGCGCGAGATAGAGGTTCCCGTCGCGAGGTAGAGCCCGGCGAGCCCTACGCCGAGACCGGAGGCTCTATCTCGCGGGAAGGTCGCGGGTGGGGGCGAGGGTCGTGGAGTCGCGGACCATGAGCTCGACGGGGAGGACGTCGTCGGGCGCAGCCGCGGGGTCGGGCGACTCGTCGGCGCCGGCGGCGACGGCGCGACGCGTGCCGAGCGTGGCGACCAGGCGGTCGACGGCGCGGGCGCCGAGGCGCGCGAGGTCGGTGCGGACCGTGGTGAGCGGCGGCGAGGCGAGGGTCGCGACGAACGTGTCGTCGAACCCGACGACGCTGAGGTCGCGCGGGACGTCGACGCCGCGCTCGCGCAGGCGGGCCACGAGGCCGAGGGCGACGAGGTCGTTGTAGGCGAGCACCGCCGTCGCGCCGGAGGCGACGACGAGGTCGGCGGCCGCGCGGCCGCCCTCGACACGCGGGCGGAACGACCCCACGGTCACGGTCTCGACGTCCGGGTAGCGCTCGCGGGCGGCCTCGAGTCCCGCGCGGCGCCGGGCGTCGGACCACGAGCGGTCGGGCCCGCCGACGTACGCGACGCGGCGGTGACCCAGCGCGCGCAGGTGCTCGACGGCGAGGACGACGCCGTGCGCGTCGTCGGAGGAGACCGACGGGACGCCCTCGTGCCGGAGGTTGACGAGGACGACGGGAGCGTCGCGCGCGGCCTCGAGGTCCGCCTCGGCGGCGCGCGGGGAGCACAGCACGAGCCCGTCCGTCTGGGACCGCAGCCCGGTCACGAGCTCGGTCTCGAGCGCGGGGTCCTCCCCCGCGTCGACGACGAACACGGCGTGCCCGGTCTGGCGCGCGCGAGCCTGCACGCCCTTGGTCACGGACGCGAAGTAGGGGTTCTCCAGGTCCGGCACCACGAGCCCGAGGGCTCCGGTGCGCCCGGCGCGCAGACCGCTCGCGGCGCGGTTGGGCCGGTAGCCGAGGCGGTTGGCGACGGCGACGACGCGGTCGCGCGTCTCGGGGGCGACCCGCTCGGGCTCGGCGAGGGCGCGCGAGACCGTGGAGATCGACACCCCGCTCTCGCGGGCGACGTCACGGACGGTGACCACGGCTGCCTCCTCGGCGCTCGGGACCCCGCGGGGAGAACCGGGGCTGCGAACGATTGTAGCGCTCGGCGACAGAACGCCATCGGATCACCGATGACGTAGGATGCAAACGTTCGCAACGACGCCTCTGGAGGAACCCGTGACGAGCACGGCCCACCTGGACCCGACCACCGCGACGGCGCCGTGGTCCCTGCACCCCGACCGCGCCCTGCCCGCCGACCCGGTGCTGCGCCCGCTCGCGCGCGAGCTGTACGCCGCGACGCGAGATCTCCCGATCGTCTCGATGCACGGCCACGTCGACGTCGCACTCTTCGCCGACGACGCCCCGTTCGGCGACCCCGCCGCGCTGTTCGTCACGCCCGACCACTACCTCGTGCGCATGCTCGTCGCGCAGAGCACGTCGCCGCACGGGTCGCCGGGCGTGCGCGGCGTGCAGGACCTCGGGGTCGAGCCGCTGCCCGGCGCTCCCTCCGGCACCGCCCCGGCGGAGACCGACCCGCGCGAGATCTGGCGCCGGTTCTGCGCGGGCTGGCACCTGTTCCGTGGCACCCCGACGCGCTACTGGACCGAGCACGCGCTCGTCGAGGTCTTCGGCGCCCCGGTGAAGCCGTCGGCCGAGACCGCGGACGCGCTGTACGACCACCTGGTCGACCGTCTCGCACGACCGGAGTACCGTCCGCGCGCGCTGTTCGAGCGGTTCGGCCTCGAGCTCCTCGCGACGACCGACCCCGCGCAGTCCCCGCTCGCCGACCACGCCCGCCTCGCCTCCGACGGCTGGGGCGAGCGCGTCGTGCCCACGTTCCGCCCCGACCCGCTCCTGCACGTCGACCGCGCCGACTGGTCCGTCCAGGTGGCCGAGCTCGGCGCGGCCGCGGGGACGGACGTCGTCGACTACCGGTCCTACCTCGACGCGCTCCGCGCCCGCCGTGCCGCGTTCGTCGCGGCGGGAGCCCGCGCGACCGACCACGGCCACCTGACGGCCGACACCACCCCGCTCGACGACGCCGACGCCGCCCGCATCCTCGACCGGGCGCTGCGCGGCGAGGTTACGGCAGCCGAGGCGCGGGCGTTCTCCGCGCACATGCTCTTCCAGATGGCCGCGATGTCGGCCGAGGACGGGCTCGTCCTGCAGCTCCACCCCGGCGTCCTGCGCGACCACTGCGCCGGCGTCGCGCAGGCCTACGGGCCCGACAAGGGCTACGACATCCCCGAGCGCACCGAGTACGTGCGCGCGCTGCGCCCCGTCCTCGAGGCGTTCGGCCACCACCCGGGCTTCCGCATGATCGCGTTCACCGTCGACGAGGACACGTTCTCGCGCGAGCTCGCGCCGCTCGCGGGCGTCTACCCGGCGCTGCGGCTCGGCGCCCCGTGGTGGTTCCTCGACACCCCCGACGGCATGCGCCGCTTCCGCGAGGCCGCGACCGACTCCGCGGGCTTCTACAACACGAGCGGGTTCGTCGACGACACCCGTGCGTTCTGCTCCATCCCGGCCCGCCACGACCTCGCGCGCCGCATCGACGCCGGCCACCTCGCCCGCCTCGTCGCCGAGCACCGCCTCGACCAGGACGAGGCCTTGGAGACCGCCGTCGACCTCGCCTACCACCTCCCGAGGGCGTCCTACCCCCCGCTGAGTGCATGAAATAGTCGCCGCGGAGGCCCGATCTCGCGACTATTTCACGCACTCACGTTCGCACTGTTCCCCAGGAGAGACCCCTTGACCACCCCGGATCAGCCGTCCGTGCATCCCGCCTGGCTGCCCGACGCCGCGACCGCTTTCCTGCGCGGCCGGACCGTCCGCGTCGTCGGCGACGGACCGCTCGCCGACACCGTCCGCGGCGAGGCCCGGCGCGCGGGCGCGACCCTCGTCGACGGCGACGCCGACCTCGTCCTGCGCGACACCGGCGCCGTCCCCGGCGGCGAGGGGTTCGTCGTCGCGCACGGCGACGGCCGCCTGGACGTCGCGGCGGACGACGACGCCGCGCTCCTCCACGCCTGGTTCCACGTCGTGCGCGTCGGGACGACGGACCCCGCCGGCCACCCGGAAGCTCGCCACGAGCCCGCGCACGCGCTGCGCATGCTCGACCACTGGGACAACGTCGACGTCCACCCGGTCATGGGCCAGGTGGAGCGCGGGTACTCGGGCGGCTCGATCTTCTATGCGGACGGGCGCGTGCGCGAGGACCTGTCGCGCGTCGAGCAGTACGCGCGCCTCCTCGCGGCGACGGGCGTGAACCGCGTCGCGATCAACAACGTCAACGTGCACGCGCGCGAGGCGCGGCTGCTCTCGGACGACCTGCCCGACGTCGCGCGCGTCGCCGCCGCGTTCCGGCCGTGGGGCATCCGCACGCACCTGTCGGTGAGCTTCGCGGCGCCGATCACCCTCGGCGGGCTCGCGACGTCGGACCCGCTCGACCCGGACGTGCAGGCCTGGTGGGCGACCGCCGTCGCCCACGTGTACGACGCGATCCCGGACTTCGGCGGGTTCGTCGTCAAGGCGGACTCCGAGGGCCAGCCGGGGCCGTTCGCGTACGGGCGGGACCACGCCGACGGCGCGAACCTCCTTGCGCGAGCGCTCGCCCCGTTCGGCGGGACGGTGCACTGGCGCGCGTTCGTGTACGACCACACGCAGGACTGGCGCGACCGCTCGACCGACCGGGCGCGCGCCGCGTACGACCACTTCGCGCCCCTCGACGGGCGGTTCGACGAGAACGTGATCGTGCAGGTCAAGCACGGGCCCATGGACTTCCAGACGCGCGAACCCGTCTCCCCGGTGCTCGCCGCGATGCCGCGCACGCGCCTCGCCGTCGAGCTCCAGGTGACGCAGGAGTACACGGGCCAGCAGCGCCACGCGTGCTACCTGGGCCCGTGGTGGAGCGAGATCCTGCGGTTCCGCCCGTGGGGCCCGGTCGAGGGCGACGACCGCTCCCCCACCGTGTCCGACGTCGTCGCGGGCGCCGGGCCAGAGGCCTCGCCGCAGGTCGCGGCCGAGCGGGGCGGCGGGATCGCCGCGGTGTCCAACGTCGGCGACGACGCGTTCTGGACGGGCCACCCGCTCGCCCAGGCGAACCTCTACGCGTTCGGCCGCCTCGCGTGGGACCCGACGCTCGACCCGACCGACGTGCTCGACGAATGGGTGTCGCTGACGTTCGCGTCCCCCTCGGTCGCGGGCGACCGCGCCACCGACCCGGACGTCCGGACGGCGCTCCACGCCGTCCTCGACGACTCGTGGCGCACCTACGAGGCGTACACCGCGCCGCTCGGCGTGGGCTTCATGGTGAACCCGGGGCACCACTACGGGCCGTCGGTCGACGGCTACGAGTACTCGCCGTGGGGCACGTACCACTTCGCCGACCGCGACGGCATCGGCGTCGACCGCACGCGCGCGACCGGGACCGGCTACACCGGCCAGTACCCCGCGCCATGGCGCGACGTCTACGAGTCGCTCGACACGTGCCCGGACGAGCTGCTCCTCTTCTTCCACCACGTGCCGTACGGGCACGTGCTGCACGACGGGACGACCGTCGTCCAGCACGTGTACGACACCCACTTCGCCGGCGTCGAGCGCGTCGAGGAGTACGTCCGCACGTGGGAGGGGTTGCGCGGCACGGTCGACGACGCGGTGTTCTTGCGCGTCACCGAGCGGCTCGCGGAGCAGCTCCGCTCGGCACGCGAGTGGCGCGACCAGGTGTGCACCTACTTCCTGCGCGCGTCCGGGGTCCCCGACGCGCGCGGCCGGACGATCTACTGAGCACGTGACAGAGCCAGCGACCGAGCCGGTGACCGCGGCCGTGACCCGACCCGGCACGACCGCGCCCGCCCCCGAGGCGCACGGGATCCCGTCCGCCGCGGTGCTCGACCTGCTCGACGCGCTCGAGGGCGGCGGGCTCGACCCGCACGGTCTCGTCGTCGCGCGCGGCGGCGTCCCGGTGGTCGAGGCGTCGTGGGCGCCGCACGACGCGCCGCTGCCGGGCCTCGTCTACTCCGTCTCGAAGACGTTCACGGCGCTCGCCGTGGGACACCTCGTGGCCGAGGGGCGCCTCGCCGTCGACGACCTCGTCGGCGAGGTGCTCGGCCTGCCCGACCCGACCGGCCTCACCGTGCGGCACCTGCTGACGATGAACACCGGTCACACGTCCGGGCAGTTCGCCGAGATCGGGTTCGACCTCCCGCGCCTGCTCGCGACCCCGCCCGAGCACGCACCGGGCACGCACTTCGCGTACAGCTCGCCCGCGTCGCGCGCGCTGTCGTCGGTCGTCACCGCAGTGACCGGCGAGCGGCTGCTCGCCTACCTGCGCCCGCGCGTGCTCGACCCTCTGGGGGTCGCGCGCCCGTGGTGGGCAGAGATCGACGGCCTCGACCAGGGCTTCTCGGGGCTGCACGTCACGACCGCCGAGGTCGCGCGCCTCGCCGTCGCGATGGCCGACGGCGGCCGCTACGCGGGCGTCACGGTGATCCCGCCCGCGTGGCTGGCGGCGATGCGCGAGCCCTGGTCGGACACGGCCGAGCACGGAGGCGCCCCCGGGGTGGCCGGCGGCGAGCCACCGGACTGGTCGCGCGGCTACGGCTACCAGGTGTGGACGAGCCGGCACGGGTTCCGGGCCGACGGCGCGTACGGGCAGTTCGCGATCGCCGTCGCCGAGCGCGGGCTCGCGATCGGCTACCGCGGCGCGACGCGCAGCGCCCAGCCCACCCTCGACGCGATCTGGGCGTTCGTCGAGCGCACGGGCGACGCCAGCACCCCGCTGCCGGCGGACCCGGACTCCGCCGCCCGCCTCGCCGACCGGATCGCGACGCTCGACGCGTGGCCGGGGATCCTCGGCCGGGAGCTCGACCCGGAGCCGACGCCGCAGGACGTGATCAGCCCGGTGCCGTGGACGCTCCACGCCGTCCGGGCCGGGTCCCCGTACACCTGGCGCCTCGCCGTCGGCGGGCAGCCGGTCCCCGTCGCCGAGGACCGCTGGACGACGCGGGTCCTGCCCTGGCCCCACGCCGCGGAGGGCTCCGGCCCTGCCGCGGGGCCCGTCGTCGACCCCGTGCTCGTCGTCTCGACGCGCGGCCGGGCGCTGCCCGACGGCACCGTCGAGGTGCACGTGGTGCTCCCGACGTCGCCGCACCGCGTCGTCGCGACGGGCCGCACCGGGGAGCACCTGACCCTCGCCTGGCACACGACGCCGCTGTGGCACCCGAGCCTGTCGACGCTCGTCGTCCCGGCGGCCCACGCCGCGACGTTCTCCTGACGCGAGATCGACCCGCCCGTCACCAGATCGGCCCTCCGAGGGTCGATCTCGGACTCTCGGGTCGATCTCACGGAACGGTGCCGCCCCGCATTGCCGCCGCCTCGACGAGTTCCCGAAACTCGTCGCCACATCGTGTCGATCTCGCCACCCGGGCTTCGTCGTCCTGGTGAGCGGCCGCACGGGCCGCACTGACGAAGGAGGCACGATGCGATTTCTGGAGACGATCCTCGCGGCGAACCGGGAGCAGCCACCGGACCTCGCGCGCTACCGTGACGGGCGACGGAGCGTCGGCGACGGGATCGAGGCCGCGGACGTGGTGCTCTACGGGCCGACGGCGCTCCGCCGGCCCGCGACGACGAGGGCGGAGGACCTCTGATGCGCTACCTGATGCTCGTGCTCGGCACGCCCCACGACCCTGACCTGCGCCCCGAGGAAGCCGAGGCCGCTCCCCCGATCGAGGAGTGGGTCGGGCGCCACTACGGCAGTGGGGCCGCCGTGGTCGGCGACCGGCTGCGACCCGCGGAGGACGCCGTCGGTGTCCGGGTGCGCGGCGGCAAGGTCCTCGTCACCGACGGGCCGTTCTCCGAGACCAAGGAGACGATCGCCGGGTTCGACGTCCTCGAGGCGCCCGACCTGGACACCGCGATCGCCATCGCGTCCGAGCACCCCATGGCGTACGGCGGGGCGATCGAGCTGCACCCGGCCTGGCCGCTCGACCTCGACGGGTCGTGACTCGTCGGTCGTGACGGATCCGGGCCCCGCCGTCGAGGACGCGTTCCGCACCGAGTGGGGACGCGTCCTCGGCGCGGTCGCGCGCAGCACGGGCGACCTCGACCTTGCCGAGGAGTCCGCGCAGGAGGCGTTCGCGACCGCGCTGCGCACGTGGAGCCGCGACGGCGTCCCCGAGCGGCCCGGCGCCTGGCTCACGACGACGGCCCGCCGGCACGCGATCGACGTCCTGCGACGGCGCCGGGTCGAGGCGGAGCGGGTCGCCGCGTCGGGCCGTCTGGGCGAGCGCGTCGATCCGGGGCCGCGGACCGGCAGCGCCACCGCCGACCCCGTCGTCGAGCAGGTCGCCGTCTGCCTTGACGACGGCGGGTGGAACCTCGACGACCCCGACGGCGACCTCCTGCGCCTGCTGTTCACGTGCTGCCACCCGGCGCTGCCCGCCGAGGCCCGGGTCGCCCTCACCCTGCGGGCGCTGACCGGCATGACGACGGCCCAGGTGGCGCGGGCCTTCCTCGTCCCCGAGGCGACGATGGCGCAGCGCCTCGTCCGGGCCAAGCGCCGCATCCGCGCGACGGGGATCACGTTCCGCGTGCCGCCCGCCGAGCTCCGGGCAGAGCGCGTCGACGGCGTCCTCGCCGTCCTGTACGTGCTCTTCACGGAGGGCTACGACGCCTGGGCGGAGCCCGCCGCCATGGTCGAGGGATCGGCTGAACGGCGCGCGCTCGCCGACGTCGCCGTCCGGCTCGCGCGCCTGGCCGCGCGACTGCTCGACGACGAGCCCGAGGCCCGCGGGCTGCTCGCCCTCCTGCTGCTCCAGCACGCCCGCCGCGACCAGCGCGTCGGTCCGCACGGCTCGACGCGCACCCTCGCCGAGCAGGACCGCACGGGCTGGCGGCACGACGAGATCGCCGAGGGCGTGGCCGAGCTGGAGGCCGCGCTCGCCGTCGGCCGCCCCGGGCCCTACCAGGTGCAGGCCGCCGTCGCGGCGCTGCACGACGAGGCCCCCGACGCCGACACGACCGACTGGCCCCAGATCCTCGGCCTGTACGACGTGCTGCTCGACCTCACCGGCTCCCCGGTCGTCGCGCTCAACCGCGCCGTCGCCGTCGCCGAGGTGCACGGCGTGGACGCCGGGCTCACCGCGGTCGACGCCGTCGCCGCCGAGCCCGGGCTCGCGGGGTACCACCTGCTGCCCGCCGTCCGGGCGGAGCTGCTCCTGCGCGCCGGACGGCCCGCGGACGCCGCCGTCGACCTGCGCCTCGCCCTGACGCTCGTCGACCGCGAGGGCGACCGCCGCCTCCTGGAACGCCGCCTGGCGGACCTGTTGGCACCGTGACCCGTCCGGTCTCCGTCAGGTCGATGGTCGACGCAGAGTGACGTCTGCACGATCGGTGCGCGAAGATCCGCAGGTGCACACGCCCATGTCGCTCCGCGCTCGTACCGTCGACGACCTCCGGGCGGCCTGCTCTGCCGGAGAAGCACCTCGGTACGTGCACTTCTGGAGTCAGCGCCCCCGGCGTGACGGGCAGGTGGACCACTCCTGCCTGAGCCAGTGGTGGCCCGTGCGGTTCGATGTCGATGGCGAGTCGTTCGGTTCCGCGGAGCAGTACATGATGTGGCGCAAGGCCCGGCTCTTCGGCGATGACGTCTCAGCCCGGGCCATCCTGGAGGCGCGGTCTGCGGCCCACGCCAAGGCCCTGGGCCGCGGGGTTCGCGACTTCGACGATGACGTCTGGCTGGAGCATCGCTGGGAGATCGTCGTCGCCGGTTCGGTGGCGAAGTTCCGCGCCGCCGACGCCATCGGCGCCTATCTGCGCTCCACCCGCGAACGGGTGCTGGCGGAAGCTTCGCCGGTGGACACGATCTGGGGAATCGGGCTCACCGCGAACTCACCGGACGCTGCACTCCCTCACCGTTGGCCGGGAACGAACCTCTTGGGGTTCGCCCTCATGGAGGCACGAGGAGCCGTCTGACGGCAGCTGGTGCCAGGATCATCGCGTGGATCGATCGCTGACGTACCGGGAACGCGAGGTCCTCGACGCACTCTTGTCGATCGACTTCGAGGGTGTCGAGACGCTGCGCGACGAGGCGAGGTCAGCCCGTGTCGTCGGCCGCTGTGCCTGCGGGTGTCCTTCGATCGACTTCCGCCAGGGCGGCGGCATGGAGATCCTGGTGAACGGCGGAGTCGTCGGTTCTTTCGACGGGCTCTTCCTCTACTCGCTCGACGGCCACCTAGGAGGCATCGAATGGGTCTCCGGTGGGGGCGATCCGACCGAGCTTCCCGAGCCTGCCCGTCTTCACATCACGCGTGCCGAACCCGGTACGTGAGCCACAGGGGCGGACCTTGCCTCTGCCCGCGTGACGTACGCCCGAGACGCGAGATCGACCCGGGCGTCCGAGATCGACCCGCGGGGGGTCGACGTCGCGACGCTCGGGCCGATCTCGCGGGTCAGGGGCGGTCCTCCCGCAGCACGACGACGTCGGTCGGGACGAGGCGAAGACGCTCGCCGCGCTCGATCCGGCGGCCCGTGAGAAGGTCGGTGCCCGACGCGTGGGCCGTGACCTCGACCGTCTCCTGGGCGTGGTTGAGGACGAACGCGGTGCGCTCGCCGTCGCGCTCGCGCACGGCGAGCTCGAGGTCGGGGACGTCGGCGTACGGCCCGACGAGGCCGTGGCGGTCGAGCACGCGCCGTACGACCCCCGCGACGCCCGCGTCGTCGAGCGCCGTCGCGACGTACCAGGCCTCGCCGGGGACGCCGTCGGTCCCCCCGACGCGGTGCCGCGTCACGGCCGGGGTCCCCGCGTAGAACTCGGCGCCGTACGTCCCGACGACCTCGGCCCCCTGCGGCACCAGGACCTCGAACACGAGCTCGCCGCCCACGACGAGCGGGGCCTCGGCGCTCCCCGGCGTCCCGGCGGTGCCCGCGACGTCGTCGAGATCGGGGTCGTGCAGCGCGACGGGGTTCACGACCCCCGGCTCGGCGGAGTCCGTCTCCTCGACGCGGATCCCGAACAGCGGGCCGAGCGGGCCGGGCGCGTCCATCAGGAACGCGTTGTCGTCCTCGTCCACGCGGCCCGCCCAGAACGACGACAGCACGGTGCCGCCCCGCGCCGCCACGGCCTCCAGCCGCGCGGCGACGTCGCCCTTCAGCAGGTGCAGCATCGGGGCGACGACGACGTCGTACCGCGAGAGGTCCGCAGACACAGGCACGACGTCCACGTCGGCGTTCGCCTGCCACAGCGCGCGGTAGTACGCGAGCACCGTGTCGACATAGCGCGCGTGGCGGTTGAAGCCGTCCGTCATCTCGGCGGCCCACCACGAGTCCCAGTCGAACAGCAGCGCGACGCGCGCCGGGGTCCGGGCGCCGAGGACGGCGTCGCCCAGCCCGCGCAGCTCGCCGCCGAGCGCCGCGATCTCGCGGAAGCTGCGCGTGTCGCGACGGCCCGCGTGGTCGAGCACCGCGCCGTGGTACTTCTCGCACGCGCCCTTCGACTGCCGCATCTGGAAGTACAGGACGGCGTCGGCCCCGTGCGCGACGGCCTGCCACGACCACAGGCGCAGCACACCCGGACGCTTCACGGGGTTGACGTCGCGCGAGGCGGTGATGGTCGGCGTCTGCTCCATGACCCAGAACGGCGCGCCGTCCTTGAGCCCCCGCATGAGGTCGTGCGCGAGCGCCATGCGCGCGTGCTCGCGCTGCCCGGGCGGGTAGTTGTCCCACGACGCGAAGTCGAGGTCGTCGGCCCAGCGGTGGTAGTCGAGCGGGCGGAACATGCCCATGAAGTTCGTCGTGACGGGCGTCGTCTCGTCGTGCTCGCGGATGCGCGCCTTCTCGTCGCGGAAGTTCTGGCGCATCGCGTCGGTCATGAAGCGGCGGTAGTCGAGCGTGATGCCCTGGAACGCGGTGTGGTCGGGCCCGCGCCAGTGCTCGGTGAGCTTGTTCGGCGGCACGACCTGGTCCCAGTCGGAGAACAGGTGCGACCAGAACGTCGCGTTCCACGCCTCGTTGAGGCGCTCGATCGTGCCGTACCGCTCGCGCAGCCACCCCCGGAAGGCGACGGCGCAGCGCTCGCACCAGCAGCCGCCGTCGTACCCGCCGTACTCGTTGCCCACGTGCCACGCGACGAGCCCGGGCGTGCCGGCGTACCGCTCGGCGATGCGACCCGCGAGCTCGGCGGACAGGCGGCGGTAGACGGGCGAGCTGGGGCACGCGTTGTGCCGCTGCCCGTACGCGTGCGCGCGGCCCTCGAAGTCGGTCCGGTTGACCTCGGGGTACGCGTGCGCGAGCCACGGCGGCAGCGCCCCGGTCGACGTCGCGAGCACGATCCGGCGCCCGCCCTCGACCGCGCGCGCCACGATCTCGTCGAGGCGCGTGAAGTCGTAGGTGTCCTCGGCGGGCTGGAGGTACGACCACCCGAAGACCGCGAGGGTGACCGTGTCGATCGACGCCTCGTCGAACGCGGCGTAGTCGTCCTCCCACACGGCGCGCGGCCACTGCTCGGGGTTGTAGTCGCCCCCGTAGAGGATCTTCTCGGTCGCGGGCAGACGAGCGGGGGTCATGACGGGGACGGCTCCTCGGGTGGGGGTCAGGTCGGGGATCAGGCGGTGAAGCGGGCGCGGACGTCGTCGAGCATCCGCCGGTCGTTGCGGTACCAGCACCACACCCACACCCCGCCGACGAGCGCGAGGACGCCGTCCGTGGCGAACCACGCGACGCCGGCCGCGGCGACGAGCAGCGAGACGACGCCGAGGCTCACGAGCGGCGTCCGGCCGAGGTAGTGGGCGGCGAGGCGCGCGACGTCGCGCGTGCGGAACGAGAAGAAGGTCGCGATCGCGACCGCGTGCAGCCCCCACACGAGCGCGAGCGCCGCGATCACGACGAGCACCGCCGCGTACGTCGGGCCGACGCCGGCGGCCGACGCGTTCGCGAGCACGAACCCGACGACCGCGAGCACCCCGAGCGCGGGGGCCCACACGCGCAGCGCGTCGAGCGCCCCGCGGCGGTAGCCGCGCACGAACGTGCGGGCAGGCGCGACCTCGTCGTCGGACTCGCGCGCCCGGACGGCGTACAGGGCCGCCGAGAGCGCGGGCCCGAGCGGGAGGGCCGCGAGCGCCGCGAGCGGCACGTTGGACGCCGCGCGGTCGAGCAGCAGGAGCAGGACGAGCGTCGGCAGCGCCGCGAGCGCGAGCAGGGCCGTGACGACGACGTACCAGTAGACGAGCGCGGTCGCGCGCCCGAGCGTCCCCTGGCCGAGCGCGCCCGGCAGCGGCGACCCCGTGCTCCTCGCCGTGCCCGACGGCGGCGCGGGCCGACTCACGTCGCTCACCGTGCGCTCTCCCCGCCGAGGACCCGGCCGCCGACCCGGCCGAGGATCCGGTCGTCGTCGAGCCAGGCGGGCGTCTCGTCGCGGACGGGGTCGATCTCGACGAGCGTGACCTCGTGCCGCGCGAGCGTGAGCGCGAGCTCGACGCGGCCGTCCGCGACGGGGAGCGAGGTGGTCGAGCGGGCGGGCTCGGCGGCCTCGTGAAGCAGGTCGAGCTGGCGCGCGGTCGGCGACGCGGGACGACCGAGGTGCTGCCACGCGGTGAACGCGTTGCCGTCGGTCTCGTTGACGACGCTGCGGTGCACCGACGCACGCTGCGGCGCGTCCCCGCGACCCGCCGCCCCGACCGGGACGGAGAGCCGCAGCGCGTGCCGCTCGGGCTCGGTCGGGTCGTCGGTCCCGCCGACGGGCTGCCACGCGAGCACGGTGACCCGGCCCGTCGCGTCACGCGTCACGAGGTGGTCGGCGCCGCGCGCGAGCACGTCGGGACCCATGCGCGCCATGAACGTGTACAGGTGGTAGGTGGGCTTGCGCACCTGGCGGTGGGCGAGCATGCCGAACCCGCCGTGGAAGATCGCGGTGGGGATGTTCTCCTCCTCGAAGACGTCGCAGAACGTCCAGTAGGAGAACGAGTCCACCACGTCCCCGCCGGCAGCGAGCACGGGCGCGAGCGACGCGGCGTTGTACGCGGTGTCGTGCACCGGGTTGTCGGGGCGGTAGCTCGTGTTGAACTCGGTGACGTGCGCGGGCAGACCGTCCAGCCGGGTCCCGGCGAGGAGCTCACGGGGGCGCGCGAACTGGTCGAGCAGGTCGGTCGGGTGGCGCAGGGTCTGGTACACGCCGAACGGGACGTGCTGCGCGGGGCCGGTCGTGTACGCGTGGAAGGACACGAAGTCGCACGGCAGGTCGCGCGCGGCGACGGCGTCGGCGAACGGGGCCCACCAGTCGTCGGCCCCGGGCGAGATGGCCGGGCCGCCCACCTGGAGGTCGGCGTCGACGTCCTTCACGGCGTGCGCGGTCGCCTCGTACAGGCGGAGGTACGCCTCCTGGTCGGCGCCCTCCCAGAAGTTCACGAGGTTGGGCTCGTTCCACACCTCGACGGGCCACGTCCGGACCTCGTCGATCCCGTAGCGGTCGACCAGGTGGCGCAGCACCGCGGTCACGAGCGCCGCCCACTCGCGATGGTCGCGCGGCGGCGTGACGTTGCCCTTCCACCAGAACACCGTCTGGTCGCCGGACGCGAGGCCGGACGGCATGAAGCCGAGCTCGAGGAACGGCTTGACCCCGAGCGCGAGGTACGCGTCGACCACCTGGTCGACGTAGGTGAACGCGTACCGGGTGCCCTGGTGCCCCGCGACGTCGTACGGGCGGTGGACCCCGACGTCGTCGGACAGCAGGCCGTGGCCTCGGATGTACCGGAACCCGATCTCGGCCTGCGCGAGGGCGAGCGACTCCTGGTAGTCCTGGCGCAGCGCGAGGTTGAAGCGGCCCGTGCCCACGCACGTGCGCCACGCGTCGGACAGGACGGCGACGGGCTCGGACGGGACGACGGTGGGTGTCACGAGTCATGCTCCAGCGGGGAGGGGTGGTGCGGTGGGTGCTGCGGGCGGCGACCGCCGTCGCCCGGTGGGGCGACCGGGCGACGGCGGGGCCGGGGTGGCGGGCGCCGGGGCACCCGCCGGAGGGCATCAGCCCGCGGAGCGGGCGAGCGCCCCGTTGTAGGTGTCGATGAGCTGCGTGCCACCGAGACCGTCGATCTCGGACACGTAGGCGTCCCACTCGCTCAGCGGGCGCTGCCCGGTCACGAACGCCGCGGTGGCGGCCATCACGGCGTCCTTGACCTGCGTGTCCAGGAGCGACGCCTGCTCGAGCTCGATCTCGTCGAGGCTCGCGGCCGGCTTGACCGGGAGCATCTCCTTGCGCTCGAGGACGGCGTCCGTCCACGCCTTCGTCTCGTCGGTCATGACGGACTGGAGCAGCTCCTTCGAGGAACCGTTGGCGAGCAGGAAGACGCCGTTGCTGTAGCCGAAGTCGGCGTTGAGCTTCTTCGGCGCATCGGGGTTGAGCGCGTTCCAGCCGATGTCGGTCGGGAGCGTGCGGGTGCCGCCCTCGTTGGTGTAGGTCTCGCCCTCGACGCCCCACTGGGCGAACTCGATGCCCTCGTCGGAGTAGTACAGCCAGTCGACGAACTGGAGCAGGGCCTTGAAGTACGGCTTCTCGGCCGCCTCGCTCGAGATCATGAGACCGGAGGACAGGCGGCTGCCCGCGAGCTTCCCGCCGAACGGGCCGTCGGGCAGCACGATCATGCGCAGCGTGACGTCCTTGCCCGCTTCGGCCAGCTTGCTGCGGTAGTTCGTGATCTCCTGCGTGTTGCCGGAGATCGCGGCGGCCTCGCCGTTGACGAACTTCTGGATCGCCTGGTCGTCGTTCTGCGTGATCTCGGGGTCGAGCAGGCCGTCGGAGGTCAGGCCCGCGGCGTAGGTGAGCATGTCCTTGTACGCGTCGGTCGTGCCGGTGAGCTGGAACTCGCCGGACTCCTCGTCGAACCACGTGTTGGAGTAGCCCCAGCCGCCCTCGGTGCCGAAGTTCGGGGCGATGTACTGGAGCATCGCGCCGAGCGGCTGCGTGTCGGTCCAGCGGTCGGTCATCGCGTACGACAGCTCGGGGTTCGCCGCCTTGACGGTCGCGAGCTGCTCCGCGAACTCGTCCCAGGTCTCCGGCTCCTCGATGATGCCGGCCTTCTGGAACAGGTCGTCGTTGACGACGACCGAGTACTGCACGTCCGGGATCTCCCGCAGGCCCGGGAGGATGTAGTACTTGCCGTCCGCCTGGCGCTTGGAGTCGAGCTCCTCGCCGAGGCCCCACTGCTCCACCTTGTCGGCGAAGTTCGGCATGTAGTCCAGGTAGTCCGAGACGGGCAGGATCGCCCCGCCCGAGACGAACTGGACCTCCTGGCCGGGGTAGGTCACCGGGATGAGGTCGGAGGCGTCGCCGGCTCCGATGAGCAGCGCCTTCTTGTTGTCCCAGTCGGCCAGCGGGACGTCGGTCCGCGTGAAGGTGACGTTCTGGTTCGCCTCGAGGTTCTGGAAGATCGACCAGTCCTCCTTCACCGGGTAGTTCGGGTGGTCGCGGTACATCAGCGAGAAGTCGACCGGCTCCGTGGCCTGGAAGGTCGTGCCGACCTCGAAGTCCTCCATCGCGCCGACGGAGTGCTCGGCGTCGATCGTGACCGCGCCACCGCCCTCCTCGGGCTCGGGCGTGTCGCCGCCCCCGCCGCTGCACGCGGTCAGGACCAGGGCCAGGGTGGTCGCGGTCGCCACGGTGGCGACCGGGATCCGGATCGTTCTCATCTCTCTCCTCGGGTTCGAGCTTCGTCGCTCTGACGTCGCTGAGGTGCGGGTGGTGCTGTGTGGTGTGCGGGTGGTGCGGTGCACTGGTGGCGCGCGGCGGCTCAGCCCTTGACGGAGCCGAGCATCACGCCGGAGACGAAGTACTTCTGCACGAACGGGTACAGGCAGACGATGGGCAGCACGGTGAGCAGCATCGTCACGGACTGGATGTTCGAGCCGATCTGGACCGCCTCCTGCGAGCCCGGGCCGGTCGCGGCGGCGATGAGGTTGCGCAGGTAGACGGTGACGGGGAAGAGCTCCTTCTTGTCGAGGTACAGGAACGCGCCGAACCACGAGTTCCAGATGCCCACCGCGTAGAAGAGCGTCATGGTCGCGATGACCGCCTTGGACAGCGGCAGCACGATGCGGCCGAAGATCCCGTACGTCGACAGGCCGTCGATCGCGGCCGCCTCCTCGAGCTCGGTCGGGAAGTTCTCGAAGAACGACTTCATGACGAGCAGGTTGAAGACGGAGATGGCGCCCGGGAGCACGACGGCCCACATGGTGTTGCGCATGCCGAGCACGTCCGCGACGAGGATGTAGTTGGGGATGAGGCCGCCGCCGAAGAACATGGTGAAGACCGCGATGCCGATGAACGCGTTGCGCCCCTTGAGGTGGCGGCGGCTGATCGCGTAGGCGTACGTCGTGGTGAGCGCCATGGCGATGAGCGTGCCGACGACCGTGTAGACGACCGTGTTCTTGTAGTTCGTCCAGAACATGGCGTCGGAGAGCACGTACTGGAGCGTCTGGACGTTGAACCCGCGCGGCACGAGGTTGACGTTGCCCGCCGCGATCTGGCCCTCCGACGAGAACGCCTTCGCGACGAGGTTGACGAACGGGTAGAGCGTCACGACGCACACGACCGCGAGGACGAGGCCGTTGACCACGCGGAACGCGCGGTAGCCGCCCGTGTCCTTGATCGTGCCGCCCTCGCGGCGGACGGCGGTGAGGTCCGGCGTCGCGGACAGGGGGTCGGTCACCACAGCGAGGCTCCAGTCAGGCGGCGCGAGACGGCGTTCGCGGAGAGGACGAGCACGAGCCCGATGAGGGCCTCGAACAGCCCGATCGCGGTCCCGTAGGAGAACTGCGCGGACTGGATGCCGACGCGGTACAGGTACGTCGAGATGACGTCGCCCGTGGAGTAGACCAGGGGGTTCTGGAGCAGCAGGACCTTCTCGAACCCGACCGCCATGAAGGAGCCGATGTTGAGGATGAGGAGCACCATCATCGTGGGGCGGATGCCCGGCAGGGTGATGTGCCACGTCTGCTGCCACCGGTTCGCGCCGTCGATGCGCGACGCCTCGTAGAGCTGGTCGTCGATCGTCGTCAGGGCTGCGAGGTAGAGGATCGTGCCCCACCCCACCGTCTGCCAGACCTCGGACGACACATAGATGGTGCGGAACCACTCCGGCTGCTGCATGAACGCGACCGGGTCTCCCCCGAACGCCTCGACGATCTGGTTGACCGTGCCGTTGACCGACGTGAGCTGCAGCACGAGGCCCGCCACGATGACGATCGACATGAAGTGCGGGAGGTAGGAGACCGTCTGCACGATCTTCTTGAACCGGCGCGAGCGCAGCTCGTTGAGCAGGAGCGCGAAGACGATCGGCAGCGGGAAGCAGATCAGCAGCGTGAGGAGCCCGAGGATGACGGTGTTCCAGAACACCTGCCAGAACTGTGCGTTCTGGATGAACATCTCGAAGTAGCGGAGGCCGACCCACTCGTCGCCGAACACGCTGCCGCCCGGACGGAAGCGGCGGAACGCGATGACGTTCCCCAGCATCGGGAGGTAGCGGAAGACCAGCAGGAACAGCACGGGTACCACGAGGAACGTGTACAGCCGCCAGTCCTTGCGCAGCGCGACGCGCCACGGGACGCTGCCGGCCCTGCGGCGCCGGGCGGCCCGGCGCGCGCGGCCGCCGCCGTCGCCCGCGGGCTCGCCGGGCCGCGCGTGCTCGGCCGCTGCGACGGCGCTCGCGACGGTGGTGGCCTCGCCGACGTCGACGGGGCCCTGGTCCAGGGTCATCCCACGCTCACCTCCTCGTGATCGTTCTCGCGGTGCGTGCCCGGCTCGGCCGGGACGCTCTCGGGTCCGGAGACCCGCACGTCGGTGACGAGGCGGCGCGTGTGGTCGACCTCGCGCTCGGGCCCTACGAGGCGCAACGGGAGCGTCGCGACGAAGTCGGCGCTGGACCGCGAGACGCGCAGCTCGACGTCGCCCGGCTCCACGACCCGGCGCCCGTGCGCCCCGGTGAAGGACGTGACGTCGGCCGGCACGACGAACGACACGGTCGCCGCCTGGCCGGGGTCGAGCGCGACGCGCGCGTACCCGACGAGGCGCACGACGGGCCGCGTCACCTGGGCGACGGCGTCGTGCAGGTAGAGCTGCACGACGTCGGCGCCCGGGACGCTCCCGGTGTTGCGCACGGTGACCTCGACCCGGGCGTCGCCGTCGGACGGCCAGGGGGCCGGACCGCCCGCCGCGGCACCGACGACCTGCGCGTCCTCCCACGCGAACGTCGCGTAGGACAGGCCGTGGCCGAACGGGAAGGCGGGCGTCGGGTCGACGCTCGAGACGCCGGAGCGCAGGCCGAGCGGCGCGGACAGGTAGGTCGCGGGCTGGCCACCGGGGTCACGCGGGACGCTCACGGGCAGGCGGCCCGACGGCGACACCTCGCCCGCGAGCACCTCGGCCACCGCCCGACCGCCGAGCTGCCCGGGGAAGAACGCCTGCACGACCGCCGCGGGCGGCGTCGGCTCGTCGAGGAGCGCGCCCAGCGCGTAGGGCCGGCCGGTCAGGAGCAGCAGGACGACGGGCGTACCGGTGGCGAGCACCGCACGCACGAGGTCCTCCTGGACTCCGGGCAGCCGCAGGTCGGCGGCGTCGCAGCCCTCGCCGGAGGTCCCGCGCCCGAACAGCCCGGCCCGGTCGCCCACAGCCACGACGCACACGTCCGCGCCCCGCGCCGCGGCGACGGCCGCGGCGAACCTGCTCGTGTCCGACCCGGTCACGTCGCAGCCGCGCGCGTGCTCGACGTCGAAGCGCGACCCGAGCTCGGCGAGGACCGTCGGGATGTCGATCCCGGTCTCGACCTCGGGGTGCTGGGCGCCGACGTGCGCGGGGAAGGAGTAGCAGCCGAGCATCGCCATCGGGTCGTCCGCGAGGGGGCCGACGACGGCGACGCGCGCCCTTGACGCGAGCGGCAGCGCGCCGCCGTCGTCCGCGAGCAGCACGACCGCCTCGCGCGCGAGACGCAGCGCGAGGTCGCGCCCCGCCGCGTCGTCGAGATCGAGGCCCGCGCCGCCGTCGGGCACGGGCTCCCAGCCGGGGTCGAGGAGCCCGAGCTCGACCTTCTGCCGGAGCACGCGGTGCAGCGCCTCGTCGACGAGGGACTCCTCGACGTCGCCGCGGCGCACGGCCTCGGCGAGCGCCGGGCCGAACGCGTCGACGGTGGGAAGCTCGACGTCGACGCCGGCGCGCAGCGCGAGGCGTGCGGCGTCGGTCCCGTCGGCGGCGACCTTGTGCAGCGTCTCGAGGAAGCGGACCCCGAAGTAGTCGGCGACGACCGTGCCGTCGAAGCCCCACGTCTCGCGGAGCAGGCCCGTGAGGAGGCCCCGGTCGGCGGCCGACGGCATCCCGTCGACGTCCGTGTAGGCGTGCATGACGGAGCGGGGCCGGCCGTGGCGCACGGCGGTCTCGAACGGCGGCAGGATGACGTCGGCGTACTCGCGCGGCCCCATCGCGACGGGGGCGAGGTTGCGGCCCGCCCGGGACGCCGAGTAGCCGGCGAAGTGCTTGAGCGTCGCGACGACGCCGGACGACTCGAGCCCGCGCACGTAGGCGGCGCCGACCGTCCCGACGAGGTACGGGTCCTCGCCGATGGTCTCCTCGGTGCGGCCCCAGCGGTGGTCGCGCGTCACGTCGAGCACGGGCGCGAGCCCCTGGTGCACGCCCGCGGCCCGCATGCTCGCGCCGATGCGCGCGGCCATCGCCTCGACGAGCTCGGGGTCGAAGCTCGCACCCCACGACAGCGGGACCGGGTAGGCGGTCGCGCGCCAGGCGGCGAACCCGGCGAGGCACTCCTCGTGCACCTGGGCGGGGATGCCGAACCGGCTGGCGGCGACGAGGTCACGCTGCGACCGCTCCAGGGAGCGCGCCCCGGCCTCGGGGCTGACGGGCACGGTGCCGTAGGGGCGCGTGAGCTGACCGAGCCCGTGCTCGATGACGGACTCCCACGTGGGGACGCGGCCCGTCATGTCGGCCTGGTGCGGCGCGACGCCCCCGCCGGAGGCGTCCGCGCCGACCCACACGCCGACGAGCTGGGCGAGCTTCTCCTCGAGCGTCATCGCGGCGGCGAGCGCCCGGGCGCGCTCGGCGGCGCTCCGCCGCACGTCGCGCCACGGCTCCGTGGTCGTGGCCTCCTGCCGCTCGGCGGCGGCCGGGGTCGTCTGCGTCGTCAATCGTGGTCCTCGGGGTCGGTCACGTCGTCGTGCCTCGCCCGGTGACCCGGGCGTCCACGGCATCGTGGCTTCGAAAGTATCGGTAACGGTTCCGATACCCGTTGGTCCGGGACGCTAGACCGGAGGGGGACGCGTCGTCAAGCGAGACCCGGGTCACAGTTCGGTGACGACCGCGCACACAGGGTTCGACGTCGAGACGCCCGGGATACCAGCGACGAACCTCCGTCGCACCTCCGGACGAGCGTCGTGCACAAGTGCTACGGTTCGACTCGAAAGTTGCGACCAGCACGAGGAGCGCCATGCCAGCGCAGGACCGGGGTGCCGCCACGGGTGGCCCCGCGACCATCGCGTCCATCGCCGCGGAGGCCGGCGTGTCCGTGCCCACGGTGTCCAAGGTGCTCAACGGCCGGCCCGACGTCGCGGCGTCCACCCGCGCGCGCGTCGAGGCCGCGCTCGAACGCCACCAGTACCGACGCCGGCGGTCCGCCCCCGCGACGCCGACGCCCCTGATCGACCTCGTGTTCCACCAGCTCGACTCCGCGTGGTCGATCGAGATCATCCGGGGCGTCGAGGAGGCGGCGGCCGCCGCCAAGGTGGGCGTGGTGCTCTCCGAGCTCGGCGGCGAGCACCGGCCGCCCCAGGACTGGCTCGACGGCGTCCTCGCGCGCCGCCCGCTCGGGGTCCTCCTCGTCCTGTCGAGCCTCGACCAGTCCCAGCGGCACCAGCTCGAGAGCCGGTCCATCCCGTTCGTCGTGGTCGACACGGAGGGCGAGCAACCCGCAGGGGTCCCGACGGTGGGGTCCAACAACTGGAGCGGCGGCCTCTCGGCGACGCGCCACCTCCTGGGTCTCGGCCACCGTCGCGTCGCCATCATCTCGGGCCCGTCCGACGTGCTGTGCAGCCGCGCCCGCATCGACGGCTACCGCAGCGCGCACGACGAGGCGGGGATCGCCGTCGACCCCGGGCTCGTGCGCTACGGCGACTTCTACGTGGACGGCGGGTACGAGCACGGCAAGGCCCTGCTCTCGCTCCCCGACCGCCCGACGGCGATCTTCGCGGGGTCGGACATGCAGGCCCTCGGCGTCCTGCGCGCCGCACGCGAGCTCGGCCTGCGGATCCCCGAGGACCTGTCCGTCGTCGGCTACGACGACCTGCCGCTCGCGGGCTGGATCGGCCCCGAGCTGACGACCGTGCACCAGCCGCTGCACGAGATGGCGAGCACGGCGACGCGCATGCTGCTCGACCTCGCGAGGGGCGGTCAGCCCATGAACCAGCGCCTCGACCTCGCGACCGAGCTCGTCGTCCGGGAGAGCACGGCACCGCCCTCGGCCTGACCCCGGCGCGCACGCCGAGAGCCGGCTCGGTTCAGAGGCCCGTCTCCGCGTAGAAGTCCTCGATGTGGGCGCGGACCGCGCCCGCCGCGCGCTCGCCGTCGCCCGCGGCCACGGCCTCGAGGACCGCGCGGTGCTCGGCACGCAGGCGTGCCGCCGTCCGCTCCCAGGACGGCAGGTCCGCGCTCCCCGCGGCGACGTACGACTCGATCGCGCCGCGCAGCCCGGTCATGACCGCCTCGACGAGCGGGTTGCCCGCGAGCCGCACGAGCAGCACGTGGAACGACGCGTCGAGCTCGCGGAACCCGTCGGCCGCGAGCGCCGGGTCGTCCATGCGGTCGAGCAGCGCGCGCGCCGCGGCGAGCGCCTCGGCGACCTCCCGTGCGCCCGGCACCGGGTCGGACCCCTGGTCGCCGGTGTCCCGCGCGGCGACGACCCGCTCGGCCGCCGCGCGGGCGGCCCAGGTCTCGAGGAGCACGCGCGTCTCGACCACGTCGCGCACGGCGAGCGCCCCCGACGCGACGTGCAGCCGCACGGCCGCGCCCAGGCCTGCGGCGGGCCGGTCGACGACGGTCGCCCCGGCGTCGGGCCCGGACCCGACGGCCGTGCGCACGATGCCCAGGGCCTCCAGCACGCGGATCGCCTCGCGGACCGACGGGCGCGAGACGCCCAGCTCCTCGGCGAGCGCGCGCTCGGCCGGGAGCCGCTCGCCGAGCGCCCAGCGCCCCGCGGCGAGGTCCGCCTCGATGCGGGCGAGGACGCGTTCGTGGGTGCGCACCCGCCCAGGGTAGGCGACCCGGCGGCGCTGTGGTCAGACCTCGTTCGGTCGCGTGGTCTACAGTGGGCGATCTGTGGTCAGACCACAGCCGCGGCGCCTCACCGCGGAGGTCTCGGCAGGCGGCACGGACGCGGCCCGGCGAGACTGGACCGACTCGCCCTCCCCCGGAGCAACGATGCGCATAGCCCTCACCGCGACCTGCATCGGCGACGTGATGTTCCCCCAGGCACCGCGCGCCACCGCCCTCCTCCTCGAGCGCCTCGGGCACGAGGTGTACTTCCCCGAGCGCCAGGCGTGCTGCGGCCAGATGCACGTCAACACCGGCTACCTCGACGAGGCCGTCCCCGTCGTGCGCAACCACGTCGAGGCCTTCTCCCCCGTGCTCGACGGCGAGTGGGACGCCGTCGTCGTCCCGTCCGGGTCGTGCACCGGGTCCGTGCGGCACCAGCAGGGCATGGTGTGCCGACGCGCCGGGCTCGACGAGCTCGCCCGCACCGCCGACGCGGTCGCCGCGAAGACGTACGAGCTCTCCGAGCTGCTCGTCGACGTGCTGGGCCTGACCGACGTCGGCGCCTACTTCCCCCACCGCGTCACCTACCACCCGACGTGCCACTCGCTGCGCATGCTCCACGTGGGCGACAAGCCGCTGCGGCTCCTGCGCGCGGTCGAGGGCATCGACCTCGTCGAGCTGCCCGCGGCGGAGGCGTGCTGCGGGTTCGGCGGGACGTTCGCGCTGAAGAACGCCGAGACGTCGACCGCGATGCTCGCCGACAAGATGACGCACGTGAAGTCCACCGGCGCCGAGGTCCTCACCGCGGGCGACGCGTCGTGCCTCATGCACATCGGCGGCGGGCTCTCGCGCATCCGCGCGGGCGTCCGCACGCTGCACCTCGCCGAGATCCTCGCGTCCACCAAGGACGCGCCCACCCCGGCCGGGACCGGCCCGTCGACGCGCGGGGGTGCCCGGTGAGCCGCACGTTCCTCGGACTGCCCGTGCGGCGCGGCGCGCGCACCCTGCCCGACGACGTCGCCCGGCCCGAAGGGCACGGCACCTCGGCGGGCACCTCGGCGGGCACCTCGGCGGGCGCAGCGGCAGCGTCGGACGCGTTCGGCGACGTGCCGCACCCGGACGCACCGCTGCGCTGGGGCGGGTCTTTCCCCGACGCGGCGCGCGAGGCGCTCCAGAACACGCAGCTCCGCCGCAACCTCGCGCACGCGACCTCGACCATCCGGGCCAAGCGCGCCGCCGTCGTGGGCGAGGTGCCGGACTGGGAGGCGCTGCGCGACGCGGGCTCCGCCATCAAGACCGACGTCATGGCGCGCCTGCCCGAGCTCCTCGAGGAGCTGGAGCGCAACGTCGTGGCGCGCGGCGGCGTCGTGCACTGGGCGCGCGACGCCGACGAGGCGAACCGGATCGTCGCGGACCTGGTCCGGGCCAAGGGCGTCGACGAGGTCGTCAAGGTGAAGTCCATGGCGACGCAGGAGATCGGGCTGAACGAGGCGCTCGCCGCGGAGGGGATCGCGGCGTACGAGACCGACCTCGCCGAGCTCATCGTCCAGCTCGCCGACGACATGCCGTCGCACATCCTCGTCCCCGCGATCCACCGCAACCGCGCGGAGATCCGCGAGATCTTCCTCGCGCGCATGGGCGACGCCCCGCCCGACCTGTCCGATGTGCCGCGCGAGCTCGCGATGGCCGCGCGCGCCCACCTGCGCCGCAAGTTCCTCTCCGCGAAGGTCGCGATCAGCGGCGCGAACTTCGGCGTCGCGGACACGGGGACGCTGACGGTCGTCGAGTCCGAGGGGAACGGGCGCATGTGCCTCACGCTCCCCGAGACGCTCATCACGGTCATGGGGATCGAGAAGGTCGTGCCGACGTACACGGACCTCGAGGTGTTCCTCCAGCTCCTGCCGCGGTCGTCCACAGGCGAGCGCATGAACCCGTACACGTCTCTGTGGACGGGCGTGACGCCCGGCGACGGCCCACAGGAGTTCCACCTCGTGCTGCTCGACAACGGGCGCACCGACGTCCTCGCCGACGAGGTCGGGCGGGCCGCGCTGCACTGCATCCGCTGCTCCGCGTGCCTCAACGTGTGCCCGGTGTACGAGCGCGTGGGCGGCCACGCCTACGGGTCGGTGTACCCCGGCCCGATCGGCGCGATCCTCACGCCGCAGCTCACCAAGTCCTCCGGCGGCCTGTCCGGCCACCACGACCCCAACGCCTCGCTCCCCTACGCGTCCACGCTGTGCGGCGCGTGCTACGAGGTGTGCCCGGTGAAGATCGACATCCCGTCGATCCTCGTCGAGCTGCGCGCGCGCGAGGTCGACGCCGACCGCGGCCGCCCCACCGGCTGGGGCGCCGCGATGAAGGCGGCCTCGTTCGTCATGTCCGACGCGCGGCGGTTCGAGCTCGCGGAGAAGGCCGCCGGCGTCGGGCGCCTGGTCGCGGGGCCGAAGGGCCGGATCTCGACCCTCCCGCCGCCGGCGTCCGCATGGACCCGCTCACGCGACCTCCCGGCACCGGCGAAGCAGACCTTCCGCGACTGGTGGCGCGACCGCCCCACGGCCGCCCCACCCGCCGACCCCGGGATCCCTCCCCAGGATCGGGCTGCGGAGAGGAACGAGCCAGGGCTCGCCGAACCCGGGATCACTCCTCAGGATGAGACCTCGCTGGGGAACGATCCAGGGTTCGGCGACGGGGGTGAGGGCCGATGAGCGCGCGCGACGACGTCCTCGCCCGCGTGCGCGCCGCGCTCGGCGGGTCGACGACGACCGGCTCAGCGGCGTCCGGCTCCGTCCCGCGGGCGTACCGCGAGCGCGGCGACCTCGCGCCGGGGTCGCCGGAGGCGGTGGACGTCCTGGTCGACCGGCTCGTCGACTACCGGGCCCACGTGCACGTGGCCGCCACCCCCGGCGAGGTGGCGGCGATCGTAGGCGACCTGCTCGCGGACGCCACGTCCGTCGTCGTGCCGCCCGAGCTCGACACCGCGTGGCTGGGCGCGCTGGGCGCCGGGACCGCCGTCGTGCCCGACGCACGCGACGACCCGCGCACTCCCGACAAACTCGATCAGGTGGATGCCGTCGTCACCGCGGCGCGCGTCGCGATCGCCGACACCGGGACGATCGTGCTCGACGGCGAGCCCGACCAGGGGCGCCGCGCGATCACGCTCGTCCCCGACCTGCATGTGTGCGTGGTGCGCACCGACCAGGTCGTGGGGACGGTCCCGGAGGCCGTGCGGCTGCTCGCCGCACACCCGGAGCGACCGCAGACGTGGATCAGCGGCCCCAGCGCGACGAGCGACATCGAGCTCTCGCGTGTCGAGGGCGTCCACGGCCCGCGCACGCTCCACGTGATCCTCGCCCCGCCGAGGTAGAACCCTGGTCGCGCGAGGTAGAACCGTGGTGGCGCGAGGTAGAACCCTGGTCGTGACCACGGTTCTACCTCGCGTGACCAGCGTTCTACCTCGCGGGGAGTCCTGCCCGACGGCGGTGGCGCACCTCCGCGAGGACGGTCGCCAGGCGGACCGGGAAGTCGTCCGGCGTGCCGGCCGGCAGGGCGTCGACCGGGAACCAGGCCACGTCCTCGCTCTCGTCGCTCACGGCAGTCCGCGCCTCGGGGTCGGCGAACGCGACGAACCCGACGTCCCAGTGCGTGCGGCACGTCCCGAACGCGGCGGCGAGGTCGTGCCGGTGCACGTCGACCGGGGCGGCAGGCACCGCGTCGGCGCGGAGGCCGGTGCGGGTGCCGGCGGACGGGTCCGGGTCCGGGTCGAACGGGACGAGGCCGGCGATCCCGCTCTCCTCGCGCGCCTCGCGGTAGGCAGACCCGGCGAGCGTCGTGTCGCCCGGCTCGGTGTGCCCTCCCACCTGGACCCAGAACTGGCCCTTGCGGTGGAAGCAGAGCAGCACGCGGTCCAGGTCCGGGCTGAGCACGAAGCAGCTCGCCGTGAGGTGCTGCGGTCCGCCGTCGCGCCGGACGGCGTCGGCACGTGCGCCGGTGCCGCCGTCGCCGCGGAGGAACGCGCGGTACTCGGCGGCGAGCGCCGTCTGCTCCCCGTTGACTGGCTCCCACCGGTCGAGGCGGGCGAGGGCGTCACGGGCGAGCAGGGCGGCGGCGTCGAGAGCGGTCACCGGGGAAGGCTACGCGGGCCGGGTGCGCTCACCCGCACGTGACGGCCGTCCACCGTCTGCGACCGGTGCACCGTCGCGCGAACGATGCACTGGCGTGCGAGCGATGCACCGCGGAGTGCGTCGCCCGACCGGGAGCGCGTCGCCCGGTGGCGAGGGCGAGCTCCGTGGGGGCGCCGGGTTCCCCGCGCTGCGAGAATGGTGTCCCGTGAGCGACCCTCAGCACCACGACGGACTCCCGGTCGAGGCCGGCCCCGGTCCCGACCCGGAGACCGCCGGCTCGGGTGCGGACGCCGCCCTCTTCGACCTCCCGCCGGGCTCGCGCGAGGTGCCGACGCGCATCGTGCTCCTCACGGGCGCGTCCGGCTCGGGCAAGACGTCGCTCACGCGGCGCCTCGGCCTCCCGGTCGTCGCGCTCGACGACTTCTACCTCGACCACGACCACCCCGACCTGCCGCAACGGTTCGGCATCGTCGACTGGGACGACCCCCGCTCGTGGGACGCCACGGGTGCCGTCGCGGCGCTCGAGGACCTGGCGCGCACAGGGCACGCGGACGTACCGGTCTACGACATCCCGACGTCGACGCGCACGGGGATGACCCACCTCGATGTCACGGGTTCGCGTGTCGTGCTCGCGGAGGGCATCTTCGCGGCGGAGATCGTCGCCGCGCTGCGCGCCGAGGACGTGCTCGCCGACGCGATCTGCCTGCGCCGCAACCGTCTGGTGACGTTCTGGTTCCGCCTCCTGCGCGACCTCGCGGAGATGCGCAAGCCGCCGCTCACGCTGTTCCGGCGCGGGTGGGCGCTGCTACGGGCCGAGCCGGGCTTCGTGCGGCACTGGGAGTCGCTCGGCTGCCGCGCGCTCACGCCCGCGCAGGCCGAGAAGGAGATCCGCGCGCTCCTGCGCCCCGCATCGGCGTAGGCCTCAGGTCCGCGGGGACGAGACCTCGACCTCCGCGACCGACGGCCCGCCGCACTCGGGAACCTCGTCGCCCGACGCATGCCACTCCGGCTGGACCTCGTGCTCGATGACGACGTCGCCCGACCTGAGGTCGACCACGCGCACCCGGATCGTCTCGACGGGTCCGTCGAGCGCGGAGCCCGTCCAGGCGCCCGCCGACGGCTCCTCCGGCACGTCGGGCCCGGTCGGCTCGGGCGCAGGCTCGACGGGCTCCGGCCGGTCGTTCGGACCAGGTGGGACCGTGGTGGGTTCCGGCGCGGGCACGAGCCGGATCGTCCCGTCCCGGACCAGCCCGCACGACTCGGCGGTGCCGACGCAGCTCACGGCGACGCCGTACTCGTCCGGGTCCGACCAGGAGTCGTCGAGCCGGACCTCGAGACGGGACGAGTGCAGGACCAGCGCGCACTCGGTGGTCCAGCCTCCTGGGTCGACCCCGCACGCGGCGAGCACCGCGACGAGCGCGCTCGACCCGGCGAGGTCGCGGATCCGTCCTCTGCCCGGTCGGTCTCTCACGGCCGCCCCCTTCCGCGCACGCCCTCGTCCGTGATGTGTCGCCCGTGCCCGGATCCTTGCACAGGGGTCGACGCGCCTCTCGGCCCGGCCCGCCAAGAAGGGAGAGACGGCCCCGGCTCCTCGCGGCTCCGGGGCCCGCCGCTCACGGCTCGACCGGATGCGTCCCGATCACGATCGTCGCGCCGATCTCCTCGTCACGGACGACGCGCGCGACCAGCCCGGCGTGTTCGAGCACCGCGACGGCGCCCGCCGACTGCCGCTCGCCCGACTCGGTGAGCAGGTGACCACCGGGCACGAGCCACTCCGGTGCCTCGGTCGCCACCCGGCGCAGCACCTCCAGCCCGTCGCCCCCGCCGTCGAGCGCGACGTGGGCCTCGTGGTCGCGCGCCTCGCGCGGCAGGAGCGGGATCTCGCCCGTCGGGACGTACGGCACGTTGGCGAGCAGGAGGTCGACCCTTCCCCGGAGCGCGACGGGCAGCGGCTCGAAGAGGTCGCCCTCGTACGCGGTCCCGCCGACGGCCGCGACGTTCCGCCCGGCGCACGCGACCGCGGCCGGGTCCACGTCGCACGCGTGCAGCTCGACGTCGGCCGCGCCGCCCAGGTCCGTCGCGGTCGCGAGCCCGAGCGCCCCCGCACCGCAGCACAGGTCGACCACGACCACCGGCGAGCCCTCCGGGCCGCCGTCCGGCGCCTCGTCGGGCGCGTCGTCCGGCCCGTCGTCGGGCACGTCATCCGGCACGTCGTCGCGCAGCGCGACCGCACCCGCGGTCCGGCGCCCGAGCGCGACCGCCTCGTCGACGAGCAGCATGGTGCGCTGGCGCGGGACGAAGACCCCGGGGTCGACGGCGACGCGGAGCCCGTGGAAGTCGACGTACCCGAGCACGTGCTCGAGCGGTTCGCCCGCGACGCGGCGCGCGACGAGCGCTTCGAGGTGCGCGTCGTCGTCGGCCCGTTCGGCGAGGTGCGCGGCCTCGTCCTCCGCGAAGACGCACCCGGCGGCGCGCAGGCGGGCAGTGAGGTCGTCGAGCCGGCTCTGGTCCACCTCCCGGACGCTACTCCGGGAGGCGCCGCCTCCGCGCGGAAGTCGCCCTACCGCCACGAGATCGACCCGTGCGTCGCGAGATCGGCCTCCTGAGGGCCGATCTCAGACGCACAGGTCGATCTGGGCGGTGCGCCGTTCAGTCCCGCAGGAGCGGGAGGAGCCGGCTGCCCTGGCGTTCGATCTCGCGCAGGTACGGGGTGTCGGAGAGCACGAAGTGGGTGACGCCGAGGTCCTGGTAGCGCCGCAGCGACTTCGCGACGTCCTCCGCGGACCCGACCAGCCACGTCGTGCCCGCTCCCCCGCCGCCGAACCGGCCGGGCGTCGTCCACAGGTTGTCGTCGAGCACCTCGCCTCGCGCCGCGAGGTCGAGCAGGCGCTGCTGCCCGACGGCCGTGCGCCGCCCCCGGTCGCGGGCAGACCACGCCTCGCCCTCCTGCGACCGTGCGGCCAGCTCCGCGACCTTCGCCTCGGCGTCGGCCCACGCCTCCTCGGTGGTGTCGCGGACGAACGTCGTGATTCGCAGCCCGAACTCGAGCGGGGAGTGCTCGCGCCCGAGCTCGGCGCTCAACCGCTCGAGGCGGTCGATGCGCTCCGCGATCCCGTCGAGCGGCTCGCCCCAGAAGAGCTGGACGTCCGCCTCGGTCGCGGCGACCCGCTCCGCCGCCTCCGACGCGCCGCCGAAGTAGATCCGCGGGTGCAGGCGCCCCTCGCGCGCCACGGGGCGCGGCCCCAGCCGTGCCCCGGTCACCGAGAAGTGCTCGCCGGCGTACGTGACCTCCTCCTGCGTCCACAGGCGGCGCACGATCTGGAGGAACTCCCGCGTGCGCGCATATCGGTGCGCCGGGTCCGCCTCGCCGTCGCCGTACGCCTCCTGCCCGTCGGTGCCGGACACGATGTTGACGCGCAGCCGGCCGCCGCTGAGGTGGTCCAGCGTCGCGGCAGCGGACGCGAAGTGCGCGGGCCGCCAGAACCCGGGCCGGATCGCGACGAGCGGCTCGAACGTCGTGGTGCGGGCCGCGAGCGCCGTCGCGACCGTGAACGTGTCGGGACGCCCCCAGCTCGTCCCGAGCAGCGCCCCCGCGAACCCGTGGCGTTCCAGCGCGTGCGCGTGGCTCGTCAGGGTGTCGAGGCTGTTGTGGCCTGCCACCGCGTCGTCCCCGCGGTGGCCCGGACGGACCTGGTTCGGGACGTACCAGAGGTGCTCGGCGCTCACGCGAGGGCCCCCTCGAGCACTCGCGCGTCGCCGTCGGACGTCGTGCCCGCGTCGGCCGCGTACCGGTTCGCCGGCCGTTCGAGGCCGTAGTGCTCGCGCAGCGTGCGGCCCTCGTACTCCTCGCGGAACAGGCCGCGCTCGCGCAGCACGGGCAGCACGTGCTCGACGAACTGCTCGAGCCCCGACGGCAGCACCGCAGGCATGATGTTGAACCCGTCGGCGGCCTCGGCGTCGTACCAGTCCTGGATGGCGTCGGCGACCTGCTCGGGGGTGCCCGCGAACGTGCGGTGCCCGCGCCCGCCGCCGAGCCGCCCGATGAGCTGGCGCACCGTGAGCCGCTCGCGGCGCGCGAGCTCGACGATCAGCGTGTACCGGCTCTTGGCCCCCTCGATCTCGTCCTCGGACGGAAGGTCGGCGGGCAGCTCGCGATCGAGCGGCAGGTCCTCGGGGGCGAGGCGCAGCGTCTTCGCGAGCTGGGCGCGCGCGTACTCCGGGACGATGAGCTCGTCGAGCTCGCGCTCCTGGGCGAGCGCCTCGGCCTCGGTGGACCCGATGACGGGGACGATGCCCGGCAGGATCTTCACCGTGCCCGGGTCGCGGCCGACGGCGACCGCCCGGGCCTTGAGGTCGCGGTAGAACGCCTGGGCGTCGTCGAGCGTCTGGTGCGCGGTGAACACCGCCTCGGCGTAGCGCGCGGCAAGGCCCTTGCCGTCCTCGGACGACCCGGCCTGCACGACGAGCGGCCGTGCCTGCGGCGAGCGCGGCGTCGTGAGGGCGCCGTGCACGGAGAAGTGCGTGCCGACGTGCGCGGGGGCGTGGATCTTGGCCGGGTCCGCCCACACGCCCGCAGCCTTGTCCGCGAGCACCGCGTCGTCTTCCCACGAGTCCCAGAGCCGGAACGCGACGTCGAGGAACTCCGCCGCGCGCTCGTACCGGACCGCGTGGGCGGGCTGGTCGTCGAGGCCGAAGTTGCGCGCGATGTCCGGCCCCGCCGTCGTCACGACGTTCCACCCGGCCCGGCCACCGGAGACGTGGTCGATCGACGCGAACCGCCGCGCGAGGTTGTACGGCGAGTTGTACGTCGTCGACGCCGTCGCGATGAGGCCGATGTGCTCGGTCACGGTCGCGATCGCCGTGAGCACGATGAGCGGGTCGAGCGACCCGGCCGGACGGCGTCCGACGTCGGACCGCAGCCCCGGCCCGTCGGCGAAGAAGATCGAGTCGAGCTTCCCGGCCTCCGCGACCTGCGCGAGGCGCTGCAGGTGCGCGATGTTCGTCGACGTCCACGACGGGTCGCTCTCGGGCAGCCGCCACGACGCCTCGTGGTGGCCCGTGCTCATGAGGAACGCGTTGAGGTGCAGGCGGCCGGGGCGGTGGCCCGTGGGGTCGTAGCGCGTCATGCGGCGGTGTCCTTCCTGTCGTCCCGGACCACGCCGAGCGCGTCGAGCAGCTCGGTGCGCAGCCGGGAGAAGCGTGGGTCGGCGGGGTCGCGCGCCTCGCCGGGGCGGTAGCTCTGGTCGATGCGGCGCTCGGCCGCGATGCGTCCCTCGTCGAGGACGACGACGCGGTCCGCGAGGACGATCGCCTCGTCCACGTCGTGCGTCACGAGCAGGACGGCGGGGCGGTGCCGCGCGCACAGGTCGCGCAGCAGCGCGTGCATGCGGATGCGGGTCAGGGCGTCGAGCGCGCCGAACGGCTCGTCGGCGAGCAGGAGCCGCGGGGAGCGCACCAGGGAACGGGCGAGCGACACGCGCTGCTGCTCGCCGCCCGAGAGCTCGTTGGGCCACGCGCGCTCGCGCCCGGCGAGCCCCACCTCCGCAAGGCTCGCCCGGCCCGCGTCCCGCGCCGCGCTCCGGCCGCGCGCCCCGGCGTCGAGCCCGAGCACGACGTTGTCCAGCACCCGCGCCCACGGCAGCAGCCGCGAGTCCTGGAAGACGACGGACACCTGGTCCGGCACGACGACCTCGCCCGAGCCGTCGACGCCGTGGTCGAGCGCGGCGAGCGCACGCAGGAGCGTGCTCTTGCCCGAGCCCGAACGGCCGAGGATCGCGACGAACTCGCCGTCGTCCACGGTGAGGTCGAGGTCGTCGAGGATCCGCTTCTCCCCGTACGACCGCACGAGCGAGCGGACCCGCACGGCCGCGCCGTCCGTCGTTGGGCGCTCGTCCACCGTGCCCGACGCCGCGGTCAGTCCTCCAGCGTGCGCCGCCACGACAGCACCCTCCTCTGGAGGATGCGGACGGCGAGGTCCGCGGAGTAGCCCAGCACGCCGTAGACCACGAGGCCGACGAGGATGATCTCCGTCTGCCCGTACGTCCGCGCGAGCTCCATCATGTAGCCGATGCCGGCCGTCGCGTTGACCTGCTCGACGACGACGAGCGCGAGCATCGACCCCGTGACCGCGAACCGCAGCCCGAGGAAGAACCCGGGCAGCGCGCCGGGCAGGATCACGCGGCGCACGAACTGCCAGCGCGAGAGCTGCACCGTCTCGGCGAGCTCGACGTAGCGGCTGTCGATGGCCCGCAGCCCGTTGTGCGTGTGCAGGTAGATCGGGATGAACACCCCGAGCGCGATCGTGATGACCTTCATCTCCTCGCCGATCCCGAACCACAGGATGAGCAGCGGCAGGAGCGCGAGGTTGGGGATGGCGCGCTTGACCTGGATCGGGCCGTCGAGCACGGCGTCGCCGACCCGGCTCAGCCCGGCGGCGAGCGCGAGCACGACGCCCGCGACGATGCCGAACGCGAGCCCGAGCGCGGCCCGCGTCAGGGACACCCCGAGGTGTGCGCCGAGCTTGCCGTTCGCGACGAGCTCCGCCCCCGTCGTGACGACGGTCCACGGCGCGGAGAGCACGCGCGGGTCGATGAGCCCCGTCGCGGACCCGACCGACCAGACGCCCGCGAGGAGCGTCACGCCGACGAGCGCGGCGAGCGGGATCGGTCGTCCCAGCCCCAGGCGCGTACCGCGGGGCCGGACGTCCGTGGTGACCGCAGGTGCGTCGTCGAGCCTCGGGACCGCGAGGTCCACCCGGTCGACGACCGCCGCGCTCACTGCGTGCCCCCGTCGCGCGCCGCCGCCGCGGCCTCGCCCGCGACCGGGCCGAAGCGCTCGTCGAAGAGGTCGGTCGCGTCGAACGGCTCCTGGTCGAGCTCGGTCGCGAGCAGGTCGATCGTCGCCTGCGTGCGCTCGATGCCCTCGGTGAGGTCGGACGGGATGTCCGGGACCGGCGCGTGGTCGATGAGGTACTGCGCGTCCTCCTCGCTCAGGCCCTGGTCCTCGATGTAGTACCCCTGCTTCCACTCCTCGGGGTGCTCGTCGATCCAGACCTTCGCCGCCGCCCACGCGGCGACGTACTCGCGCAGCGCCGCGGCCCGGGCCGGGTCCTCGACGACCTCCGTCGGGCCGTAGAGGTGCGAGGCGTCGTCGCGCAGGTGGTGCTTGACCGACGTCGCGCCGTCGGCCTCGTACGTGGCCAGGTAGCGGAAGAGCTGCGTGCCGCCCAGCGGGGCGATGTCGACCTCGCCCGCGGCGAGCGCCGTCGAGTACACGTCACCCGTGCTCGGCAGCTCGACCAGCTCGACGTCGTCCTGCGTGAGGCCGGCCTCCTGGAGCGCCTTGAGCACGATCGCGCCCTGCGCCTGGCCCGGGCTGAACGCGATGCGGTGGCCGCGGAAGTCCTCGAGCGAGTCGAGCTCGACGCCCGGCGCGCCCGCGAACTCGTAGATCGGCGCGTCCTCCCAGTTCTCGCGGTAGATCGACGCGTAGATCTGCACGTCCAGGCCCGTCCACGTCGCGTGGATCGGCGGGATCTCGGCCACCGCGCCGACATCGAGCGAACCCGCGCGGAACGCCTCGGTCGTCGCGGGGCCGCCGGAGATGTTGGCCCACTCGACCTCGAACGAGAAGTCGCTGTCGAGGTCGTCGCCGGCCAGCTCGAACGCCTTCTGCGTCGTCGGGTCGCCGATGCGCAGGACCGTGCCCGCGGGCACGTCGGTGGGCAGGTCGGCGTCGGCGGCGAGGGCCGCGCCGTCGGCCGGGTCCGTGCCGCCGGAGGCCTGCGCGGCGCCGCACGCACCCGTCGCGAGCAGCGCGACGAGGCCGAGCGCGACGGCGGTCGCGCTGCGACGACCCGACGGACGGCCCGACGCGCGGCCGGGCGGTGCGGAGGGAGGAACGAGCGGGTGTGCGGGCATGGCGAGTCCTCTCGGGGAGAGCGCACGGGGGCATGCGGAAGCCGCGCGCGGGAGGTGAAGTGGTGAACGGGCCCGACGGCGGCCGGGGCGGCCGTCGGTCAGTGCGTCGACGTGCTCAGCGGCACGGGGTCGGACGACACGCGGCGCGGCGACACGCCCGCGAGTCGGTCGCGCGACGACACACGAGGCCGGGCACGTGCCCGGCGTCGGCGGCGGGGACGGCGACAAGGCCCCCCGGTGTCGTCTGCATGCGGGCGACTGTGCCAGCACCCGCACCACCCGGAAAGGAGCATCGCGCCCCGTCCCACGAGGAGGACGAACGTAACGCCGTGCAACGGCGTCGACTCCTCGACGGCGAGGTAGAACCACCGGTCGCGAGGTAGGACGCGCCGAGCTCTACCTCGCGACCGCTCGTTCTACCTCGCGGGGCCCCGGCTCTCCCCCGGCGGGACGACGACGGGCCCCGACCCTCCCGGAGGAGGATCGGGGCCCGTGTGTCAGGCGCTGCCGTTGGGCAGACGTCGTCAGGCTCTCAGGAGCGGATCACACCACTCACTCAGCGCCGGCCTGCAGCTCGCCCGTCGGGGGCAGGTCGCGGACCGAGACGCCGGTGGGGGCGTCGAGCGCGGCAGCCGCGCCCACGCTCACCGGGCCGCGGTCGTGCTCGCCCTTGGAGACACCCCGGAAGGTGAACTCCCCGAGCAGGCCCTCGCCGTCGGCGTCCACCAGGACGATCTCGCCGGCCTTGAGCTCGCCGAACAGGATCTTCTCGGAGAGCACGTCCTCGATGTCGCGCTGGATCGCGCGGCGCAGCGGACGAGCACCCAGGACCGGGTCGTAGCCCTTCTCGGCGAGCAGGACCTTCGCCGCCGGGGTGAGCTCGATGCCCATGTCCTTGTCCCTCAGGCGGGCGTCGAGACGGGCGATCATCAGGTCGACGATCTGGATGATCTCGGCCTGCGAGAGCTGCGGGAAGACCACCACGTCGTCGACGCGGTTGAGGAACTCGGGCCGGAAGTGCTGCTTGAGCTCGTCGTTGACCTTCGCCTTCATGCGCTCGTAGGACGTGACCAGGTCGCCGCCGGCGTTGAAGCCGGTCTGGACGCCCTTGGCGATGTCCCGCGTGCCGAGGTTGGTCGTCATGATGATGACGGTGTTCTTGAAGTCCACGACGCGGCCCTGCGAGTCGGTCAGGCGACCGTCTTCGAGGATCTGCAGGAGCGAGTTGAAGATGTCGGCGTGGGCCTTCTCCACCTCGTCGAACAGCACGACCGAGAACGGCTTGCGCCGCACCTTCTCGGTGAGCTGTCCACCCTCGTCGTACCCGACGTAGCCGGGGGGCGAGCCGAACAGCCGCGAGACGGTGTGCTTCTCGGAGAACTCCGACATGTCGAGCTGGATGAGCGCGTCCTCGTCCCCGAAGAGGAACTCGGCGAGCGCCTTGGCCAGCTCGGTCTTCCCGACGCCGGTCGGGCCGGCGAAGATGAACGACCCGCCGGGGCGCTTGGGGTCCTTGAGGCCCGCACGCGTGCGGCGGATGGCCTGCGACAGCGCCTTGATCGCGGCCTCCTGGCCGACGACGCGCTTGTGCAGCTCGTCCTCCATGTGCAGCAGGCGGCTGGACTCCTCCTCGGTGAGCTTGAAGACCGGGATGCCCGTGGCCATGGCCAGGACCTCGGCGATCAGCTCCTCGTCCACCTCGGCGACGGTGTCCAGGTCACCGGACTTCCACGCCTTCTCCTTGTCGGCACGCTTCGCGGTGAGCTGCTTCTCCTTGTCGCGCAGGCCCGCGGCCTTCTCGAAGTCCTGCGCGTCGATCGCGGACTCCTTCTCGCGACGCGCCTCGGCGATCTCCTCGTCGAGCTCCTTGAGCTCCGGCGGGGCCGTCATGCGGCGGATGCGCAGGCGCGCGCCCGCCTCGTCGATGAGGTCGATCGCCTTGTCCGGGAGGAACCGGTCGTTGATGTACCGGTCCGCGAGCGTGGCCGCGGAGACGAGCGCGGAGTCCGTGATGGACACGCGGTGGTGCGCCTCGTAGCGGTCGCGCAGGCCCTTGAGGATCTCGATCGCGTGGTTGAGCGACGGCTCGGCGACCTGGATCGGCTGGAAGCGGCGCTCCAGGGCCGGGTCCTTCTCGACGTGCTTGCGGTACTCGTCGAGCGTCGTCGCGCCGATGGTCTGGAGCTCGCCGCGCGCGAGCATCGGCTTGAGGATGCTCGCTGCGTCGATCGCGCCCTCGGCGGCACCAGCCCCGACGAGGGTGTGGATCTCGTCGATGAACAGGATGATGTCGCCGCGCGTGCGGATCTCCTTCAGCACCTTCTTGAGGCGCTCCTCGAAGTCACCGCGGTAGCGCGAGCCGGCCACGAGCGCGCCGAGGTCGAGCGTGTAGAGCTGCTTGTCCTTGAGCGTCTCGGGCACGTCGCCGCGCACGATGTCCTGCGCCAGGCCCTCGACGACGGCGGTCTTGCCGACGCCGGGCTCGCCGATCAGCACCGGGTTGTTCTTGGTGCGGCGGCTGAGCACCTGCATGACGCGCTCGATCTCGAGGCTGCGCCCGATGACCGGGTCGAGCTTGCCCTCGCGCGCGGCCTGGGTGAGGTTGCGCCCGAACTGGTCGAGCACGGCCGACCCCGACGGCTGGCCCTCGGCGGGGCCGCCCGCGGCGACGGGCTCCTTGCCCTGGTAGCCGGACAGGAGCTGGATGACCTGCTGGCGCACCTTGTTGAGGTCGGCGCCCATCTTGGTCAGGACCTGGGCGGCGACGCCCTCGCCCTCACGGATGAGGCCGAGCAGGATGTGCTCGGTGCCGATGTAGTTGTGGCCGAGCTGGAGCGCCTCGCGCAGCGACAGCTCGAGCACCTTCTTGGCACGCGGCGTGAACGGGATGTGCCCGCTCGGGGCCTGCTGGCCCTCGCCGATGATCTCGGTCACCTGGGTGCGGACGCCGTCGAGGGAGATCCCGAGGGACTCCAGCGCCTTGGCCGCGACACCCTCGCCCTCGTGGATGAGGCCGAGGAGGATGTGCTCGGTGCCGATGTAGTTGTGGTTGAGCATCCGTGCCTCTTCTTGGGCAAGGACGACGACCCGACGGGCTCGGTCTGTGAATCTCTCGAACATGTGCTGCTCCTCGTGAGCGGCGTACACCTGCCCGCCGGACGACGGGTACAAGCCTGACCGCATTGACTCTATGCGGTTCGAACGAGCCGCACCCCCTCCGTATGCCGTTGTTCGCCAGGGGCGTGAAAGAGGTGTCGGGCCGTGACCTGCGGGGCCGCCGGACGCCGTCGGCCGCAGATCACCCGGCCCGACACGCGCGCGGCGCGTTGACCGCGACGCGCACCCCGGGCAGGCTCGGGAGTGCGCCCCGCACGGACGGCCAGAAGGGTGGCGAGAGCGATGCACCAGCCGGACCAGCAGCCCGAGGACCCCGCCGCGCCGGGAGCAGACGAGCGTGACGCGCGGTCCGCGAGCGCGCCCGCCACGTGGGAGCAGGTCGTCGCCCGCTTCCACGGCGTCGTCGCCGAGGTGGACGACCCGCTGACCTGGGGCCTCGACCTCGACGAGGAGACGCTCACGGGGGCCGGGCACGGCGCGCACGACCCCGCGGAGGAGCGGTTCCTGCGCTCCTACGTGTCGTTCACGGGCGAGACGCTCGACGTCGAGACGCTGCGCGTCCTGGCAGCGCACGACGAGCAGGCGGAGGACATCGTCCGCACCGCCCTCAGCGGCGCGCTCGCTGCGCCGCTGCACTCCGACAACCCGGGTGACGACGACTTCCTCGACTCCTACCAGGAGTACCGCGCAGCGATGCGCGCGATCGTCGAGGAGGTCGACGTCGCGCCGGTCACGCGTTCCACGTTCGGGGTCGACGGCGAGGCGCGCCAGTGCCTGCACGTGACCGTGCGGGAGCACGCCGCGGTGTACGTCCCGCTGGACGACCGGGCGCTCGTCGTCTCGGGACCGGCCGACCTGCTCGCGCGCGTGGACGTCGTGACGCGCCCGTTGCGCAACATCCTCCAGGACGAGCCCGAGCCGAGGTTCTGAGCCCCGTTCGGCCCGACGCCGAACCCGGGGTTGTGGTCGCCCAGGTCGCCGAACCCGGGGATACGGGTGGGTTCGGCGCCGGCAGGGACGACAACCCCGGGTTCGGCGACCAGCTGGTGACCCTCGGCCGTCCGTCCGGGACAGGCGTCCCGGGCGGATCGCGGTGTCGCGGCCTAGGGTCGAGTCAGCACCGGCGCCGGGTGACGGCGTCGGGACAGCACGCCGACGGCGCACGCGGTCGGCCGACCGGGCGGAGGTGGCGGGATGCGCGGCGTGATCGTCGGTGTGGACGGGTCGGAGGAGTCCGGCGGCGCGCTCGACTGGGCGCTGCGCGAGGCGGCGGACCGGGAAGTGTCGCTCACGGCCGCGCTCGCGTTCGAGTCGCGGCAGGGGGCGGGTGACGGCCCGGACGCGGCGGCCGACGAGAAGCGGGCGCTGGTCCAGGAGTGGCTGGACGCCGCGCACGCGCGCACGGGCCTGGCGCCGGACGCGGTGACGGCCACGGCGCTCGCCGAGCGCGGCAGTCCCGCGGCGGTCCTGCTCGCCCTCGCCCAGCCCGGGACCAGCCAGTCCGTCCAGGACGACGTGCAGCCCGCCCCGGGCGACGGCGACGACGCCGACCTGCTCGTCGTCGGGCGCTGCGGCCGGGGACGCCTGGGACGCATGGTCCTCGGGTCGGTCCCGACCGCCGTCGTGCAGCACGCGACGATCCCCGTGACCGTGGTGCGCGGCACGCCCGACGTGCGTCACGACCACGCGCGGCCCGTCGTGGTCGGGGTCGACGGGTCGTCGACGTCGGTCCAGGCCCTGCGGCACGGCGCGGACGTCGCGCGGCGCACGGGCGCGACGCTCGAGGCCCTGTTCTGCTGGCAGATCGTGTCGCTCGCCCCGCTGCCCGACTCGTGGGGATGGACGCCGCCGATCGACGACTACGAGAAGTACGCCTCCCAGAAGCTCGACGCCGCGCTCGAGGCCGCAGGGGTCGACCTGCCCGACGACCGCCTCGTGCGGAGCGTGAAGCACGTGCACGCCGCGAAGGGGATCATCGAGGCGTCGTCGCACGCTGAGCGGCTCGTGCTCGGCAACCGCGGCGTCGGCGGGTTCGACCGCCTGCTGCTCGGCTCGGTGAGCCGCCACGCCGTCGAGTACGCGCACTGCCCCGTGACCGTGGTGCGGCCCCCGGACGCGACCCACCCCTCGGGAGCGCACGACGACTGAGGGTTTCGCCCCTCGAAACGATTCGACGCCGCCCGCCCCGCGGGTGGACGATGTGGCACGTGCAGATCGAGGACACCTACGACGGCTCCCGACCCGTCCGCACCGTCACCCGGCTGTTCGCGCCGCAGCGCGGGCGGCTCGCCGCCGCGGCGCTCGCGTTCGCCGTCAAGCACTCGCCCGTGTGGGTGATCCCGGCGCTCACCGCGACGGTCATCGACGTCGTCGTCGAGCACCGGCCGCTGCGCGAGCTGTGGATCACGGGCGCGATCATGCTCGCCGTCGTCGCGCAGAACCTCCCGCTGCACACGCTCTACGTGCGGTGGCTCTCGACCGCCGTGCGCACGGTCGAGAACGGGCTGCGCATGGCGCTCTCGCGCCGGCTCCAGGAGCTCTCGATCGGCTACCACCGCCGCGTCAGCGCGGGCGTGCTCCAGGCCAAGATCGTGCGCGACGTCGAGAACGTCGTCGAGGCGTCGCGCACCACGTTCGACTCGGGCATGGCCGCGCTCACGACGCTCGTCGGCGCGGTCGTGCTCACGGCCGTGCGCGTCCCGGAGTTCCTCGTGATCTTCGCGCTCACCGTGCCCGCGGCCGCGTGGCTCGTCGTCGCGATGCGCCGCCGCATGACCACGCGCAACGCCGCGTTCCGGGCGGAGGTGGAGAACATGTCGGCGCGCGTCGCCGAGATGACGCACCTCATCCCGGTGACGCGCGCGCACGCGCTCGAGGAGCGCGAGCTCG
Source organism: Cellulosimicrobium sp. NPDC057862 (assembly GCF_042797035.1). Lineage (NCBI taxonomy): Bacteria > Bacillati > Actinomycetota > Actinomycetes > Micrococcales > Promicromonosporaceae > Cellulosimicrobium > Cellulosimicrobium sp. NPDC057862. The sequence goes on from NZ_JBHVMH010000002.1 coordinate 275,783, forward strand.
ACCGGATGGGCTCGGTGCTGCACCGCGTGCGCGAGGCGGGGATCCGGCTCGACGTCGTCAACGGCCGGTTCGGCGCGCTGTCGTGGATCGTGTTCCAGGTGCTCTCCGTCGCGGGGCTCGTCGGCGCGGCGTGGGTCGCGTGGACGCAGACGTTCGCGGTGTCCCCCGGCGACGTCGTCATGCTGTCGAGCTACTTCGTCACGCTCACCGCGTCCGTGACGGGGCTGCTGAGCCTCGCGCCGATCATCACGAAGGGCCTGGAGTCCGTGCGGTCCATGGGCGAGGTGCTGGGCGAGCCCGACGTCGAGCGCAACGCCGGCAAGCGCGTGCTCGACCACGTCGAGGGCCGCGTCGCGTTCGAGGACGTCACGTTCGCGTACGACGACGTACTCGCACCGGGCGAGGAGCCCGCCCTCGCGGTCGACCACCTCGACCTCGTCGCGCGGCCCGGCGAGACCGTCGCCCTGGTCGGGGCCTCGGGGTCGGGCAAGTCGACCGTGCTCAACATGGTCATCGGCTTCCTCTCGCCGACGTCGGGGCGCGTCCTGGTGGACGGCGTGGACACGGCGACGGTCGACCTGCGCTCCTACCGGCGGTTCCTCGCCGTCGTGCCGCAGGAGTCGATCCTGTTCGAAGGGTCGGTGCGCGACAACGTCACCTACGGCAGCCCCGACCTCACCGACGCCGCCGTCGAGCAGGCGCTCCGCGACGCGAACGCGTGGGACTTCGTCACCGAGATGGGCGGCCTCGACGCCGTGATCGGTCAGCGCGGCGGGCGTCTCTCCGGCGGACAGCGCCAGCGCCTCGCCATCGCCCGCGCCCTCGTGCGCGACCCGCGCGTGCTCGTCCTCGACGAGGCGACGTCCGCACTCGACACCACGTCAGAACGGCTCGTGCAGGAGGCGCTCGGGCGGCTGATGCGCGGGCGCACGACATTCGTCGTCGCGCACCGGCTCACGACCGTCCGCGGCGCCGACCGCATCGTCGTCATGGACCACGGCCGCGTCGTCGAGGTCGGCAGCCACGACGAGCTCGTCGCCGCCGGCGGTACGTACGCGCAGATGCACGCGACGCCCGCCGCCTGAGCCTCAGGGCCGGCGGCCACCCGTCGCCGCGCCGCGGAACGCGAACACGAGCACGCGGACGGCCAACACGGTTCCCACGAACCCCAGCGCCGCGCCGAGGACGGCGAAGAGTCGCAGGCCCTCGACGAGCTCGGGGCCGGAGTCCGCGGAGACCAGCACGACCGCCGCCACGACGGCCGCCGCAGCGATGACCGTGGACACGACCTGCTGCACGAGGCCGGTGACGAACGCGCGGTCGTCGGGGTGGGCGAACGACCGCACGTTGACCGTGAGCCGCCCGGCCTCGACGTCGCTCGTGATCTTGGCGAGGCGGCGCGGGAGCCGTTCGAGCTCGGGGGCGAGGCCGAGGAAGAGGCTCGTCGCGCGCTCGCGCAGGCCTTCCGGCGTGACGACGCGCCGCACGAGCGGCTGCGCGGTCGCGCGGGCCCCGGCGACGAGGTCGAACCCGGGGTCGATCAGGCGCAGCGTCCCCTCGAGCGACGTGAAGGTGCGGAACGCGGCGGCGACCTGCGACGGCACGGCGAGCCCGGCGTCGGTGACGAGCCGGAACAGCGCGGTGAACATCGCGCCGCTCGCACCCGCGCCGCGGAACCGCACGATCACCTGCCCGACGGCGCGCTCCAGGCGGCGCACGTCGAGGTCGACCGGGGCGTCGAGCAGCTCGAGCAGCGCGTCGGTCGCGGCGACGGCGTCGTCGGCGTCGACCGCGAGCAGCACGGCCGCGAGCGCCAGGCGCTCGGGCTCTCCGAGCCTCCCGACGGAGCCCATGTCGAGGAGGCCGAGGCGGCCGTCGTCGGTGACGAGCACGTTGCCGGGGTGCAGGTCGGCGTGGAACGTGCCCGCGACGAGCACCTGCTCGAGCGTCGCGGTGAGGAGCCGCGACGCGAGGTCGGCGCGCACGGCGTCGTCCAGGCCAGCGAGGACGTCCGCGGCACGGCCGACGGGAACGCCGTCGAGCCGTTCCATGACGAGCAGGGTCGTGCCCGACAGCTCGGGGTAGACCTCCGGGACGCGGACGCGCGGACCCGCACCCGGGTCGGCGCCGTCGGCGTCCGGCAGCCGCTCCCCCACCGCACCCCGCGTGAGCGCCGCGCGGAGCGCGAGCGTGTTCTCCAGCTCGACCGTGTAGTCGAGCTCCTCGCGCAGCGACGCCGCGAAGCCGTCCGCCAGGTCGACGACGCCGAGCGAGCGCCCCCACGCGGTGTCGCGCTCGATGCGACGCGCGAGGCGGCCGAGGATCGCCAGGTCCGTCTCGACCTGCGCCCGCGCGCCGGGGCGCTGCACCTTGACCACGACCTCCCGCCCGTCGGCCAGCCGGGCCGCGTGCACCTGCCCGACCGACGCCGACGCGAGCGGCTCGGGCGAGAACTCGGCGAACGCCTCGTCGATCGGCCGCCCGAGCGCGCTCGTGACGGCCGCCTCGACCTGCGACCACGGCGCGGGCGGGACCTCGCTCTGGAGCGTGGCGAGCGCGTCGGCGAACGTGGCGGGGAGCAGGTCGCGGCGCGTCGACAGGACCTGGCCGAACTTCACGAAGGTCACGCCCGCGTCGCTCAGGGCGTCGCGGAGCGCGGCGGCCTGTCGGCGCTGGTCGGTGCGTGAGAGCCGCGACCCGTCGGGCTGCCGCGCCCCGCGCGTGAGCGCCCCGCCGAGGCCGTGCCGGACGCCGATCGTGAGGATCTGCGCGTACCGCCGGGTCTCGCGACGCCCCTGCCGCAGGCCGCGCAGCGCGCGCCACGGCCCGGGCACCGACCCGGTGGGGACCAGCAGCTCGAGCACGAGCAGCACGCACAGCCCGAGCACGAACGCCCACGCGAAGGCGAGGACCACCGCGACGAGCGCGACGCCGGGTGCGACGGTGAGCGTCCCGTCCGCACGCGACCAGCCGGCGTCGAGCAGGCCGTTGGTGAGCACCCACGACGCGACGGACAGCATCGCGAACGCCACCACGGCGGAGCGGACCCAGCCGACAGCCGCCCCCATGACGCGTCGTGCCGTCGCCGCGAGCAGCAGGAGCATGACGACCGTGAAGACGATGCCGACGAGACCGATGAAGAACCCGGAGACGACCTGCATGACCGTCACTCTTCCCGACGGCGCCGCGGATCACCACCACACCCCGCGGCGCGCCATCGGGACGGGCACCGCGTCGCCGGGCGCGGCATGATGGAGCTCCCCCGACAGGTCGGAGCCCCGATGACGAACGTCGACCTTCTCACCGACGCCCATCTCACCCACGCCCGGACCGCCCCGAACGGGCGCAGCGCCGAGGTCGTGCTGCACGACGGCCCGCTGCGTCAGACGATCCTCGCGCTGCGCGCGGGCGTCGAGCTCGGGGAGCACAACTCACCACCGGCGGCGTCGATCCAGGTGCTGCGCGGCCGCGTGCGCGTCACGGCGCTCGGCGAGGGCGACGTCGAGCTGGGCGCGGGCGAGCTCCGGGTCCTCACGCACGAGCGGCACGCGGTGGGCGCGCTCGAGGACTCGGCGTTCCTCCTCACGACGGTGACGAGCGTCCCGACGTCCTGAGCACCGGGCCGTCCCGTGTGGCCCTGCGAGCCGCTCGGTCCACTGCCAGGGTGGAACGGATGAGAGCCTCGACACGGACGACTGCCCTCGTCGCGAGCGCCCTGGTGCTCGCGGCCTGCACCGCGAACCCCGACGACGCACCGCCGCCGTCCGCGCCCAGCACCGGCACGCCCTCGGAGACCGCGACGGACGCCCCGACCTCGACGACCGCGTCGGGTCCGGGCGCCACGGTCCCGACGGACGCGCCTGCCGACGTCCTGCTGCCCGCGGAGGCGTGGGCCCCCGTCACGGGACCGCGCGAGGAGTCGGAGGGCACGACGGCCTGGCACCTGCCCGAGGCGTGCGGAGGCGCCGAGCCCGAGGACGCCCTCGCGATGCGCACGGCCGCCCAGGGGGACGGTGCCGACGAGGCCCAGGTGGGCGTGCAGCAGGTGGCCGTGTTCGACGACGCCGACCTCGCCGCGGCGGAGGCCGCCCGCCTCGCGGACGCTCTGGCGGCCTGCGCCGAGCAGGGCAGCGCCGAGGGGACGGCGTACGCCGTCGAGCCGCTCGACGTCGGCGCCCAGGGCACCGGGTTCACGACGGACTACTACGGCGCCGGGGAGGGCGGGGACCCGGACACGGCCCTCGGCACCTACCTCGCGACGACGCGGCGCGGGACGGCGGTCACGCTCGTCGCGCTCGACGGCGGGGAGAGCACGGTCGGTGCCGCGCGCGAGACGGTGACGGGCACGGCCCGGGCCGCGTGGGACCTGCTGTGCCGCTACGACGAGGCAGGCTGCTGAGCCCGCCGACCCTCAGGGCCTGACGGCCCACGCCGCGAGGGTGAGGGCGACGACGTCCTCCGCGACCGCTCCGGGCCAGTCGGGTCGCGACCCGACGGCGAGGCGTCGCCACGCCGCGCCGCCCCACGTCCCGACAGCCGCTCCCGCGGCACCGGCCACCGCGACGGCGACGACGCCCGCGGGACCCGTGCGGTGGCGGGCCAGGAGAACCCCGCCAGCGGCACCGCTCCCGAGCCGGACCACCGGCCCGGGTGGGTCAAGGCGGCTCCGCGCCTGCGGCAGCTTGTCGCCCACCATCTCGCCCACGACCCCGGCGATGGCGCCGGCCCGCGCGAGCAGGCCGGGTCCACCGGACCCGCCGCGCGACCCGCCCCCGACCCACCCCCCGAGCACCGGCGCCGCGATGCCGAGGCTGCTGCGCGACCCCGCGGCGACGCCGAGCGCGAGCGCCCGGGCGAGGAGCGCCGTCGTGCCGGGCGTGGGTGCGGCACCGTGAGACGTCATGGGTTCCTCCTGGGGCACGTCGGCCGTGTGGTGGGTGGCGGTCTCGTCGAACGTAGCCGCTCCGGGCGCGGCCCACCCGGGCTGCGGGAGCGGTCCCGCTAGCCTGGGTCCGTGCCCGGACCCACTCTGAGCGAGGTCGCGCGCGACGCCGGCGTCTCCCTCGCGACCGCCTCCCGCGCGATCAACGGGAGCGCGAACCGCACCGTGCGACCGGACCTGCGGGAGCGGGTGCTGGCGTCCGCACGGCGGCTCGGCTACTCGCCGGACCCGAGCGCGCAGGCCATGGCGCGCGGCCGCACGACGAGCGTCGGGCTCGTGGTGCACGACATCGCGGACCCGTACTTCTCGTCGCTCGCCGCGGGCGTCGCGGAGGCGGCCGACCGCGACGGGCTCATCGTCACCCTCACGAGCACGCGGCACTCGCCCGAGCGGGAGCGCGCGTTCGTCGAGCTCATGGACCGGCAGCGGGCGCGGGCGGTCGTGCTGGGCGGCGGGCGGCTCACGGAGGACGCCGACGGCGCGCTGCGGGGCGCGCTCGAGCGCTACCGCGCGTCGGGCGGCGGGGTCTCGCTCGTCGGTCAGCCGCTCGGCGACCTGCCCGCGGTGGAGATCGCCAACGCAGACGGCGCCGCGGACCTCGCGCGGGCCCTGCACGGCCTGGGCTACCGGGCGTTCGGCGTGCTCGCGGGTCCGGCGGGGCACCGCACCGCGCTCGACCGGGCGCGCGGCTTCACCGGGGCGCTGGCCGACCTCGGGTCCCCCGTCCCCCCGGACGCGGTCGTCGAGTGCGCGTTCACGCGCGACGGCGGCCACGGCGGGATGCGTGAGCTGCTCGACCGGCTGGGGTCTGGTCCGCTCGGCACGGGCACCCCGCCCGTCGCCGTCTTCGCGGTGAACGACGTCATGGCGGTGGGCGCGATGGCCGCGGCGCGCGAAGCGGGTCTGCGCGTGCCCGAGGACGTCGCCGTGGCGGGCTTCGACGACATCGTGACCCTGCGCGACGTCACGCCGGGCCTGACGACGGTCCGCATCCCGCTCGCCGAGGTCGGGGAGCAGGCGCTCGCGCTCGCGCTCGCTCCGTCGCCCGCCCTCACCGACGACGCCGCCGCGCCGCAGCGGGTCGTGGTCCGGGGCGAGGCCGTGATCCGGGAGTCCACGCCCCCGCTCTGACACATCCCTGTTGACGCGGGAAAACGGTTCCCCTACGCTCGCGGAAAGCGCATTCCACGCTCGGCGGCCCGCCGGGCGCCCGACCGACGACGGAGCCGATCGATGACCACCACCCGAACCCTGCGGATCGCGATGAACGGCGTGACCGGCCGCATGGGGTACCGCCAGCACCTCGTCCGCTCGATCCTGCCGATCCGCGAGCAGGGCGGCGTCGAGCTCCCCGACGGCACGCGCCTCCAGGTCGAGCCGGTGCTCGTCGGGCGCAACGAGACCAAGCTCCGCGAGCTCGCCGCGCAGCACGACGTCGAGCACTGGACCACCGACCTCGACGGCGTGATCGTCGACCCGGCGACCGACGTCGTCTTCGACGCCTCGATGACCGCGCTGCGCGCCAAGACGCTCACCAAGGCGATGCAGGCCGGCAAGCACGTGTACACCGAGAAGCCGACAGCCGAGACGCTCGCCGAGGCGATCGACCTCGCGCGGCTGCGCGAGGAGACCGGGGTGACCGCCGGCGTCGTGCACGACAAGCTCTACCTGCCCGGCCTCGTCAAGCTCCGCCGCCTCGTCGACGAGGGCTTCTTCGGCCGCATCCTGTCCCTGCGCGGCGAGTTCGGCTACTGGGTGTTCGAGGGCGACCACCAGGCCGCGCAGCGCCCGTCGTGGAACTACCGCGCCGAGGACGGCGGCGGCATGACGACCGACATGTTCTGCCACTGGAACTACGTGCTCGAGGGCATCCTCGGGTCCGTCAAGACCGTCACCGCGCAGACCACGACCCACATCCCCACGCGCTGGGACGAGCAGGGCGCGGAGTACGCCGCGACCGCCGACGACGCCGCGTACGGGATCTTCGCGGTCGAGACGCCGGGCGGCGACCCGGTCGTCGCGCAGATCAACTCGTCCTGGGCCGTGCGCGTCCACCGCGACGAGCTCGTCGAGTTCCAGGTCGACGGCACGCACGGCTCCGCGGTCGCCGGGCTGCGCCGGTGCGTCGCGCAGCAGCGCGCCCACACCCCCAAGCCCGTGTGGAACCCCGACCTGCCCGTCACGGAGCCGTTCCGCGACCAGTGGCTCGAGGTCCCCGCGAACGCCGACCTGGACAACGGCTTCAAGGCCCAGTGGGAGGAGTTCCTCCGCGACGTCGCCGCCGGCCGCCCGCACCGCTACGACTTGCTCTCCGCGGCGCGCGGCGTGCAGCTCGCCGAGCTCGGGCTCCGCTCGTCCGCCGAGGGCCGCCGCCTCGACGTGCCGGAGATCGTGCTGTGACCGCGCCGACGACCGAGGCTCCCGGCGCGCGCGAGCTGCGCGACCGCGACGGCAGCGGCGCCGTCGTGCGCCTGCCCCGCTTCGCCGACGACGGCCGCGTCGCCGGGACCGAGGTGCGCGAGCTGCTCGTGCCCGGTCCCTGGACGACGCCGTCCGCGCCCTTCACGTCGCGCGTCGCCTTCGCGGCCGCGCACGTCGTGCCGCACGTGGGCGCGGAGAACGTGCCCGGGGCGCCTGCCGTCGTCGACTGGGACACCACGCTCGCCTACCGGCACCGTCTCTGGGAGCACGGGCTCGGCGTCGCCGACGCGATGGATACCGCGCAGCGCGGCATGGGCCTCGACTGGGCCGCGACCCAGGAGCTCGTGCGACGCTCGGCGGCCGAGGCGCGGACCGTCGGCGGTCGCGTCGCGTGCGGCGCGGGCACGGACCAGCTCGACCCCGCCGTCGTCGCGGGCTGGGAGCCGGGCGACACCGCCGCGCTCGCCGCCGTCACCGACGCCTACCGCGAACAGGTGCACGTGGTCCAGGACGCGGGCGCCCAGGTGATCGTCATGGCGTCGCGCGCGCTCGCCCGCGTCGCCCGCTCCCCCGAGGAGTACGCGCGCGTCTACGACGCCGTGCTCGCCGAGGCCGACGCGCCCGTGATCCTGCACTGGCTCGGCACGATGTTCGACCCCGCGCTCGCCGGGTACTGGGGCACGGGCGAGGACGTCGCCGCGGCCACCGACGTGTTCGTCGACCTGGTCCGCGCCCACCAGGGCCGCGTCGACGGCGTCAAGGTCTCGCTGCTCGACGCCGCGCACGAGAAGGACCTGCGGACCCGCCTCGCGGCGCTCGATCCCGCCGCAGGAGGCCCCGTGCGCCTCTACACGGGCGACGACTTCAACTACCCGGAGCTCGTGGTCGGCGACGGCCGGGCGCACTCCGACGCGCTGCTCGGCATCTTCGCGGCGATCTACCCCGCCGCGTCCACGGCGCTCGGCGCGCTCGACGCCGGGCACCCCGACCGCGCGCACGCGATCCTCGCGTCGACGGAGGCGCTGGGGCGCCACGTGTTCGCGGCGCCGACGTACTACTACAAGACGGGGATCGCCTTCCTGTCGTGGCTCAACGGCACCCAGCCCGCGTTCCAGATGGTCGGGGGGCTCCAGTCCGGGCGCTCGGTCGCGCACCTCGTCGCGCTCGTCCGCCTCGCGGACCGGGCGGGGCTCCTGCTCGACCCGGACCTCGCCGCGCGCCGCACGCGCGCGTTCCTCGAGGCGAACGGGGCGGCGGCGTGACCGCCGCGGACGCGCCCGACCTCTCGCGCTGCTCGCTCAACACCGCGACGGTCAAGCGCGCGACGCTCGAGGAGGCGGTCGCGCTCGCCGCCGAGGCGGGCTACGGGGCCGTCGGGCTGTGGCGCGACCGCGTCCAGGAGATCGGCGCCGAGCGGGCCGCGACGGTCGTCGCCGACGCCGGGCTGCGCGTGTCGTCGCTGTGCCGGGGCGGGTTCCTCACCGCGACCGGCGCCGACGACGTCGCCGCGGCGCTCGACGACAACCGGCGCGCGATCGAGGAGGCGGCCACGGTCGGGACGCGCGAGCTCGTGCTCGTCGTCGGAGGGCTCCCCGCGAACGGCACGCCCGGGCAGGGACCGCGGCCCGACGCCGGGCCGGGAGACCGCGACGTCGTCGCCGCGCGCGGGCGCGTGGCCGACCGCCTCGCCGACCTCGCGCCGTTCGCCGCGGACCACGGCGTGCGGCTCGTGCTCGAGGCGCTCCACCCGATCTTCGCGGCCGACCGCGCGGTGCTCTCGACGCTCGGCCAGGCGCTCGACCTCGCCACGCCGTTCGACCCGGCCGTCGTCGGCGTGGTCGTGGACACGTACCACGTGTGGTGGGACCCCGACCTGCGGTCGAGCGTCGCGCGCGCAGGCGCCGAAGGACGGATCGCGGGATACCAGGTGTGCGACTGGATCCTGCCGCTCGCCGCCGACCCGCTCCTCTCGCGCGGGTACGTGGGCGACGGGTACGTCGACTTCGCGACCATCACCCGGTGGGTCGCCGAGGCCGGGTACACGGGCGACGTCGAGACGGAGATCTTCCACCAGGAGATCTGGGACGACGACCCGCGCACCGTCGTCGCGACCGTGGCCGACCGCTACGCCCGCCACGTCCTGCCCTACCTGACCTCGGCCTGACCTCGGACCGGTCGCCGCCGGCCGCGCGGGAACCCCCGCACGACCGGACGACGCCCCGGTCTCCCCAGCAGCCCGTGCGCCGCTCGGCCCCCTCCCGCCGAGCGGCGTACGGGTTGTCGCGCGCCCGCGCCCCGACGGCCTCGAGGGGTTGACGAATCGGACACGGCGGTGCATGATCGTGAGCAGAACATACCCCCTAGGGGTATCTGGGAGGAGGAACGGTGGACCACCGTACGGAGCATGACCACGGGCACGAGCCCAGTCCGAGCACCGGCGACACGCACCACGGGTCGCCCGCGCACCACGACGGGCACGCGCCTACCGTGATCGGCCCGGCCCCGGGGCACGCGGGCCACGACCGCGCAGGCCACACCGCGCACGCCGGCCACGGCCACGCGAGCCCGGACGCGCACGCCGGGCACGACATGTCCGGCCACGCGGGCCACGGCGGGCACGGCGACCACGTCGGGCAGTTCCGACGTCTGTTCTGGGTCATGCTCGTCCTCGCGGTGCCGACCGTCGCGCTGAGCCCGATGTTCGCGATGCTTCTCGGCTACGACCTGCCCGACGCAGCGTGGCTGCCCTGGGTCTCCCCCGTGCTCGGGACGGTCATCTTCTTCTGGGGCGGACGCCCGTTCCTCACGGGCTCGGTGAGCGAGCTCCGTGGGCGCAAGCCCGGGATGATGACGCTCATCTCGCTCGCGATCACCGTCGCGTTCGTGTCGTCGCTCGGGTCGAGCCTCGGGCTGCTCGCGCACGAGCTCGACGTGTGGTGGGAGCTCGCGCTGCTCGTCGTCATCATGCTGCTCGGCCACTGGCTCGAGATGCGCTCGCTCGCGCAGACGGCGTCGGCGCTCGACTCGCTCGCCGCGCTCCTGCCCGACGAGGCCGAGCGCGTGGCGGACGACGGGACGGTGACCACGGTCGCGCCGACCGACCTGGGCGTCGGCGACCTCGTCGTCGTCCGGCCGGGCGGGCGCGTACCCGCGGACGGCGAGGTCACGTCCGGGTCCGCGGACGTCGACGAGTCGATGATCACCGGGGAGTCGCGGCCCGTGCGCCGCACCGTCGGGGACGCCATCGTCGCCGGGACCGTCGCGACGGACGACGCGCTGCGCGTGCGGATCACGGCCGTCGGCGAGGACACCGCGCTCGCGGGCATCCAACGGCTCGTCGCCGACGCCCAGGCGTCCTCGACCAAGACCCAGCGCCTCGCCGACCGCGCCGCCGGCTGGCTGTTCTGGTACGCGCTCGGTGCTGCCGCTCTGACGATCGGGCTGTGGCTCGTCTTCGGCACGCCCGAGCAGGCGCTGATCCGGGCGATCACCGTGCTCGTCATCGCGTGCCCCCACGCCCTGGGGCTCGCGATCCCGCTCGTCGTGTCGCTCTCGACCGAGCGCGCCGCGAAGGCCGGCGTCCTGGTCAAGGACCGCCTCGCGCTGGAGCGCATGCGCACGGTGGACACGGTCCTGTTCGACAAGACCGGGACGCTCACCGCGGGCGAGCCGGTCGTCGCGCACCTCGCCACCGCCGGCGGCACGACCGAGGACGAGCTCCTCGCGCTCGCCGCCGCGGCCGAGGCCGACAGCCAGCACCCGCTCGCTCGCGCGATCGTCGACCGCGCCGCCGAGCGGGACGTCCAGGTCTCGCAGGCGACCGACTTCCGGTCGCTCACCGCGGTCGGGGTCGAGGCGACCGTGCCCACGCCGCACGGCGCGCGGCGCGTGGCGGTCGGCGGTCCCGCGCTCCTGCGCGAGCGGGGGCTCGACCCCCTGCCCGACGCCGAGGCCTGGGCGCACGACGGCGCGACCGTCCTGCACGTGGTGGTCTCGCCCGAGGCAGGGCACGACCACGCGACGGGCGCGGTCGTGGGTGCGTTCGCCCTCGCGGACGCGATCCGCCCCGAGTCGCGCGAGGCCGTCGACGCGCTGCACCGGCGCGGCATCAAGGTCGTCATGATCACGGGCGACGCCGAGCCGGTGGCCCGGGCGGTCGGCCGCGAGCTGGGCATCGACCAGGTGTTCGCCGGCGTGCGCCCCGAGGACAAGGACGCGAAGGTCGCCGAGCTCCAGCACGACGGCCGCGTCGTCGCGATGGTCGGCGACGGCGTCAACGACGCCCCCGCGCTCGCGCAGGCGGACGTCGGCATCGCCATCGGCGCCGGCACGGACGTCGCGATCGCGTCGGCCGGGGTCATCCTCGCGAGCTCCGACCCGCGCGCCGTGCTGTCGATCATCGAGCTGTCGCACGCCTCGTACCGCAAGATGCAGCAGAACCTGTGGTGGGCCGCGGGCTACAACATCGCGGCGGTGCCGCTCGCGGCGGGCGTGCTCGCCCCGGTCGGGTTCGTCATGCCGATGGCGGTGGGAGCGATCCTCATGTCCGCCTCGACGGTCATCGTGGCGCTCAACGCGCAGCTCCTGCGCCGCATCGACCTCGACCCGGCGCGGCTCGCCTCCCGGTGACCGCCACGTCGACCACGAGGTTGCTGTCGTTCTCCGCGCGAGAACGACAGCAACCTCGCGGGCGCGCAGGGTCGTGGTCGGCGGTCGTGCTGGTGGGCCTGCTGGCGGCCGCCGTGCTGTGGATGCACGTCCTGGCGGGCAGCAGCACGCACCACGGCGTCGCGCTGCCCGACGGCGGCTCCGGGCACGGCGGTCCGGTCACCCTCCTCGAAGGTCGGCCGACGTCCGCGGGCGACGCCCTCGCCGGGCACGGGGAGCCCTCGTACGCCGCCGACGGGCTCAGCCGCGACGACGGCGCGGGCGCCTCCGGGCCGGACCCGAGCCTCTCGACCGGCGTCGACCCCCACGGCAGCGCGGGGCCGCTATGCCTCATGGTGCTCGTCGCGCTGGTGACGCTCGCCGCACGAGACGCGCTGCGCCGTCGGGCCGCGTGGGTCCCGACGCACGGCGCGGCGCCCCTCCTCGGCCTGCGGGCCCCGCTCCCGGACCGACCGCCCGACCTCCACGCCCTGGGGATCAGCAGGACGTAGGCCGACACCGGCCCCGTCCTGGGCGCCGACGCGCGCCCGCTGCACCCCACGAACGGAGATCGACCATGACACGCACCGCCCGCACGACCCTCGCCGCGCTCGCGCTCGGCACGACGCTCGTCCTGACGGGCTGCTCCGACGCCGGCAGCGGCGACACCGGCGAGCAGCCCGCGGGCACGCCCACGAGCACCGCTCCCGGTAGTGCCACGACGGCGTCCGACGCCGACGTGATGTTCGCCCAGATGATGATCCCGCACCACGAGCAGGCCGTGGAGATGTCCGCGATCGTGCTCGCGAAGGACGGCGTCGACGAGCGCGTCGTCGCGCTCGCGGAGCAGATCGAGGCGGCCCAGGCCCCCGAGGTCGAGCAGATGACCGCGATGCTCGACCGCTGGGGCGCCGACCCGTCCGGCGGCGAGCACGCCGGCCACATGGACGGCATGCTCGACGACGAGGCGCTCGCCGCGCTCGAGGCCGCGCCCGCCGAGGAGGCCCAGCGCCTGTTCCTCGAGGGCATGGTCGAGCACCACGAAGGCGCCGTCGCGATGGCGCAGGACGCGCTCGCCGAGGGCGAGCACCCCGAGGTGCGCGCCCTCGCGGAGGAGATCGTCGCGACGCAGCAGGAGGAGATCGACACGATGCAGGGGCTCCTCGCCGACCTCTGACCCGCCGAGCACGACGTGGGTGTCGTCCTGAGCGTCCTCGCGACGCCCACGTCGTGCTCGACCAGGAGGAACGTCGTGCTCGCTGCGAGACTGGGCGGGTGACCATGCCGACCCCCGTCCGGCCCGTCGCCGGCGTCCTGCTCACACCGGGCGCCGGCGCGAGCCGCGACCACCGCGCGCTCGTCGCGATCGACGACGCGCTCGCCGCGCTCGACCCGCCCGTGCCCGTGCGCCGGATCGACTTCCCGTACCGGACCGCGGGCAAGCGGATGCCCGACCGTCCGCCCGTCGCGATCGCCCACGTGCGCGCCGAGGCCGAGGCGTTCGCCGCCGAGCTCGGCACGACGACGGACCGCCTCGTGCTCGGCGGCCGCTCGTACGGCGGACGCATGTGCTCGATGGCCGTCGCCGAGGGCCTGCCCGCGGCCGGGCTCGCGCTCGTCAGCTATCCGCTGCACCCGCCGGGCAAGCCCGAGCGCCTGCGCACCGAGCACTTCCCCGACCTCCGCGTGCCCGTGCTCCTCGTGTCGGGGCGCACGGACCCGTTCGCGACGCCCGACGAGCTCACCGAGCACACCGCCGCGATCCCCGGTCCGGTCACGCGGGTCGAGCTGCCCGGCGCGCACGACCTCAAGGGCCAGGACACCGCGGTGTGCGAGGCGATCGTCGCGTGGCTCGGGACGCTCGGCCGGCCGAGCCCGTAGGCGCGCCTCAGCGCCGCCCTCGCCGGACGCGGAGCACGGCCGCGTCGACGCGCGGCGGCGGCCGGAACGCCGAGCGCGGCACGGGCCGCCCGACCTCGACCGACCAGCCCCGCGCGGCGCGCCCCGCCGTGCCCTCGCCCGCGGCGATGCGCTGCGCGGCCTGCCGCTGCACGACGACGTCGGCCGCCACGAGCGCGGATCCCCGCGCGAGCACGCGGGCGAGCAGGGGCGACGTCAGCCCGAACGGCGGGTTCGCGACGACGCGGAACGGGCGACGCGGCAGGCGCAGGTCGGCGAGGTCGACCTCGAGGACCGTCACGTCCGCGGCGGCGAAGCGCTCGCGCAGGGCGCGGGCCCGCCGGGGGTGCAGCTCGACGGCGAGGACCCGCGCGCCCGCGGCGACGAGGTGCCGCGTGAGCGCCCCCTCGCCCGCCCCGAGATCGAGGACGAGCTGACCGGGACGCACGCCCGCGTCGTCGACCACGCGCGCCGCGTGCTCAGCGGTGAGCGGGTGCCATCCCCACTCGCGTCGCGTGCCCGGCCCGGCCACGACGCACCATCGTCATGAAGAACATGGCGGTCACGCTAGGACGGCGCGAGCGTCGTCGTCGAGCGATTTGTCCAGGCTCGTGACAGGGGATTCCGACGGCTTTCCGACGGCGCGCCAGGACTGCGTACGATGTGCCGCGGACCACGCCCGAGCCGACCCGGAGGTGATGGATGCGCGCCGCTGGCCGACTGCTCGCGCTCGCGACCCTGGGGGTCGTCACAGCGACGCTCGCCGCGTCGCCGGCGGTGGCCGACGACCGCGACGGCGGCGGCGGGCTCACCGTCACCGTGGACGCCGTGTCCTTCGACGCGAGCCGGTTGCGCGACGGCTCCGGATGGCTCGGCTACATCGTCACGGCCCCGGACGGGTCGCACGCGCGCAACCTCGGCGACCGGTACTCGCGGGAGGACGCGGCCGACGGGGTCCTGGAGCTCGACGTCCCGCAGCGCGGGCCGTACGGCGACGGGTACTGCGTCAGCTGGGTGCTCGTGACGGGCATCGACCGGCAGTTCGCCGGGTGGAACGGCGACACCGCCGTCTGCACCACGGCCGCCGCACCGGCTCCGACGACGCCGCCCCCCGCTCCCACGACGGAGGCTCCCGTCGAGGCGCCGGCTGTCGAGGCGCCGGTGCCGGTCGTCGAGGCACCCGTCGAGACGGCGGAAGCGCCCGAGCCCGAGGTCACCGAGGAGCCTACGGAGGAGCCGACGACCGAGGCCCCGGTCGAGCCCACCCCCACCGAGACGCCGACGACGCCCCGTCCGGAGCCGTCGCGCACGCCCCTCACGTCCGCCGCGGAGCGCATGGCGCCTCCCCCGCCCGCGGACGAGGCGTTCCCGACGCTCGCCGTGGTCGGCGTCGGCGGGCTCGTCGCCGCGGCGGCGGGCGGCGCGATCCTGCTGCTGCGCCGCGTCGGCTGAGCGCTCAGCGCGTGCGCGGAGCGGAGCTCCCGGACGCGCGGCGCTGCCACCGCACCAGCTCGTCGACGTCCCCCGCCGTGTAGTCCGGGTCCGACGGGTCGTGCGCCGCGACGGCGGGGCGCGGGAAGCGTGCGGCGCGCGCGGTCAGCGGACGGGCGGCGCGCGGGGTCGGCGCGTCGGTCTCGCGGAAGGTCGCCGGGCTCTCGACCATCGTGGGCCTCGTCTCGTCGGGTGGCATCGGCACGAGCCAAGCCGGGGAACGCGTCCGGCCGGTGACGACAGAGCGTCCAGCAGGCGAACAGTCGGCGGAGCCCTGGCGGTTGCGCGGGCTCGCCACCGGGCGGCAACAATCCGGGCTCGTCTCCGGCCTGACGGCGCCCGGCCGACGCGACCCGTGCCGGCCGGGTGTCCTTCAGAGGTGCGGTGCTGCCGCAGGACGCGCGGTGACGAACAGCGACGGGAGGGTCACCCGGCACGGCGAGCCGGACGACGCACCACCTCCTGGGAACGACGAAGCCCTGACCAGTGTTTCCGCTGGTCAGGGCTTCGGTGTCGGAGCCGCCTAAGGGAATCGAACCCTTGACCTATTCATTACGAGTGAATCGCTCTGCCGACTGAGCTAAGGCGGCGTGCTACGTCCCGGTCCGCTCCGCGAACCGCTGGCAACGAGCGCCTACTGTACCCAACGACCGGGCCAGATTCCAAAGCGGCCCCGTGGCCCGCCGTCGGACGCTCCCCGGGTCAGCAGCGCAGCCCGTCCTCGGGCACCGTCCCGTCCACCAGGTAGGCGTCGACGGCGTCGCTCAGGCAGGCGTTCGCACGTCCGTACGCGGTGTGCCCCTCGCCCTCCCAGGTGACGAGGACGGCCGAGTCGAGCGTGTCCGCGAGGCCCTCGGCCCACACGTACGGGGTCGCGGGGTCGTTGGTCGTCCCGATGACGACGATCGGCGCGGCGCCCTCGGCGTGCAGGTCGAACTCCTGCTCCACCACCGGGTACGCCCAGCCGTCGCACGTGAGGCCGCCGAACGCGAAGAAGAACCCCATGGTCGGCGCGGCCTCCTCGAGCCGCTCGAGCTGGGCCTGCATCGCCTCGGGGTCGTCGTCCTGGCGGCCGTCGAGGCAGTTGACCGCGCGGAACGCCTCGGACGAGTTCGACGAGTACGTCCCGTCGGGGTTGCGGTCGTTGTAGAAGTCGGCCAGGTAGAGCAGGACGTTGCCCGTGCCCTCCTCGAACGCCTCCGTGAGCGCCTGCGTGAGCACGGGCCAGCTCTGGTCGTTGTAGAGGGTGACGGCGACGCCGTAGAAACCGAGCGTCTGCGTCACCCGGCGCTCGCCGTCCGTGGGCAGCGGGTTCGCCTTCGCCGCGTCGAGGAGCGAGCGGATCTGCTGCATCCCCTCGTCGGCGTCACCGCGCAGCGGGCACTCGCCCCCGGCCTGGCAGTCCTCGACGTAGGCACGCAGCGCGTTCTCGAAGCCGACCGCCTGCTGCTCGGAGATCGTGTCCGGGTCGAGCGACGTGTCGATCGCGCCGTCGAGCACGAGCCGCCCGACCTTGTCCGGGAACAACCCCGCGTACGTGGCGCCGAGCTGCGTCCCGTAGGAGTACCCGAGGTAGGCGAGCTTCTCGTCGCCGAGGACGGCCCGCAGCATGTCCATGTCGCGCGCGGCGCTCTGCGTGTCGACCTGGCCGAGCAGGTCGCCCGTGTTCTCGGCGCACGCGTCGGCCCAGGCACGGCGGTCCTCCGCGAGCGCCTCGAGCCCTGCCTCGTCCGTGTCGAAGTCGCGGGACAGGGACTCGTCCTTCGCCGCGTCGTCGAGGCACACCACGGGCGAGGACTGCCCGACGCCGCGCGGGTCGAACCCGACGAGGTCGTAGGCAGCGGTGACGCGCTCCCCGATGGTCGGGGCGAGGGACGTGACGAAGTCGATGCCGGAGGCTCCGGGCCCGCCCGGGTTGGTGAGCAGCGAGCCGATGCGCTCGCCGGTCGCGGGCTGGCGCTTGACCGCGAGCTCGGTCTCGCCGGCAGCAGGGTCCTGCCACGAGAGGGGCGCGCGCGCCGTCGTGCACTCCCAGCCCGCGCCGCAGTCCTCCCACGCGAGGCTCTGGCCGTAAAACTCCTCGAAGCCCTCCGGGCCGGTCTCGCCCGTCCCGGACGCCGAGGTCGCGACGTCGTCCACCGGGGTCTGCTGCTTGGGGGGCACCGAGCACGCGCCCAGGACGAGGGCCAGCACGAGGGTCGCGGCGCCGGCCACGGTGCGGCGAGCGGAGCGGGAGAGGGGCGTCGTCACCCGCACACGGTAGCCGCTCCCCCGGTCGCCGCAGGACGGTCCCGCCAGGGCGGGACCGTCCTTTCACGCGCTCTTCACCGCAGCGACCGGCTACTCCTCGACCCAGGCGGACTCGCCGGTCGTGCCGTCCGCCGCGGGCGGCACGACGACGGTCCCGCGGTCACCCAGGACGACGCTCACCTCGCCGCTCGCATCCACGTCGTCGGGCACCCCGACCACCGAGGTGGCCGGCACGTAGTCCATCGTGCACGCCGTGTCGGGGGCGATCTCGACGAACGTCACGACGAGGTCGTTGCCCTGGACCGCGGCCTCGTCCTCCGCGAGCACGGGGCACGTGCTCGACCCGTACGTCACGACGAACAGCAGCCCGGGCTCCGCGCTCCACGCGGCGCCGGTCCCACCCTCGGTCGGCGCGTCGACGCCGGGCGGCAGGCCCATCCCGTGCGCGCCCGCGACGACGTCCATCGTCCCGGCGTCGGGCAGGCCCTCCTCCTCGGACGCGTCGTCCGACGGCTCCTCGGACGCGTCCTCGCTCGGTCCCTCGGACTCCTCGGAGGCGGACGGGTCGTCCCCGCCGCCGTCGGTCTCGGAGGCGCACGCCCCCAGGAGACCGACCGCGAGGACGAGCGAGAGCGCGGACGCGGCACGAGCCGGCCGGGAGGCGGGGCGGCGGACGGGAACCATGTGGACTCCTCGGTCGACGACGGGTGGCGCGACCATCGTGGGCCCTGCGGGGCGGTCGTGCGCGACGAACCGCGACGCGCCGGACGATCGTGACCCGACGGTGACCCGGGGTGGGAGCATCCCAGCATGGACGCTCCGCTCACGACGCCCGGCACCGGACGGCCCCCGTTGCCCTGGGGCCTGCGCACCGACCTCCGGCGGCACGGCGACGGCGGCGACTCGAGCCGAGTCGGCTACGTCGAGCTCTTCTTCGACCTCGTGTTCGTCTTCGCGGTCACGCAGCTCTCGCACGGCCTCATCGCGCACCCGGGGGCGGAGACGCTCGCGCACACGCTCGTCCTGGGCGTGGCGGTGTGGTGGGTGTGGGTCTTCACGATGTGGGCGACCAACTGGCTCGATCCCGAGCGTGTCCCCGTGCGGACGATGCTCGTCGTCCTCATGCTGCTCGGGCTCGTGCTCGCGAGCGCCATCCCCGAGGCGTTCGGCGACAAGGCCCTGCTGTTCGCGGTGATGCTCGTGACGATGCAGGTCGGGCGCAGCGCGTTCGTCCTGGTCGCCCTGGGCCGCGTCTGGCCGGAGAACGCGGTGAACTTCGTCCGCATCACGACGTGGTTCGTCGTCTCGGGCAGCCTGTGGATCGCGGGTGCGGTCGTCGAGGAGCACCGGCTGGTGCTGTGGGCCGTCGCGTGCGTGATCGACCTGGCGGGCCCGCGCGCGATGTTCTGGCTGCCCTGGCTCGGCGCGTCGCGCGCGAGCACGTGGGTCGTGCGGGGCGAGCACATGGCCGAGCGCGTGAGCCTGTTCGTCATCATCTGCCTGGGCGAGTCGATCATCGTCACGGGTGCCGCGTTCGCGGAGCTGCCGCTCGACGCGACGACCGTGTCCGCGTTCTGCTCGGCGTTCGCGAGCACGGTGCTCATGTGGCTGCTCTTCTTCGACCGCTCCGAGCGGCGCGCGACCGAGTACTTCACGTCGCGCGAGGAGCGCGGCATGGTGGCGCAGACGGCGTACACCTACGTGCCGTTCGTCATCATCGCGGGGATCGTGCTCACCGCCGTGGCGGACGAGCTGGTCCTGCTGCACCCGCTGGGTCACGACGGCGCGGGCCACGCCGACGCGTGGACCGCCGCGCTCGTGTGCGGGGCGGCGGCGACCTACCTCGTCGGCAACGCGCTGTTCCGCCGCGCGGCGGGCGGGAGGTGGTCGCTCCCGCACCTGGCGGGGGCCGCCGCGGTCGCCGCGCTCTTCGGCGCGCACGCGTGGCTCACGCCGCTCGCCCTCAACTGGACCACGGACGCCGTCCTCCTCGCCGTCATCGTCGGCGACGTCGCCCGGGCCCGGCGCCTCCCGGCCCCCACGACCGACGGGTGATCCGCACCGGAGGTGCCGTACGGCCCCTTCGCACGCTTCACCCGGCTTTCACCGGGCGCAAACCCCCCATCGTCGCTAGGTTCGCCCTGTTGGTGCGCGGCAGCCGGCCGCGCTCCGGGTACGGGGATCCGTCGAGAAAGGGCGCGACCGTGGACTTCTGGGACTTCTTCTGGCTCCTCGTCTGGAGCTTCTTCTTCATCGCCTACCTCATCGTGCTCTTCCAGATCATCGCGGACCTCTTCCGTGACCGCGAGCTCTCGGGCTGGTGGAAGGCCGTGTGGATCATCTTCCTCATCTTCCTGCCCATCCTGACGTCGCTCGTCTACCTCATCGCCCGCGGGCGCGGGATGGCGGAGCGGCAGGCGGCGGCGGTCGTCCAGGCGAAGCAGGACACCGACGCGTACATCCGCCAGGTCGCGACCACGTCGCCGGCCGAGCAGATCACGCACGCCAAGTCGCTCCTGGACTCGGGGGCGATCACGCCCGAGGAGTTCGCGCAGCTCAAGGCGAAGGCGCTCGCCTGACGGACGTCGCGTGATCGGACGGGCCGGTCGCACCCGCGTGCGGGTGCGACCGGCCCGTCCCACGATCGAGGCATGACCCGCTTCGGCTACACCCTCATGACCGAGCAGTCCGGCCCGCGCGCGCTCGTCGAGCACGCGGTCGACGCGGAGCGCGCCGGGTTCGAGTTCGAGGTGATGAGCGACCACTACTTCCCGTGGCTCGACGCCCAGGGCCACTCCCCCTACGCCTGGTCCGTGCTCGGCGCCGTCGCCCAGGCGACGGAGCGCGTCGGGCTCATGACGTACGTGACCTGCCCCCTGATGCGCTACCACCCGGCCGTGGTCGCGCAGAAGGCCGCGACGGTCGCCCTCCTCTCCGACGACCGCTTCACCCTCGGCCTCGGTGCCGGGGAGAACCTCAACGAGCACGTCGCGGGAGAGCGCTGGCCCGCGGTCGGCGAGCGGCACGACATGCTCGAGGAGGCCGTGGAGATCATCCGGTCGCTGCTCGACGGCGAGCGCCTCACGTTCGAGGGCGTGCACTACCGCGTCGACTCCGCCCGGCTCTGGGACCTCCCCGACGAGACCGTGGAGATCGGCGCCGCCGTGTCCGGCCCGCAGTCGGTCGAGCGGTTCGCCCCGCTGGCCGACCACCTCGTGACCACCGAGCCCGACGCCGACGTCGTCGAGCGGTGGTCGGGGGTCCGGGACCGCGCCGACCTCGCGCCGTCGCGCGTCGTCGGGCAGATGCCGATCTGCTGGGACCCCGACGAGGACGCCGCGGTGGCCCGCGCGCACGAGCAGTTCCGCTGGTTCGGGGGCGGCTGGCGCGTGAACGCCGACCTGCCCACGACCGAGGCGTTCGAGGCCGCGAGCCAGTTCGTCCGGCCCGAGGACGTCGCGCGGTCGATCCCGTGCGGCCCGGACCTCGACGCGGTCGTCGAGGCGGCGTCCGCATGGTGGGAGGCGGGGTTCACCGACCTCGCGCTCGTCCAGGTGGGCGAGGTCGGGCAGCGCGAGTTCCTCGCGGACGCCGCGGGGCCGCTGCTGGAGAGGCTGCGCGCGGCGGCGCCGTCGAGCTAGCCGCCGTCAGCCCTGGGGGCGCAGCGCGATGACCATCGCCTCGACGGCGAGCAGCGGCGCGACGTTGCCCTCGAGCCGCTCGCGCGCGACACCGATCGCGTCCATCCGCCGCACGGTCTGCTCCGGCGTCGAGTCCTCGGCGAGCGTGCGCACCGCCTCCGCGAGCTCGACGTTGACGAGCTCGACCTCGGCCCCGAGCTGCACGACGAGCACGTCGCGGTAGAGGGACAGCAGGTCGACCATCGCGCGGTCGAGCACGTCGCGCTGGTGCCGGGTCGCGCGCCGCTTCTGGTCGGCCTCGAGGTCGCGGAGCTGGGACCGCAGGCGGGGCGGGAGGGTCTCGCCGTCGGCGACGCCGAGCGCGCGCAGCAGCTCGGCCTTCTCGGCCGCGTCGCGCTCCTCGGTCGCCGCCTTCGCCTCGGATTGCGCGAGGTCCACGAGCTCGCCCGCGGCGAGGACGGCGTCGCCGACCCCGCGGACCCGGCGCGCGAGCGAGAGCACCGACGTCCGCCGGTCCCGGGCCGCCGCGTCGCGGGCCAGCCGGCGCGCGAGCCCGATGTGGCTCTGCGCCGCGCGGGCGGCGACGAGCGCGACGTGCTCGTCCACGCCGTCGCGCTGGACCAGCAGCCCGGCCACGGCCTCGACCGGGGGCACGCGCAGCACGACGCCGCGGCACCGGGAGCGGATGGTGACGAGCACGTCCTGCGGGCTCGGCGCGCAGAGGATCCACACGGTGTGGGGGGCGGGCTCCTCGATCGCCTTGAGCAGCACGTTCGTGGTGCGTTCCGCCATGCGGTCGGCGTCCTCGACGACGATCACGCGACGTCGCCCCTGCGACGGCGTGCGGCTCGCGACGGTCACGAGGTCGCGCACCTCGTCGATCTTGATCGTCACGAGCTCCGTCGCGACGAGCGTGACGTCGGGGTGCGTGCCCGCGAGGGTGGTGCGGCACGCCTGGCAGTGACCGCACCCGCCCTGCTCGCACTGGAGCGCGGCGGCGAACGCGCGCGCGGCGTTCGAGCGGCCGGAGCCGGGCGGGCCGGTGAGCAGCCACGCGTGCGTCATCGCCGCCGGGTCGGTGGCGGCGGTGCGGAGCACCTCGACGGCCTGCTCCTGCCCGACGACGTCGTCCCAGACGGTCACGCCGCACCGCTCCCCGTCGCCGGCCCGGCCGTGCTCGCCGTGCCGGGCTCGTAGCCGATCGCGCTGTCGGTGTCGTCGAAGCCGTCGTCCGGGTCTGCCGCGACCGTGTCCTCCGCCTCCTCCACGACCGGCGTGAGCTCGAGACGGGCCGCGACGTCGACCCGGATCTGGGCCTGGAGGTCGTCGACCGACGCCGACGCGTCGAGCACGACCCAGCGCTCCGGGTCCGCCGCGGCGCGCGCGAGGAACGCCTCGCGCGTGCGGCGGTGGAACTCCGCCCCCGCTCGCTCCAGCCGGTCGTGCTGACGGCGGATCCGCGCGGTGGCCGCCACCGGGTCGAGGTCGAGCAGGATCGTGACGTCCGGCATGAGGTCCTGCACGGCCCAGCGCGAGATGAGCTCGACCTCGTCCGCGCCGAGCTCGCGCCCACCCGCCTGGTACGCGACCGACGAGTCGAGGTAGCGGTCCGTGACGACGACCGCGCCACGCTCGAGGGCCGGGCGCACGAGGCTCGCGACGTGGTGCGCGCGGTCGGCGGCGTAGATGAGCGCCTCGGTGCGCGGGTCCATGTCCTGCCCGTGGAGCACCGCGGCGCGCAGCTCCTTGCCGAGCTCGGTGCCGCCGGGCTCGCGCGTCAGCACGACCTCGCGCCCCGTGAGCTCGCCGAGCCACCGCCCGAGCAGGCGCGACTGGGTGGACTTGCCGACGCCGTCGCCGCCCTCGAACGAGATGAAGTACCCGGGTGCGCTCACGGCGTCCACCCTATCCGCGGCGTCGGACACGGGTGCGGCCGCGGGCTAGCCTCGGGACATGCCCGACCCCGCTGCCGCGCCCCGCCCCCTGCCCACCCCCGGCGTCGCGTTCGCCGGACGCACGTTCGAGGCCGTGCTGTTCGACATGGACGGCACGCTCATCGACTCCGTCCCGGCGGTCGACCGGAACTGGCGGCGCTGGGCCGCGGAGCACGGCCTGCCCGACCCCGAGGAGTTCCAGATCCAGCACGGCACCCCGGCGCGCACGCTCATCGCCGAGCTCCTGCCGGAGGACCGGGTCGAGTCGGCCTACGAGCGCATCCATGCGCTCGAGCTCGAGGACAACGAGGGTGTGACGATCCTGCCCGGCACGCGCGACGCGCTGGCCGTCCTCCCGCCCGCGCGGCAGGCGATCGTCACGTCCTGCACGCGCCCGCTCGCCGCGGCACGCATGAAGGCGTCGGGTCTCGCCGCGCCGTCGGTCGTCGTGACGGCCGACGACGTCGAGCGCGGCAAGCCCGACCCGGACCCGTTCCTGCTCGGCGCGGAGCGGTTGGGCGTGGACCCGGCACGGTGCCTCGTCGTCGAGGACGCCCCCGCAGGGATCGCCGCGGCGCACGCCGCGGGCTGCGCGACGCTGGCCGTGACGGGCACCCACTCGGCCGCCGAGCTCGCGCAGGCGTCTCCCGCACCCGACGCCCTGGCGACGGGCCTCGCGGCGGTCCGCTTCGTCGTCAGCCCCGACGGCGTTCGCGTCACGGACGCCTGACCACCCGCCGACCATGGGGTTGCCTCCCGGCCTCGTCGCCTGACGGGCCAGAACCGCATGCTCGGCAGGCCGCAGACGCATGGCCGTCAGTAGACGCCCGCGCGCAGCGCGGCCGCGACGACCTTCGACGCCGCGGCGTGGACCTCGGCGAGCTCGTCCAGGCTGAGCCCCGTGGCCGCGACGATCGACGGCGGGATGCGCTCGGCGTCGCGGCGGCGCGCGCGCCCCTCGGCGGTGAGGGTCACGCGGACCTGCCGACCGTCGTCGGGCGAGCGCGACCGGCGCACGTACCCGAGCGCCTCGAGCCGCTTGAGGAGCGGCGAGAGCGTCCCGGCGTCGAGGTGCAGGCGCGCGGCGAGGTCGCCCACGGTCGACGTCGTGCCCGCGGCGTCGTCCTGCCAGAGCGCGAGGAGCACGAGGTACTGCGGGTGCGTGATGCCGAGCGGCTCGAGCAGGGGGCGGTACAGCGCGACCATGCCCCGCGCCCCCGCCGAGAGCGCGAAGCAGACCTGCGCCTCGAGCGCGAGCGGGTCGGCGAACAGCGTGCCCGCGCCCCGCGCGACCGTCCCGTCGACCTCGTCACCCGTCATGGCGCCATGGTACCGAGGATCGCGCTATTCTTGGTACACCAATGATTGGTGCACCAATCATCTGACGAGACCCTGCAGCGGAGGACACCGTGGCGCGGAAGAACGACAGGCGCACGCTCGGCATGCGCATCACCGAGGGCTTCCTCCCGATCTTCGGCCCCGCGCAGGTCGGCCGGCAGGACGCCGACGGCCGCGGCGTCTCCGACGCGGAGCGCGAGCGCGACCAGGAGCTCAAGACCCGCTTCGAGCGCGTGACGGGCCCGGACGGCCGCAGCTACGTCGTCGAGCACACCGACTGACCCACCCGCGAGATCGACCCGAGCGCCCCCAGATCGACCCTCAGAGGGCCGATCTCGAACGCTCGGGTCGATCTCGCGGCGGACGGGCTCACTCCCCCGGGTACACGACCCCGATCTGGCGGCGCACCTCGTCGAGCGTCCGCATGACCTCGAGCGTCGAGTCCCACGACATGCGCGGGCTCTGCGTCTCCCCCGCGGCGACGCGGCGCGCGACCTCGGCCGCCTGGTACTGCTTGCCCTCGCCCGTGAAGCCGTCGTAGTACCAGGACGCGCCGTCGTGCCGGATCACGCGGAACGACGTCGGGGCGTAGAAGGTGCCCTCGACCTCGATGCGCCCCGCCGTCCCCGAGATCACCGCGGCCGTCGCGGTGCGCGACCACAGCGTCGTCGAGAGCGTCGCCTGCGTGTCGCCGTAGCCCAGCACGACGCTCACCTGCCCGTCCACGCCCGTCTCCGTGAGCGAGCCCACGGCGGTGACCGACGACGGCACGCCCAGCAGGTCGTGCGCGAACGACACCGGGTACACGCCCAGGTCGAGCAGCGCGCCGCCCGCGAGCTCGGGCGCGTAGAGGCGGTGCGCCGGGTCGTACGCGAACCACTGGCCGTGGTCGGCGCTGAGGTTGACGACGTCGCCGATCTCCCCGCGCGCGATCACCCCGCGCAGCGCGGCCACGTGCGGCAGGAACCGCGTCCACATGGCCTCCATGACGAACACGCCGGCCTCGCGCGCGGCATCGAGCACCTCGACCGCTTCCGCCTCGTTGCGCGTGAACGCCTTCTCGACGAGCACGTGCTTGCCCGCGCGGATCGCGAGCAGCGCGTGCTCGTGGTGGTGCGAGTGCGGCGTCGCGACGTAGACGACGTCGACCTGCGGGTCCTCGACGAGCTCCTGGTAGCCGTGGTGCGTCGTCGGGACGCCGTGCGCGGTCGCGAAGCGCTCGGCGCGCACGCGGTCGCGGGACCCGACGGACGCGACGCGGCCCTGGGTGTGCTGGCGCACGGCCTCGGCGAACGACGACGCGATGCCGCCCGCGCCGAGGATCCCCCAGCGGATCGGGGGCGCGGTACGCGGGTCGGGGACGGTGCCCGTGACGTCGGCGGACAGGTCGGGGACGGGGTGGACGGCGGACCGGGCGGACTGCTCGGCGGGCGTCGGGGCGACGGTGCTCATGGGTCCACGCTATCCCGGTGGAATCGCTCCCACAGGCTTTGCGTCCACCGATCGTCGCGCCGCGTGGCGCCCCACGAGACCGCATCTCCCCCGCGATCTCCCCCGCGCGGGTGGTGCGGCGTGCGGCACGCCGCGCCACGATGGGGACCATGACGTCCCCCGCGCCCCGGACCGACGCGCCGACCGACACCCCGGACACGCCCGAGGCGCGCGCGAGCGCCCGCGAGCTCGTCAAGGTCTACGGGTCCGGCACGACGGCGGTGCGCGCCCTCGACGGCGTCGACGTCGACTTCGCGCGCGGGCGGCTCACCGCGATCATGGGACCGTCCGGCTCCGGGAAGTCGACGCTCATGCACTGCCTGGCGGGGCTGGACTCCCCGACGTCCGGCAGCGTGGTGATCGACGGCCAGGAGATCAGCCGCCTCTCGCAGCGTCGGCTCACGGCCCTCCGCCGCACGCGCGTCGGGTTCGTCTTCCAGGCCTACAACCTCGTGCCGACGCTCACCGCGGCGGAGAACATCACGCTGCCCCTCGACATCGCGCGGTCCCCCGTGGACCGCGCCTGGTTCGACGAGGTCGTCGACTCCGTCGGGCTGCGCGACCGCCTGCACCACCGACCGTCCGAGCTCTCCGGCGGGCAGCAGCAGCGCGTCGCGTGCGCGCGGGCGCTCGTCTCGCGGCCGTCGATCGTGTTCGCCGACGAGCCGACCGGCAACCTCGACTCCCGCTCCGCGGGCGAGGTGCTCGCGTTCCTGCGCCGGTCCGTCGACGAGCTCGACCAGACCGTCGTCATGGTCACGCACGACCCGCGCGCGGCGTCGTACGCGCACCGCGTCGTGTTCCTCGCCGACGGCCGCCTCGCGGGCGAGCTGCACGACCCGTCGCAGCAGGACATCCTCGACGCGCTCGCGCTCGCGGCGGACGACGGCCCTCCGGCCGGCCCGCCCGCGGGCGGGGCGTCCGCCGCTCCTGCCGGGCGCCACGCCGCCCCGGTCGACCCGGCATGATCCGCGTCGCGCTGCGAGGCGTGCGCGCGCACGTCGTGCGGTTCGTGCTCTCGGTGCTCGCCGTGACGCTCGGCGTCGCGTTCGTCGTCGGCACGTTCGCGTTCCGCGGCATGCTCTCCTCCACGTTCGACGACATCATCGCGACGACGCTCACGGCCGACGTCTACGTGCGCGGGTCGCAGGAGGTCACCGGGGACGCGGCCGGTCCGGGCGGCGGCGGGGGCGGGAACGGGTTCGCGGGCGACCGCACGCTCGTCCCGGCCGACCTCGCCGCGGACGTCGAGGCGGTCGACGGCGTCGCGCGCGCCGTGCCGGACGTGTCGGGGCCGGTCGTGCTCGTCGCCGCCGACGGGACCGCCGTCGTGACGACGGGCCCGCCCAGCACCGCGTTCTCGATCGACCCCGAGGACCCGAGCCTCACGCTGCTCGACGGCGCCTGGCCGGCCGCGGGCGAGATCGTGCTCGAGCAGAGCGCGGCCGAGACGGCCGGGCTGACGACCGGCGACGAGACGACGGTCGTGCTGGGCGGCGAGCCGACGCCCGTGACCGTGTCCGGGGTCTTCGGGATCGAGGCCGCCGCGGCGGGCGCGGTGCTCGTCGGGATCGACGGCGAGACCGCCCGCGAGGAGTACGCGCCCGACGGCATGGTGCCGCAGCTCTCGGTCTGGTCGTCGCAGACGTCGGGCGACGTCGACGAGGACGCGCTCGCGGAGCGCGTCGGGGACGTGCTGCCCGACGGCGCGGAGGCCGTGACGGGCGAGCAGGCGCGCGCCGAGGCGAGCGAGGCCGTCGAGGAGGTGCTCGGGTTCGTCGAGACGTTCCTGCTCGTGTTCGCCGCGATCGCGCTGTTCGTCGGGGCCTTCATCATCGCGAACACGTTCGCGATGTCGGTGCGCGAGCGCCTGCGCGAGCTCGCGCTCCTGCGCGCGCTCGGCGCGTCGCCGGGCCAGGTGTTCACGTCGGTCCTGGTGCAGGCGCTCGTCGTCGGGCTCGTGGGCGGCGGGCTCGGCGTCCTCGCCGGCGCCGGGCTGGTGCGCGTGATCCGCTGGGGCCTCGCGCTCGCCGGGATGGAGTTCTCGGGCCGCGTCCCGCTCGGCGCGCCGCAGGTCGTCGCCGCGGTCGGGCTGGGGGCGGTCGTCAGCGTGCTCGCGGCCGTCCTGCCCGCGCGACGCGCCGCCGCGATCCCGCCGGTCCAGGCGATGCGCGACGACGTCGCCCCCGACCGCGGGACCGGCGTCCGTGCGGTGGGCGGGATCGTGCTCGTCGCGGCGGGGGCCGGGGTCCTGTGGCTCGCGGCGTTCCTCGGGTCGTCGGTCGCCGACGCCCCGACCGGCTGGGCGTGGGTCGACGACCTGAGCCCGCGCGTGCTGCTCGGCGTCGGCGCGGGGCTCGTGCTCGTCGGCGTGCTCGTCGGGTCCCCGGCCGTCGCGCGCGGCGTGCTCACCGTGCTCGCGTGGCCGCTCGTCGTGGCGCTGCGTCCGCTCGGGCGCCTCGCGCGCGGCAACGTGACGCGCAACCCGCGCCGCACGGCGAGCACCGCGGGTGCCCTGCTCATCGGCATGGCGCTCGTGTCCGTCACGGGCGTCATCGCCGCCTCGACCCAGGCGTCCGTGCGCAGCATCGTCGAGAACGAGGTGCGGGCCGACCTCGTCGTCGACTCCGCGACGCTCGTCGTGCCGGAGGGTGCCGTCGAGGCGGTGACCGCGACCCCGGGCGCCGCCGTCGTCGACACCGTGCGGCTCGGGCTGGCACCCGTCGCGACCGTCAGCACCTCCGGGACCGGGTCATCCGGGTCTGACGACGGGTCGGGCGGCGGCGAGGCCCGCGGGACGGACGTGGCAGGCGTGCCCGCCGGCTTCTTCGACACCGCCCTCGACCCCGTGGCGCTCGCGGGAGACCCGACGGCGACGCTCGAGGCAGGGGACGCCGTCGTGCACCGGCGCACCGCGCGCGAGCGCGGCTGGGAGGTCGGCGACACGCTCCGCCTCGGCGAGGGCCCCGCCGCGGTCGAGGCGCGTGTCGGCGCGGTGATCGACAGCCAGCTCGTCGGGACGGGGATCCTCGTGCGCGACGACGTGTTCGACGCCGTCGTGCCGGCCGCCCAGGCGAGCGTGCGGATCGTCTACGTGTCCGCCGCGGAGGGGGCTACGGCCGCCGAGGTCGAGGACCTCCGCACGGCGCTGACGACCGCCGTCGAGCCGTTCCTCGTGGTCACCGTGCTCGACCGCGAGGACACGGCGTCCGCGTTCGCCGACCAGGTGAACCAGGTGCTCGTCATCCTCTACGCGCTGCTCGCGCTGTCGATCGTCATCGCGCTGCTCGGCATCGTCAACACGCTCGCCCTGTCGATCATCGAGCGCACGCGCGAGATCGGGCTGCTGCGCGCCGTCGGGCTCGGGCGGCTCCAGCTCGCGGGCGTCATCGCGATCGAGTCGGTGCTCACCGCGGTCTACGGGACGGTGCTGGGCGTCGCGACGGGCATCGGCATCGGCGCGGCCCTGCCCGGCGTGCTCGCGGACGAGGGCCTGAGCACCCTCGCCGTCCCGTGGGGCCAGGTGCTCGCGATCCTCGGCGTCGCCGTCGTGATCGGCCTCGTCGCGAGCGTGTGGCCGGCAATCCGCGCCGCCCGCCTCCCGGTCCTCGACGCCGTCACGGTCGACTGACCCGGTTCTCCGCTGAGTGCATGAGATAGTCGCGCTCCGGGCATCCGAACGCGACGATTTCATGCACTCACGGGGCCGGGGAGGGGGCCGGGGTGCGGTAGCGGCGGAGCGGGGCGTTGCGCCAGGCGACGAGCCCGACGACGGCGCTGGCCGCGAGGCCGCCCACCGCCAGCGCGACCGGGGCGGACGTGAGCGACGCCAGCACGCCGCCGCGGAAGTTCCCGACCTCCGGGCCCGCGACACCGACGACGTGCTCGACCGACGACACGCGCCCGCGGAACTCGTCCGGTGTCTCCAGCTGGACGAGCGCGCCACGGGTCACGACGCTCACCGTGTCCGCCGCACCCGCCACCGCGAGGCACGCGAGCGCGAGCCACAGCGGCCCGGCGAGCCCGAACCCCGCCAGCGCGACGCCCCACGTCGCTGCCGCCGCGAGCTGGAGCGCGCCCGCCCGCGGCGCGCGGGTCACCGCACCCGAGAGCAGGCCCGCCCCGATGCCACCCACGGCGACGGCGGACAGGAACAGACCGAGCGTGCGCGGGTCGCCGTCGAACCGGAGCTCGTTGACGAGCGGGAAGAGCGAGATCGGCATCGCGAGCACGGTCGCCGCGACGTCGGTCGCGAACGAGCCGCGCAGCGTCGGCTTGCGCCACACGACCCACCACCCGCCCGCGGCGGCCCGACGGCGCGGCGCCGGCGCGGCGGTCGGCACGCCCGTCGCCGGGGCGGCGCTCGCTGCCTCCGCCCCCGGCGCACGGTCGCCGTCGGGTGCCCCGACCGGCACGGTGGCCTCCACGGCGTCGGACGACGCCGACGGCGTCGCCGGGACGCCACCCGGCGGGAGCGGCGGGAGGCGCACGAGCCCGAGCAGGGCGACGACCGCCGCCACGGCCTGGAGCCCGTACGCCGCCGGGAGGTCCCAGCGCGCGAGCACCAGACCGGCGAGCGCGGGGCCCACGAGCATCGCGACCTGGAACGCGAGGTTCTGGAGCGCGAGGCCCGCGGCGACCTGGTCGGGCGGGAGCAGGCGCGGCGGCACCGTGCGCCGGGCCGGGGAGCCCAGCGCGTTGCACGCGGCGCCGAGGCTCACGAGCCCGAGGAGCACCCACACGGACCGGTTCCCCGCGAGCGCCTGCGCGGCCAGCCCGACCGCGGCGAGCACCTGCCCGGCCGCGGCGAGCCGCATGATCGTGCGGCGGTCGTGGACGTCGGCGAGGTGACCGCCGACGAGCCCGAGCGTCAGGAGCGGGACGGCCGTGGCGAGGCCGATCGTGCCGGTCCACAGCGGGCTGTGCGTGAGCTCCCAGACCTGGAGCAGGACGGCGACGTTCGCGATCTGGAACCCCAGCCCGCCGACGGCGGACCCGGCCCAGAGGTCGCGGTACGCGCGGCTGGAGCGCAGAGGGCGGACGTCGAGGACGTGGTCGCGCACCTCAGCGGTCCTCAGGCGCGGCCGCGTCGGGGTCGGGCTCGGTGGGCCCGGCGGGCAGCGGGTATCCCGCCGCGTCGAGCCGCTCCACGAGGCGGTCGCGCAGCGAGCGGCGCGCGAGGACGCGCTCGAGCTCGACCACGACGGCGCTCAACGCGTGCGGCAGCTCGTCGTCGATCTCGGCGACGGACTCCTCGGTCGCGCGCCACTCCGCCTCCAGGAGCGGGACGAGCGCGCGAGCCTTCTCGGTGAGCGCGACCCGCCGCGTCCGGGCGTCCGGGCCGGGCTCGGTGTCGACCAGTGCCTCGCGCCGCATCGCCGTGACGGTCTGGCTCATCGCCGAGTGCGTCCGCCCGAGCGACTCCGCGAGCTCGCGGATGGTCAGCGGGCCGGTGTGCGCGAGCCGGATCAGCGGGTAGACGAACCGCGACCGCACGCCCTCGATGCCTCGGTCGGTGTAGACCGTGCCGATCTCGTCGTCGAGGCGCCGCAGCAGCGCGTGCAGGGTGTCCCAGCGCCCGGGCACGGTCGTCGGGTCGATCGAAGATGTCATAGCACTGTTATAACAGCGCTCATGCATTGTGCGCCAGAGCGGGACCCGCTGCGCGCGGCGCTCGCGCACCACGTACGCACCGTCCTGGTGAGCAGGGTCGTGACGGGTGCTCGTCACCGTCGCGCTGCTCGCTCGCCGACCCGGCCGGGACCAAGGTCACGCGACCCGGCGTCCCGGTGGTGGTCGCCCGGGTCGCGTGACACGGTGGGGATGGCCGGCGGGCACCGGCCTCGCACGGCTGCGGCGCGCCCGACGGCGACCCACCGACTCCACAGGAGGCCACGATGTCCGAGGTTCCCGTCCGCACGCTCATCAGCCCGCTGCGCTACGTCCAGGCCCGCGGTGCGCTCACGCGGCTCGGCGAGTTCGTCCGGCCGATCGGCACGAAGCCGCTGCTCGTCGCCGACGACGTCGTGTGGGGCATCGTCCAGGACACCGTCGCCGTGTCCTTCCAGGAGCAGGACCTCCCCCGCCACCGCACCGGGTTCGGCACCTACGCCACCGCCGCGGAGGTCGACCGGCTCGCGCGCGAGATCGACGAGCTCGGCGCCGACGTGATCGTCGGGATCGGCGGCGGCTCGACCATCGACGCGGTGAAGGCCGCGGGCCACCTGCGCGGCATCCGGTGGGTCTCCGTGCCGACGGTCGCGTCCACCGACGCCCCGTGCTCCGCCCTGTCCGTCATCTACACCGAGGACGGCGCGTTCGAGGAGTACCGGTTCTTCCCGCACAACCCGGACCTCGTGCTCGTCGACACGGGCCTCGTCGCGAACGCTCCCGTGAAGTTCCTCGTCGCCGGCGTCGGCGACGCGCTCGCGACATGGATCGAGGCACGTGCCGTCGCCGAGGCGAACGCGTCGACCATGGCCGGCGGTCTTCCCCTCGTCACGGGCACGGCGCTCGCGCAGCTCTCGTGGGACATCCTGTGGGAGAACGCGCTGTCCGCGATCGACGCCGTCGCGAACCACCTCGTGACGCCCGCCGTCGAGAAGGTCGTCGAGGCGAACACCCTCCTGTCCGGGCTGGGCTTCGAGTCCGGCGGCCTCGCGGCGGCGCACGCCATCCACAACGGCCTCACCGCCGCACCCCAGACGCACGGGCTCACGCACGGCCAGAAGGTGAACATCGGCTCCGTCACACAGCTCGTGCTGGAGGGCGCACCGACCGAGGAGATCGAGGAGTTCGTGCGCTTCACGACGCGGGTCGGGCTGCCGAACACGCTCACCGAGATCGGTCTCACCGCCGACGACGTCCAGGACCTCCAGCGTGTCGCGGAGGCCGCCACCGCGGAGGGCGAGACGATCCACGCGATGCCGTTCCCGGTGCGCGTCCCGGAGCTCGTCGACGCCCTCCGCTCCATCGAGGGCTTCTCCCGCCGCGTCCGCGCCGAGGCCGGCCTCCCCGAGCCGGTCAAGCACGCTGCACACTGACGCGCGCCCTCGGGCCGGAGCCCTGCCGTCCGGCAGGAGCCCGGCCCGGGGCAGGCCGACCTGGCGGTCCCGACCCCTCGATCAGGTTCGGCGGGAAGGCTGCTACTTCTTGGCGGCGGTCTTCTTCGCGGCGGGCTTGCGCGCCGTCGTGCGCTTCTTGGCCGGGCCCTGCGCGCGCTTCTCGGCGAGCAGCTCGATCGCGCGCTCGGGCGTGATCGACTCGGGCGTGACGTCGCGCGGGAGGGTGCGGTTCGTCTCGCCGTCGGTGACGTACGCGCCGAACCGGCCGTCCTTGACGACGATCGGCTTGCCGCTGTTCGGGTCGTCGCCGAGCTCGCGCAGGGGCGGCGTCGCGGCGCGCTGGCCGCGGCCGCGCTTGGGCTGCTTGTAGAGCTCGATCGCCTCGTCGAGCGTGACGGTGAACATCGACTCCTCGTCGGGCAGCGAGCGCGAGTCGGTGCCCTTCTTGAGGTACGGACCGTAGCGGCCGTTCTGCGCCGTGATCTCCTCGCCCGACTCCGGGTCGGTCCCGACGACGCGCGGCAGCGACAGCAGGCGCAGCGCGTCGTCGATCGTGATCGTGTCGAGCGACTGCGTCTTGAGCAGCGACGCGGTGCGCGGCTTGGGCTGCGCGGCCTTGGCCTTCTTCTGCGCGGCGGCAGACAGGCTCGTGTCGATCGGCGGGAGGTCGAGGACCTCCGTGACGTACGGGCCGTAGCGCCCGGCCTTCGCGACGATCTCGTTGCCCGAGACCGGGTCGGTGCCGAGCACCTTCCCGTCGTCGGCGCCCGCGGCCAGCAGCTCGCGCGCCTTGGCGACGGTCAGCTCGTCGGGCGCGACGTCGTCGGGCACGGACGCGCGCGGCGGGTTCTCGCCCTCCTTGACCGGGACGGACAGGTCCTCCACGTACGGCCCGTAGCGCCCGACCCGGAGCTGGATGCCCTCGCCGATCGGCACCGAGTTGATGCCGCGCGCGTCGATGTCGCCGAGGTTCGCGACGAGGTCGCGCAGGCCCTCGGCGTCCTCCCCCTTCGCGGCGTCGCCGAAGTAGAACTCCGTGAGCCACGCGACGCGGTCGCGGCGCCCGGCCGCGATCTCGTCGAGGTCGGCCTCCATGCGCGCGGTGAAGTCGTAGTCGACGAGCCGGTCGAAGTGCTCCTCCAGCAGCCGCACGACGGCGAACGCGAGCCAGCTCGGCACGAGCGCCTGGCCGCGCGACAGCACGTACCCGCGGTCCTGGATGGTCGAGATCGTCGACGCGTAGGTCGAGGGTCGCCCGATGCCGAGCTCCTCGAGCGCCTTGACAAGGCTCGCCTCGGTGTAGCGGGGCGGGGCCGACGTCGAGTGCCCGTCCGCGGTGAGATCGTCGCCGCGCAGGGCGTCGCCCTCGGCCATCTGCGGCAGGCGCGCGCCGTCGTCGCCCTTGGCCCCGACGACGGGCGCGTCCTCCGCGTACCGGTCGACGTCCGAGCTCTCCTCGTACGCGGCGAGGAAGCCGCGGAACGTGATGACGGTGCCGGACGCGGCGAAGACGGCGTCGCGGCCCGCGACGTCGCCCGCGGCCGCCGAGAGGGTCGCGCCGAGGCGGACCGACGCCGTCGACCCCTTCGCGTCGGCCATCTGCGACGCGACCGTGCGCTTCCACACGAGCTCGTAGAGCTTGAACTGGTCGTCGCTCAGCTCGCGCTTGACCTGCGCGGGCGTGCGGAACGAGTCGCCCGCGGGTCGGATCGCCTCGTGCGCCTCCTGGGCGCCCTGGTTCTTCGCGGCGTAGACGCGCGGCTTCTCGGGGACGAACTCGGGGCCGTAGAGCTCGGCGGCCTGGCGCCGGGCCGCGGTCGTGGCCTCGGCCGACAGCGACGGCGAGTCCGTACGCATGTAGGTGATGTAGCCGTTCTCGTACAGCGACTGTGCCGTCCGCATCGCCTGGCGCGACGACATGCGCAGCTTGCGGCTCGCCTCCTGCTGGAGGGTCGACGTCGTGAACGGCGCCGCCGGGCGGCGCGTGTACGGCTTGGTGTCGAGCGACCGCACGGCGAACGCGGCGTCCGCGAGGCCGGCCACGACGGCACGGGCCGTCGCCTCGTCGAGGTGCGCGACGCCGTCGCGCACCGCCGCCGCCTTGAGCTGCCCCCGGTCGTCGAAGTCGCGGCCCGACGCGACGCGCGCGTCTCCGACCTGCACGAGCCGGGCGCCGAACGCCTTCCCGGCGTCGGGGGCGGACGCGTCCGCGTGCTCGAACGTGCCCGTGACGTCCCAGTACTCGGCGGCGACGAACGCCATGCGCTCGCGCTCGCGCTCGACCACGAGGCGCGTCGCGACCGACTGCACGCGACCGGCCGAGAGGCCCTGCGCGATCTTGCGCCACAGCACCGGCGAGACCTCGTAGCCGTAGAGGCGGTCGAGGATGCGGCGCGTCTCCTGCGCGTCGACGAGGTGCTCGTCGAGGTCGCGCGTGTTCTGGAGCGCGCGCTGGATCGCCTCGCGCGTGATCTCGTGGAACACCATGCGCTTGACCGGGACCTTGGGCTTGAGCGCCTCGAGGAGGTGCCAGGCGATGGCCTCGCCCTCGCGGTCCTCGTCCGTCGCGAGGTAGAGCTCGTCGGCGTCCTTGAGCGCCCGCTTGAGCTCGGCGACCTTCTTCTTCTTGTCCGCGTAGACCTCGTAGTAGGGGTCGAAGCCGTGGTCGACGTCGACCGCGAACTTCCCGTACGGACCCTTCTTCATGTCCGCGGGCAGCTCGGACGGCTGCGGCAGGTCGCGGATGTGCCCGACGCTCGCCTCGACCTCGTAGTCGTCGCCGAGGTAGCCCTGGATCTTCCGAGCCTTGGCGGGCGACTCGACGATCACGAGCTTGCGTGGCATCCGATCCTGCTTTCGTCCGTGCGTACGTGTCTGTGGCGGGGCGCTCCCCGCACGACGGCGGCCGGGCACCACCCGGGGCGCGCCCGGTGCGTCGTGGTGCCGCGAGGACGACCCTCCGGTCGTCCGCCGTGGCAGCCTACGACGTTACGCCAATCGCGCCAGCCGCACCCTACCGCCGAACCGGACGGGCGTCCGGGCGGGCTGTGGACTGGCGGACGAGCAGCAGGACGGCGAACGCCGCGGCGGTCACCGCGAGCACCCCCGCGACCCCGCCGGCGTAGGCGGTGACCTCCTGCGCGGTCGTCGTGTCCCACGTCGCGGGCGTCGCCCGCAGCGCGAGCGCCGCCGCCGCACCGGCCGCGCCGGCCCCGAGGAGGAGCAGCACGGCCATGCCGGTCGACCCCGGCGACGAGCCGGCGCCCGGGTCGAGCGCGGAACGCGGCGTGAAGGCGCACACGAGCGCGGCCCACGCGAGGACGACCAGGACCGCGGCGACGACGTCGCTCGGCCGGTGCCACTGCCCGACGAGCGTCGAGACCCCGGTCGCGGCCGTGTACGCGCCGCCGAGGACCGCCACGAGCGGACGGGCCGCGCGCGGCACGACGAGCAGCAGGGCCGCGGCGACCGACCCGGCGACGGTGGTGTGGCCGCTGGGCAGCGAGTTCTCCCAGTGCCAGCCGCCGATGAGCTCCTCGCGGCCGAGGAGCGAGTGCTTGACGAGCTGCGTCGTGACGTTCGCCCCCACGACGAGGAACGCCACCTGCACGGCGAGGCCCCAGCGGCGGCGCAGGAGCGCGATGCCCATGGCAGCGCCGAGGCCGCCGACGACGAACGCGACCGAGACCGTGTCCAGGACCGGCTCGGCCACCGCCCAGAGCTCGCCCTGGCCGGTGACGGCGCCGTCGAACGCAGCACGCTCCAGCATCTGCCCGGCGAAGGTGTCGACGAAGAACCGCCACACGAGCCACGCGCCGGCGACGGCGAGCACCGCCACGACGGCGGCGACGACCCGCGACGCGGTGCTCGGGCCGTCCGCCTCGACGGTCGGGACGGGGCGGGGCGCCGGCTGCGGCGCCGACGGGTAGGACGCGCCGGGCGGGTACGGGCCGGGCAGCGGGTACGGGGCCGCGGGGGGCGGAGCGACCGGCGGGTGCGGGGCTCCGGAGGGCGCGGGCGGCAGCACCGGCGGCGTCGCCGGGAGCGGTCGCGTTCCCGTCCCGCCGCTGGTCGGCAGCGGCCGGGTCGGGGCGTGGTCGGCAGGCATCCCTCCACGGTAGAGGACGCGTGTGTGCGTTCGGGGAAGACGGCGGGCAGAGCCTCCGTGCGCTACTCCCCCGCGCTGGGCACGAGCCGCGTGAGGATGAGCGACGCTGCCGGGCTCGTCGGCTGGGGCGACGCGTACGGGTCGGCGTCGGACGGGAAGCCGGTGTACGCGACGGTCGAGTACTGGGCGGCCGTCGGCCGGCCGAGGAGCGGGATCGCGGGGACCTGGTCCACGTAGACGTGCTGGATCGTGGCCAGCGCCGCGGCGCGCTCCGCCTCGTCGGTCGACGACGAGTAGGTCAGGAACGCGGCGTCGGCGTCGGCGTCCTGGAACCGCCCGAAGTTGGCCTCGGCGCTGGTGCCCAGAGGGCGCAGGTGGGCGCCGTTCATCTGGCTCGAGTACGTGTCCCAGGGCGTCGCGCCACCGTCGGTCCAGTGCATCGACGCCTGGAAGTCGCCCTTGCCGATCTTGTCGAACCACTCGGCCTCGTCCTGCCCCTCCACGGTCGCGACGATGCCGAGCCGCGCGGCCGCCTCCTTGACCGCCTCGAGCTCCCACATGTAGTCGGTCCACCCGGAGGGGTTCGTCAGCGTGAAGGTGACGGGCGTGCCCTTCTCGTCCTGGAGGACGCCGTCCACCAGGACGTAGCCCGCGTCCTCGAGGATCGCGGTGGCGCCGGGGACGTCGACCGTGAGGACCCGGTCGGCGAGCTCGGGAGCGACGAACGGGTCGCCGGCCGGCAGCGGCAGCCCCGTCGCGCTGCGCAGCGCGGGCCAGACGCCGGAGGTGGCGTAGTTCGAGATGCCCTCACGGTCGAGCACGGCGTTCAGCGCGCGCCGCACGGCGACGTCGTCGAACGGCGACACCTGCGTGTTGAGGAAGAGCGCGTCGATCGCCAGACCGGTCGGGGCGAACTGGTGGAGGTGGTCGGGGTCGGCGGCGAGGTAGACCCTCTCGTAGCCGGGGATGTACGCCCAGCCCCACTGCACCTCGCCGCTCACGTACGCCGCCGTGAGCGAGTCGTTGTCCGGGTACGCGACGTACCGCAGCTCGGGGACGGCGAGGGGCCCGCCCCAGTAGTCGTCCCGGGCGACGAGCGTGACGCCGTCGGCCGCGAACTCCTCCAGGACGTACGGTCCCGTGCCGACGGGGTCGACGTCCGGGTCCTCCAGGAGAGCCTCGGCGGGACGGTCGGCCCACACGTGCTCGGGCACGACGAACGTGTTGATCGCCTTCGTGCGGTTGACGTACTGGCCGCTCCCGAACGTCACGACGACGTCCCGCCCCTCGACGCGGACGTCCTCGTACGGGAGGAGGTCGGGGTTGAGCGCGGGGTCGTCCCTGCGGAGCCCGAACGTGAAGGCGACGTCGTCGGGCGTGAGGGGCTCGCCGTCGGACCAGAGCACGCCCTCGCGCACCGTGACCCGCAGCTCCGTGTAGCCCGCGTCCCAGGACCAGGCGCTCGCCAGCCAGGGCGTCGGGTCCTGGGCGGGGTCGACGAGGTTGACCTGCGCGAGCGGCTCGTAGAGGACGTTCGCGTACCCGAGCTTCTGCGCGGCGGACCCGCTGTCGAAGGGGTTGTTGTCCTCCTCGTCCACCGAGTTGGGCATCCCGATCGTCAGCACGGGGGAGGCCGCCTCGGGCGTCGGCTCCTGGGCCGGGCTCACCAGGCCGCAGGCCGAGGCGACGAGCACGGCGGGGACGGCGACGAAGGCGGCGGCCGCGCGACGCGCCGCGGCGCGGACGGGACGGCAGGCGTCGGTGCGAGTGGTCACGCGGGGCTCCTCAGCGAGTCCGTGATCTGCGGCGACGCCGGGCGCTCCGTCGCCCTCGACGCCATTCCGGAGCCGATTCAACCACACATTACTGACGAGTCAGTAAGAGAAAGCGGGTCACAGTATGGTTACCGTCATGACCGACGCCACCCCCGCGCGGAGCGCCACCGACGCCGCTCCCGCGCGGACGCCCCGCCCCCGCCGCACGCGACCGGCGACGCTCGAGCGCCGCGAGGAGATCCTGCGCGCGGCGATGCGCGTG
The DNA here is from genome assembly GCF_042797035.1 of Cellulosimicrobium sp. NPDC057862. Classification (NCBI taxonomy): domain Bacteria; kingdom Bacillati; phylum Actinomycetota; class Actinomycetes; order Micrococcales; family Promicromonosporaceae; genus Cellulosimicrobium; species Cellulosimicrobium sp. NPDC057862. The sequence continues at coordinate 315,046 of NZ_JBHVMH010000002.1, forward strand.
TTCGGGTCCAAGGGCTACCACCAGGGTTCGCTCGCCGAGGTCGCCGAGCAGGTGGGCATCACCCACGCCGGGGTGCTGCACCACTTCGGCTCCAAGGACCGCCTGCTCACCGAGGTGCTGGAGTTCCGGGACCGCGTCGACGTCGAGCACCTCGAGGGGCAGCACATCCCGGGCGGGCTCGACCTCTTCCGGCACCTCGTCAAGACCGCCGCGATCAACGCGGAGCGGCCCGGGATCGTCCAGGCCTACACCGTGCTCACGGGCGAGGCCGTCACCGACGGCCACCCGGCCAGCGCCTGGGTCACCGAGCGCTTCACCGGGCTGCGCGCGGACATCGCGGGCGCGCTGCGCGAGGTGATCGAGGAGCGCCGCGCCGCAGGGGACACCGAGACGGACTACGAGCTCACGGACGCCGCGCTCGACCTCGCCGCGTCCACGATCATCGGCGCGATGGACGGTCTCCAGATCCAGTGGCTCCTCGACCCCGACGCCGTGGACCTCGCCGAGTCGACCGCGTTCGCGATCGAGGCGATCCTCGCCTCGACCCTCGCCGGGGCCCGGCGACCGCGACCCCTCGACTGACGACCGCCGTCGGGCACGGCCCCGCCGTGGCACCGGACCGGTGCCGCGACCGGAGCCCTACCTCGCGGCGGGCTCGGGTTCCGGCGCTGTCGTGACGTCCGTGCCCGACGGCGGCGCCTCGCCGGCCGTGCGACCGTCGCGGTACGCGGCGATCGACAGGGTCCGCAGGCGTGACGACCGGCCCGACGGGTTGTCCACGAACCCGACGGCCGAGATGTACGGCTCGATGACGTGGATCTTCTGCAACGGCGTGACGATGAGCAGCTGGAGCCCCAGGCGGCGGAACAGCTCGAGCGCGAACCGCGTCGACTCGTCCGACCCCCGGCCGAACGCCTCGTCGATGACGACGAACCGGAACGCCGTCGAGCGCACCGCACCCCAGTCGAGCTTGAACTGGTAGGCGAGCGACGCCGCGAGCACCGTGTACGCGAGCTTCTCCTTCTGCCCGCCGGACTTGCCGCCCGAGTCGGAGTAGTGCTCGTGCTCGGAGTCGTCGGCGCGCGACCGCTCCGACGCGGAGAGCACGAACCAGTTGCGCACGTCCGTCACGCGTCGGCGCCAGGCCTCGTCGAGGTCGGTCATGCCCTCGCGCCCGCGGAACCGCTCGACGAGCGCCTTGACGCGCAGGAACCGGTCCTCCGAGTACGACAGCGCGGCGGTGTCCCCCGCGACGGACCCGTCGCCCTCGGCGAGCGCGCGGTCGTCCTCCGCGAGGATCCCGTCCCCGTCGGTGCACGCGCGCAGGTCCTGCTGGAACTCGCGCACCTCGAGGTTCGGCGTGCGCGACATCTCGAGCCGGATGTAGCGGCCCGGGTTGTAGTCGATCGCGCGGAGCGAGTCGTTGATCGTGTCGATCCGGTCGCGGATGACGTCGGCCTGCTTGGCGAGCTCCGCCGCGAAGCCCGCGATGTCGCGGATCGCGTTGGTGTTGAGGTACGCCTTGAAGTCGGCCTCGAACCGGGGGAGGTCGTCGCGGACGAGGCGGTCGTGGATCTCGCGGTAGCCGTCGGCCGACCGCACGTCCGCGTCGAGCTCGGCCGTCTCGACGGGGTACGCCGAGCGGAAGGACGCCATCTGCCCCGCGACCCGCGTCCCGAGGTCGGCACGCTCGCGCTGCGCCTGCTCCGCCTCGGCCGTGAGCCGCGAGCGCACCGCGTTCTCGACGGCGTCCAGGTCGGCCGCGCGCGTCGGGCCGGTCGCGCCGTTCCCGTCGGCGTCGGCGGGGCCGACCGCCGCGAGCTCGCGGTCGAACTCCGCGGCGAGCGCCGCCGTCGTCGCCTCGTCGAGCGTCTCGCCCGCGCCGTCGAGCACCGCCCGCGCCCGCTCGCGCGCGGTGCGCGCCTCGTCGAGCGCGTGCCGGTCGGCGCCCAGCGTCGCGACGACGCGGTCGCGCTCCGCCTCGAGCTCCGCCTGGCGGCGAGCGTTGTCGTCGAGGAGCGCCGCGAGCCGGCCGAGCTCGTCGCTCGCCTGCTCGAGGCGCCGCTTCTCCTCCGCGAGCTCCGCGATGCGTGCCGTCTCGGCGCCCCGGTCGAGCTCGTCCCAGTCGCGGTAGACGTCGAGCCGCCCGAGCGCGGCCGCGCGCGCCTGGAGCTCGCCGCGCGCGGCGGCGGCCTCGTCGCGGCGCCGCGCGAGCGTGTCGCGCCTCGCGGTCACCTCGGCCGCCTGCTCCAGCAGCGCGTCGATCTTGGCCTGCGTCGACCACCCGAGCACGTAGCCGCGGCGGTCGTCGACGGCACGCGTGTCGTTCTTCTCGTGGTGGTCCGGCGAGTGCTTGACCTGGCCGGCGCGCGTGATCGCGCGGGGCAGCCGGCGGAAGGCGTCGAGGTCGGGCGCGCACGCATGGTCGGCGCGGCGCTCCAGCTCGGCCTCGACCCACGCCGTGAGCGACGGTGCGTCGTCGAGGCGGCGCACGTCGAGCAGGTCGGCGAGCAGCGGGACGTCGTCGCGCGGCGCGGGCCGGGCGGCCGGCACGCGCTCGGGCACCCGGTGGTACACGAGCCGCAGGCCCAGGTGCTCGCGGTCGACCCACGCGGCGACGGCCTCGTAGTGCGCCGCCGGCACGAGGAGGGAGAGGGCGAAGCCGCGCAGCACGCGCTCGGCCGCGCCCTCCCAGTCGGCGTGCTCGGGTCGTACCGCGAGCAGCTCGCCCACGAACGGGACGTCGCCCGGCGAGAGCCCGACGCCGGCGCACAGCCGGTCGCGGACCTCCAGGTGGGTGCGCGGCAGGTTCGAGCGGCGGTCGGCGAGGCTCGCGAGCTCGGCCTTGACGTCGGCGGTCTCCTGCTCGACGGCGCGCAGCTCCGCGGCGACCTCGCTCGCCCGCTCCTCCGCCCCGGCGAGGTCGTCGCGCACACGCCCCGCGGCGTCGTCGGCCGAGCGCCGCAGCGCGGCGAACGCCTCGGCGTCGACGAGCGCGGCCGCCACGGCCGCCGCCCCGCCGCCGAACCCGGGGTTGTCGACACCACGGCCGCCGAACCCGGGGATGTGGCCGGGCTCGACGCCCGGGGGTGCGGCAGCCCCGGGGTCGGCGCCTTCGGCGCCGCCGAGCGTGAGGCCCGCCGCGGCGGCGTAGCCCGCGAGCTGTGCGACGCGGCGCTCGCGCGCGGCGCGCTCGACCTCGCGGCGCGCGACCTCGCCCTCGATCGCCGCGAGCCGGTCGCCGCCGTGGCCCGCGCGCTCGAGCTCGAGCCGCTGCCGCTCGGCCGCGAGGAGTCCCAGCTCGTCGCCGACCCGCTGCCGGCGAGACTCGCCGTCGGCGACGCGCTCGTCGAGCGCGCCGATCAGCCCGTCGAGGTCGGCCACGCGGCGCGACGCCGTGAAGGCGCGCAGCGCGTCGCGCCGGGCCACGAGCGCCGCGGAGCGCTCCCCCAGCGCGTCGTGCGCGTCGCAGTCGGCGAGCAGCGGCGCGAGGCGCTCGATCTGCGCGGTGGCCCGCACGACGGCGTCGTGCGCGCTCGTCAGGTCGTCGAAGTGCGCGACGAGCCGGTCCGTCCAGCGGTCGGCGTCGAACGGCTCGAGCATGTGCTCGCGCACGAACTCGCCGAGGTCGCCGACCGACTTCATGGACACGGTCTGGTGGAACAGGTCCATCGCCTGCTCCGACGGGATGCCGAGCAGGCGGCGGAAGTCGCGGCCGTACTCGGGGAAGTGGTCGCGCACCTGGGCGCCGGACTCGCGCAGCCGTCGCCGCAGCGCTGCCACGTCGCCGCCGAACCCCGCGAAGTCCTCGGTGATCGTCAGCGGCCGGTCGGCCGTGACGAAGAACCGGTCCGGCTGGCCCGACTGCCCCGGGGCGAGCCAGAACACCTGGGCGAGCGTGACCTCCTGGTCGAACCCACGGTTGGAGAAGCGGCCCAGCACCACCGAGTACGTGCCGCGCTCGCGCAGCCCGACGTGGCGCGTCGTCCCGGTCGCCTCGTCGCGCTCGGACTTGAAGTGCCCCGCGACGTACGAGCGCAGGGACCGCTCGCGCGCACCCGCTCCCGCGGCCTTGTTGTAGGAGATGCGGTGCGACGGCACGAGCAGCGTCGTCACGGCGTCGACGATGGTCGACTTGCCCGACCCGATGTCGCCCGTGAGGAGCGCGTTGCGACCGTCGAGGTCGAACGCCCACACGCGCTGGTCGAAGGTGCCCCAGTTGAGCACCTCGAGCCGCTCGAGGCGGAAGCCCGCCCGGGCGTCGAGGTCCGCCGCCGGGTCGTGCAGCTCGACCGCGCTGAACAGGCCCTCCATCACGCCACCGTCCTCGTCGTCGTGCCTGCGCTCGTCGCTGCACTCGTCCCCGTGCTCGTGCCGGTGCCCGCCGTGCCCGACGCCGTCCCGCGCGCCCCGCCGTCGGCGGCGAGCTCCAGGTACTGCGCGAGGCGCGCGTCGAAGTCCGCGAGCCACTGCGCGTCCACGAACGCCTTGAGGATGCGCCGCACCTCGTACCGTCGCGCGTCTCCCCCCGCGGGCTCGGAGCCGTCGTCGCCCGGGGCCGTCCCGCCGTCGGGCGAGCCGTCCAGGTCGGGACGACCCGCCGGTCGCAGGAACCCGAGCTCCACGACGCGTCGCACGAGCCCGTCGACCCGGTCGACGAGCCGCGCCTCGTTGGCCGCCGCCCCGGCGTCCTGCGCGAGGAAGACCCGCAGCAGGTCGACGATCTCCGTGCGCGCGAGCACGAGCCGCGTCTCGCCGCCCTCGGAGTCCGCCTGCGCGAGCCGCTTGCGCAGCAGCGCGAGCAGCAGGCTCACGTCGAACGGCAGCTCGCGGCGCGGGATCAGGCGGGGCACGCGCTCGTCGCGCTCGTGCTCGGGCTGCGAGCGCAGGTAGGCGTAGCCGTCGCCCTCGTCGACGACGACCTGGAGGCCCATCATCGCGACGGTGTCGCGCACCTGGGCCTCGCGCGCGAGCAGGTCGCGCCACAGCGCCTCGCCGGACTCGCGGTAGACGACGCCCTTGAGCAGCGACGTCACGACGACGGACAGCTCCGGGTCGCGCGCGGTGCGGGTGGTGCTCACGGGGTCTCCTCCCGGGCGGGTTCGGCGGTGTCGTGGTGGTGCTCGTCGGGTCGGGTCGCGGACGAGCCGTCCAGGACGGCGTCGCGCAGCGCCGGCGGCGCCCCGCCTCCCGCCGCCCCGGTACGCCGCGCGTAGGTGACGCGTGGCAGGCGCGCGACGCGCACCACGGGGTCCGGCGCGCCGTCCTCCGCGACGGGCCCCGCCGGGGCCTCGCCCTCCCAGCGCACCTCGTCGGTGCGCTCGTCGTCGTGCACGACGACGAAGCGCGGGTCCTCCAGCGACAGGTACGTCACGAGCTCGGCCAGGCCGTGCTCGAGCGGCGCCGCCTCGAGCAGGTCGGCGAGCGCGACCTCCCCCGGGCCGCCCGGGGCGGTGAGCGTCGCGCGGACCGTGCGCGCGAGCCGCTCGGGGTCCACGTGCACCTGCTCGTAGAGCGCGTCGACCTCGAAGTCGTCGTCACCGGCCTCGACGTGGTCGGAGTCGAGCCGCGCCGTGGGACGCGGCGTGAACAGCGGCCTCTCCGTGGGCAGCACGACCTCCGGGGCGACGGCGTCGATCGCCATGCCCGGCGGGCCGCCCGGTCCTCGGCGGACGTCGCGCGCGGCGAGCGCCCTGGCCTCGACGCCGCGCAGGATGTCCATGACGCGCCGGTTCTCCAGCCACACCTGGTCGTCGAGGAAGCGGCGGAGCTGCTCCGAGAGCGTCCGCACGGTCGCCTGCGTGCGCTCGCCGGCGTCGAGCCAGTCGTAGTGGACGCGGCGCAGCCGGCGGTGCTCCTGCTCCCGCGCCGCCGCGTCCGTCGCGGCGGCGTCCACGTCCGGCCCGGGCGCCCCCGGCGCCGGCCGGACGACGTCGGGCGCGATCGCGTCGAGCGACTGCACGCGATCGACGAGCGCGGCGAACTCCTCCTGGCGACGACGGTCGAGCAGGAAGTCGTAGAAGGCGTGGAACGAGCGGCCCTGGTCGGACTCCGCGATCGCCGTGCGCGACCGCACGACCTCCTCGAGCAGCTCGCCCTTGGCGCCGTCCCAGCCGGTGATGCGCTCGCGCAGCTCGCGGTCGAGCGAGCGGAAGTTCGCCTCGACCTCGCGGAAGTCCGACAGGAGCTCGGCCGCGGTCTGCGTGAGCTGCTGGTAGCGGTCGCGCTGCGCGGCGGCGTCGAGCACGGCCACGCGCCCGGCGCGCACCTGCGCGATCTCCTCGTCGATGGCGGCGCGCCGGTCCTCGAGCTCGCGCAGGCGCTCGGCCGGGTCGGTCTGCGTGCCGACGGCGAGCTGGCGCAGCAGCTCGAAGACGGTGTTGAGCCGGGACTCCGTGCCGACGAACCCCCGGCCGCGCAGCGACGCGACCCAGCGCACGGCCTGCTCGACGGCGGGCGTCGCGTCGTAGTGCGGCTCGCCGGAGCTCGGCGGGTACCAGGCGCGCAGCCAACCCTGGTCCGGGTGCGCCCAGTGGTCGACGTACGCCTGCGGGGCGCGCGGGTAGCGCGGCTCCGCTCCGGAGGCCCGCGCGGACCGGCCGTCGACCGCCCACAGGTGGTCGTCGAGCCGCGCGACGAGCTCGCTCTCGGGGATCGCGCGCACGTTGTCCTCGACGAACAGCGTGCCGAGGAACGACAGCACGAGCGGCGCCGTGTCCGCGCGCAGGAGCCGCCACGCCGCGCTCGACCGTCGCAGGGAGTCGACGTCGTCGTGCTGCACGCAGGTCCTCTCGGGCGGGTGGGCTGGGTCCGGTCGGCGCCGCGGGGAGCAGGGCGCCCCCAGATCTTAGGCGGGGACGCTCACGTCGCCGGGACGACCCACCGAGCGGTAACGCCCGACGCCGGCGCCGACGCGACGGCGAGCGATGCACCAGCGCTCGAGGGGTGCGCGTGGAGGTGCACCTCTCACGCCGCGGCACATCGCTCGGCAGCGGCCTGAGCGCAGGCCCCGGATCCGGGACCATGGTCCCTGTCGGCGCCGGGTCCGCGCTTCGTAACCTGGGTGCGGCGCCGAGCCGGCAGCGCGCCCACCCTGCCGGCCGGCGCCACCTTCTGCCCGCCCGCCGGTGCGTCCCCCGACCCGGCGGGGCCCCGCGGACCCGAGGACCGCCCGTGACCGGAACGACCACCGCCCTGTCGGACGACGCGCGACCGGGCGACCGGACGCCGTCGGGCACGGGGGGCGAGCCGGACGCGGCGTTCGACCCGTTGGCCCGCCCGACCGGCTGGACGCACTCCCGCGGCGTGCTGTTCGGCGAGATGCTGCTGTTCGGCCTGCTCAGCCTCACCGCGGCGTTCGTGCTGTCGTACGACGCCGTGCTCCTTGCCGCCAACCCCACCGCCACGCTGTCGTGCGACGTCAACACGGTGCTGTCGTGCGGGACGGTCGCCCAGTCGTGGCAGGCGCAGGTCTTCGGGTTCCCCAACGCGTTCCTCGGCCTGATCGCGGAGCCGATCGTCATCACGACGGCGGTCGCGGCGCTGGGCGGGACGCGGTTCCCCCGCTGGTTCCTCTTCGCCGCGCAGTGCGTGTACTTCCTGGGCGTCGTGTTCGCGTACTGGCTCTTCTACCAGTCGATGTTCGTCATCGGCGCGCTGTGCCCGTGGTGCCTGCTCATCACGGTCTCGACGACGCTCGTCTTCGCGTCGCTCCTGCACTGGAACGTGCTGGAGGACAACCTGTACCTGCCGCGGGCGGCGCAGGCACGGATGCTCGGCTTCGTCCGCTCGGGGGCCTTCGGGTACCTCGTGGCCGCGTGGCTCGTGGCGCTCGCGATCCTCGTCGTGCTCAAGTACGGCCCGGCGCTGCTGGCGTGACGGTACCTTCGCGCACGAGCGGCACCGAGCACGACCCCGCACGCCGCCGAGCACGAGGCTGCTCCCGGGTAGACGACGGGACGACGGCAACCTCGTGCTCGGCGGTCGGACGGTCAGAGACTGTCAGGGCGGCTCAGGGGGTCGTGGCGCCCAGCGAGTAGGCGCCCGAGCCTGCGTACGCGTGCACGACGAACCGGTAGTAGCCCGCCGCGCCGCTGTACGTCAGGGACTCGTTCGCCCCCGGCGACGTGGACTGTGCCACGCTCGACCACGTCGACCCGTTCCACCGCTGGAGATACAGGTCGTAGTCGCTCCCGCTCGGGCCCGTCACGCACGCGCGGTGGGTCCCGGACGTCGCGGCCGTGTAGTACGACCCGTTCGGCTGGACGGCCGTCGCCCCGGCCGAGAGCGTCCCGGTGTACGTGCGGGCGTAGCCGGTGCAGCCCGTCGGGGGCTCGGGGTCGCCGCCCCCGCCGCCGCTCGTGACGAGCGTGAGCCCGTACGCGGAGAGGATCTCGCCGACGGGCTGGAAGTAGGTCGTGCCGCCGGAGCTGCAGTTGCCCGACCCGCCCGACGTCACGCCCTGCGCCTGGTTGCCGGCGATGAGCGACCCGCCGGAGTCCCCCGGCTCGGCGCACACGTTCGTGCGGATGAGCCCGCTCACGGTGCCCTGCGGGTAGGTGACCGAGGCGTTGTACGCCTGCACCGTCCCGCAGTGCCAGCCCGTCGTGGAGCCCGACCGGCACACCGACGCCCCGACCGGCGCCTGCGTCGCCCCGGCCACGGCCACGCGGCCGCCCGCGTAGTTGTTCACCGCGCCCACCGGGGTGTTGCCCGCGTCGACCTGGACCCAGGCGTAGTCGTTGCCGGGGAAGCTCGACCCGCGGAACGTGCCGGCCGGGCCGGAGGTGCGCGCGCCGGTCGAGCCGCAGTGCCCGGCGGTGACGAACCCACCCTGGACCGCGAACCCGACCGAGCACCGGCTCCCGCCGCCGATCGTGTAGGCGTTGCCGCCGACGACGTCGATCAGCGGACGCGGGGTCTCCGCCGTCTCCTCGTACGCCACCGCGTCCGCGGGCACGCCCGCCGCGGCGACCTGCGCGGCGACGTCGGCCTCGCCGCCGTCGCGCACGGAGACGACGACGCGGTTGCGCGTCACGTCGACGTACCAGCCCGGCAGCGCCGCCGGGTCGTCGGCGAGCGCGCCGTCGAGCGTCGCCCGCCACGTCTCGAGGTCGGCGAGCGCGTGGTCCACGCTCACCGCGGTGGCGCCCTCGGCCCGCACCGCGCGGGCGTCGGCGGCGTCGGTGACGCCGACGTAGAGCACGTTCGCGGAGTCGTCGACCCAGGCGCCCGCGTAGTCGGCGCCCAGACGGCGCTCGAGCGCCGCCTCGGTGCCCGCCGCGTCGGACTGGAAGGCGAGCCGCGTCCGTGCGTCCCGCGCGCTCAGGCCCAGGTCGCGCTGGAGCGCACGCTCCAGGCCGGGGGTCGTCTTGGGGACCGCGCGCACCGTCGCGCGCTGGTCCTCGGGGGCGGGCGTGCCCGCGACGGCGTGCGTCGCGGCCGCGCCCGTCAGGAGCGTCGCGGCGGCGGTGACCGCGGCGATCCTCCTGCGGAGTGGTCGTGTCATGTCGTCCATTCCCTTCGCCGGGCCCGGGTGGCCCGGTCGAGGGCCACGCTAGGGAGACGTCCAGGGCGCGCCCAGATCACGATCAGGTCATACGCGGGCGCTATGTGCGGGACCGCCCCTACGCGATCTCCACCGGGTGCTCGGCGCGCCAGCGCCGGTAGCGCGGCGAGCGCTGCACCGCGTCGCGGTGGGCCCCCGCGGCGGCGCGCGCGATCACGTCCACCGGCAGGCGCTCCGCCGCGTCGCGGCGCCACCCCACGTGGTGCGTCCAGCGCAGCGGAGCCCCGTCGAGCGCGACCGTCCGCACGCCCGGCGCGTCGAGCAGCACGGGCTGGACGAGCGCGACCGCGTGGCCGCCGCGCACCTGGTCGATGCACGACGTCCGGTCCGACTCCCCCATCGCCCGCGGCGTGAAGCCCGCCCGCACGCACGCGCTCACGAAGCACCGCTCGAAGCACCCGCTGCCCGGAGCCGTGAGCCACAGCGCGTCGGCGAGCTCGCCGAGCCCGACGGTCTCCCGTGCCGCGACGGGGTGGTACTCGTCGACGAGGACGAACACGGGGTCCGTCGACACCGCCGTCCACACGAGCCCTCCGTCGGCCGGCGGGGCCGCGTCGTCGCACATGCCGACCAGCGCGACGTCGAGGGTCCCGCTCGCCAGCCGCTCCGCCGTCTCCTCGACGGACCACGACGTCGCCGTGGTGACGAGGAGGTCGTCGACCCCGAGGGCCCCGGGGAGCGCAGCGTGCAGACGGCTCGCGAACAGCCCGCCGATCGCGGAGCTCACCGTCCCCACGCGGACGGACCCCGCGGTCGCCCGGTCGCTCACGTGCCGCCGCGCGTCGTCGACGAGCGCCGCCATCGCGGGCAGCACGACGCGCGCGTGGTGCAGCACCAGCTCGCCGAGCTCGGTCGGTCGCGCGCCCTGGCGGTCGCGCGTGAACACGCACCCGCCCAGCGCGCGGTCGATCCGGTTGAGCTGGGCGGTGAGGGCGGGCTGGGCGAGACCGAGCGACGCCGCCGCCTTGGTCACGCTGCCCGACTCGGCCACCACCACGATCATGCGCAGGTGACGCACCTCGAGGTCCATGCGACCTGAACGTATCGGTGCGGCCCCGCCCTGTCTCGCGGCGGTCCCGCCGGCCTCCGGGACGGCGCGAGCGCATAGGCTGCCCCCGTGAGCGCCGACGACGACGCAGGCGTCCCCCCGCCCCCGGGCTCGCGCGGGCGCGGCGGCCGCCGCCGTCAGGAGATCCTCGACGTGGCGGCGGCAGCGTTCGCGACGCGCGGCTACCACGGAGCCTCGCTCGCCGAGATCGCCGACGAGGTGGGGATCTCCGCGCCCGCGATCCTCCACCACTTCCGGACCAAGGAGGGGCTGCTCACCGCGCTCCTCCACGCGCGCGACGCCGAGGACGTGGCGGACGACGCCGGTGCCGCGCACCGTCCGCACGGGCTCGCGTACCTCGACCACCTCGTCGACACGGTCGCGCGCAACGTCGCGCGGCCGGGCATCACCCAGCTCTACGCGGTGCTGTCCGCCGAGTCCGTCACCGACGGGCACCCCGCGCAGCAGTGGTTCCGCGACCGCTATGTGGGCCTGCGCGCCCTGGTCGAGCGGGCGCTGGAGGAGGCCCTGGATCGCGGCGAGGTGCCCGTGGGCACCGACGTCGAGCAGACCGCGGCCGCGATCGTCGCGGTCATGGACGGGCTCCAGGTCCAGTGGCTCCTGGACCCCGACCGCGTCGACATGGTCGCCGTGACGCGGCGCACGATCGACGCACTCCTCGCCGCGCTCGCGCCACCGCCCGCCGAGCGCGCCTGACCGCGGCACGGCGCCGGCGCCGGCGCCACGGCTCTCAGCCGACCGGTACCAGGAAGCCGTCGCGCACGAGCCCGCGCACGGTCGGCAGCAGCTCGCCCGCGAGGTCGTCCGCCGGCACCTCGAAGAGCGCGGCGATCGCCCCGACGAGCTGCCCGACCGTGAGCTCGCCGTCGCTCGCCCCGACGAGCGCGGCGAGCCCCGTCGACGCCTGGACCGCCCGCCCGAACCCGTCGCCCTGACGCAGCAGGACGACCGTGGGGTCGGGTGCGCCCGGCGTGTGGAACCTCTCCTCGGTCACGTCGGGCGCGACGGCGAGACGCGCGCCCGCGAGCGCGGCGTCGTCGCGGGCCGTGAGCCAGTCGTGCGCCGTGAGCGCTGCCGCGAGGTGCCCCCCGAGCGGCTGGCGGACCGGACCGGTGCGTTCCTCGAGCCTGCGCAGGGTGGGGCGCGCGCCGTCGAGCGGGCGCCGCAGCGTCACGATCCCGAACCCGACGGCCTCCACGTCGCGGGCCGCGAAGTCGTCGAGCCACGCGTCGTAGGCGGCGGCCCAGGCCGCGGGCTCCCGCTCCGGGGTCGTCCCGCCGTCGCGGATCCACGTCTCCGCGTACTCGGCCGGATCCTGCACCTCGCGCTGGACCACCCAGCCGTCCAGCCCCGCCGCGTCGAGCCACGCCCCGACGCGCTCGTCCCACGGGACGCCGCGCCGGTGCTCCCAGTTGCCGAGGAGCTGGGCCACGCCTCCCGGAGCGAGCACCGCGCCGACGCCCGTCACGAGGTCGCGCACCACGTCGTCGCCCGCGCGGCCGCCGTCGCGGTACTCGTACTCGGGCAGCGCGTCCGCCCCGTCTCCCCCGCCGCGCGGGGTGATGACGAACGGCGGGTTCGACACGACCAGGTCGAACCGCTCGCCCGCCACGGGCTCGAGCATCGACCCCGCCCGGAGCTCGATCGGTGCTCCGGACCCCGCCAGCCCCGCGTCGGGCACCGTGCTGGTCGCCGCGTCGAACGCCGTGTTGAACGCTGTGTTGAACGCCGTGTTGAACGCTGTGAAGCCCAGGGCGCGACGCGAGATGTCGGTGCCGACCACCGACCGCGCGTGCCGCGCGGCGTGCAGGGCCTGGATCCCGCAGCCCGTCCCGAGGTCGAGCACGCGCCCGACCGGGGTGCGGACCGTCACCTGCGCGAGCGTCAGGGACGCCCCGCCCGCGCCGAGCACGTGGTCCGGGGCGAGCCGGCCCCCCGTCGCGAGCTCGCCCAGGTCCGAGGACAGCCACCACGTCACCGGGCCCGCCGCGTCCGACGACGCGTACGGCCGCAGGTCCACGACGGCGCGCACGGCGTCGTCGTCTGCCGCGCCCGCGGCCTCGACCAGGCCGAGCCGCCGCGCGCCGTCGACCCCCGTGCGCCCGAGCGCCGCGTCGAGCGCGGCGCGCGGGACGTCGTCGCCCAGGAGGAACAGCGCGGCCAGGGCGGCCGCGGGGTCGGAATCGCGGCCCCGCAGCGCGCGCCGCGCGGGCACGGCCTGCTCGCGGTGCAGCGCGGCGGACGCGACGGGGCCGAGCACGCGCTCGACGCCGTCGACCGTGAAGCCCGCCGCCGCGAGGTCCTCGCGCAGCCTCGCCGCGGCCGTCGCGAGCTCCGCCGGCGCCAGGCCCGCGCCGGGTGGGGGCGGGCTCACGACGGCGTCCGGCGCGGCGGGCGTGGCGGAGGCAGGGGCGGCGTCGGCGGGAGGCATGGGTCCATCCTGGCGGATCCGTCCGGGGAGGGCCGTTCCGACCCCGGACGCACCGGACCCCGGCGCGCCGAGGCGGGCCGGGGTCCGGGTGGGAGAAGGGTCGGTCAGCAGTTCTGCGTGCCGTACACCGCGACGTTCTGCGCGGAGGTCTGGAACGTCTCGTCGGTCATGGCCGACGTGATGGCGGACATGTCGGCGCTGGCCGGGTCCTCGACCGCGGTCTTGAGGGTGTCGGTGAGCTGGCGGAAGACGCCGGTCACGTTGTCCCAGTCGGCGCTGATCTCGGCGGGAGCCTCGGCGGCCTCGAGCGATGCGGTGAACGTCTCGAACTCCGTCACGGCAGCGGCCGGGTCGCTCGTGTCGATCGACCCGAGCGAGCTCTGGGCGTCGATGAGGGTCTCGTACGCGGTGCAGAAGTCGCCCGACGCCTCGGTGTCGCCGGACTCCTCCTCCGTGGGCTCCTCCGACTCGGTGGTGTCGCTGGCCTCGTCCTCGGCCGGGGTCGTCTCCTCCGACGCGGTGGTCTCGGAGTCGGTGCTCGCGTCGTCGCCCGAGCCGCTGCAGGCGGCCAGGCCGAGCACCAGCAGGGCGCTCGTCGCGAGGGCGGTCGTGCTCTTGGTGATCGTCAGTCGGTTGCGCATGAGACCCATGGTTTCCCATGCGGGCGCCCCGCGCGCCCCCAAACCGCCGAGGTGGGGACCCCTCCCCATGTGGCGAGCGCCACCGGGTGAAAGTCCGGCGAGGCCCCGGTCAGTGCGCGCAGCCTGCCCGGAAGTAGTCCGTGACGGCCTGTGACGACGTCGTGAGCGCGCCCGTGTCGATGCGTCGCCCGACGCGGTCGATCGCGCGCGACAGCTCGCCCGTGTCGCGCGCGCCGGTCGCCTCCACCTCGTCGGCGATCATCGTGAGATAGGTCGTCACGACGGCCCAGTCCCGGGCGATCTCCTCCGGCGGCGTGGCCCCCGCGAGCGTGTCGCGCGCGGTCGTGAACCCGTCGACGAGGGCCTCGGGGTGCTCGACGGTGAGGTTGACCTGCGCCTTGGCCGCGGCCCCCCACGCGACCTCCGCGTCCCGGCAGACCGGGTCGACGACAGCGGTCGGTGCGGCGGGGTCCGACGTCGCGCCGTCGTCCCCGTCTCCCGGCTCGGTCACCCCGTCGTCGGGCACCGTCCCCGGGGAGTCGGCACCGCCGCCGCCGTCCACCGGGGCGGCGTCGTCGCCCTCCGGCGCGGCGGGCGGGGAGGGCGCGGCGGCGGGTGCCGCGTCCGGCAGCGACACGACGTCGAACGCACCGCTCGCGACGACGGCGAGGCACAGCCCGGCGACGACGGCGAGGACGGCGGCGTGTGCCACGACGCGCACCGGTGATTGCATGGCCCTATGATGACGCCTCGCGCGCGCGAAGCGAACCCCGCGAGCCGTCCCGGCCCGCGGGGTCCTGACCTACCGCTCACCGTCGGCCGTCGTCAGCCCATCGTGTTGACGATGAGCCCGATGTGGGTGAAGAAGTTCATGGCGCCGAACAGCAGGAACGCCACCCCGGACAGCCCCCAGGCCCACCCGATGACGGTTCGCACGGCGCGGCGACCTGAGCGCACCGCGAACGGGAAGAGGATCGCCCCGACGCCGACGAGCGCGATGAGCCCGGACATGAAGATCGCCTCGACGAGCGGGTAGGCGGCGAACGCACCCGAGATGGGCTCCTCCGGCGGCGCGGCGAAGAGCTGGTACGAAACGCCGGCGATCGCGATGGCGACGAGCCCGAGGCCCATGCCGAGCACGAACACCGAGACCGGGCGGGCGACCGCCTGAAGGTGCTCGGTCGCGTCGGCGCGCTCCAGCGCGGTCCGGCCGCGCGTCCACAGGTAGAACGCCGCCGCGAGCAGCAGCACGCCGAACGCGAGGCTCGTCTCGCCGAAGATGATGTTGTCGAACGGGAAGCCACCCGCGGCGAGCGGCCACGTGAGCGTCATGTGCAGCCCCGTCGCCGTGAGGATCGAGCCCAGCACGCCGAACGCGAGCGACCACCCCTCGACGACGACCTTCCCCGGCGACCGCAGCAGCTCACGGCCGAGCATGACGAGCAGGATCAGCCCGGCGCCGACGGCGACGGACATCACGGTGTTGTAGGTGGGCATCTGCGCCCAGTCGATGACGAGCCCCTCGGCGGCGACCATCTCTGTCCACTCCTCGTTCGTTCCCACGAGCCGCACTCACGACTCGAGGGCAATAACCATACGCGCGTATAGGTTATTCCCCCGCCCGCTGCGCCAGCTCCGTTCACGCTGCCGGGGCGGAATCGCGCTGCTGCTCGACGACGCGTCCGACCCGCCCCCCTGGGAGAGAACCGCAGCCGCGAAGCAGAGCTGTGGGCCGTCCGAGGTAGAACCCTCATCGCGCGAAGCAGGACCGAGATTGCACGAGGTAGAACCGTGGTCGCGCGACGTAGAGCCCTGGTCGCACGAGGTAGAACCGTGGTCGCGCCCGGCAGCGGGGTCGCCCGTCGCGGCCGGATGATCGGTCGACCCGCGCTGTCCCGCGCGAGGCATCTCACGGCACTGCGACGGACGAATCGACGCCGCGGGCAGTCGCTCGGGGTGCGCGACGACCAGGGCGAGACGGAGCAGGGCGGGGTGGGTGGTGGTGCCGCGTCGTGGCGGGCCTGGAACGAGGGATCGTCCGGAGTGAGCTTGCGAACGCAGGACGATCCCGACCGAGAACACGGGAGCCGCGAGGAACGAGCGGCGGACGGTAGACGCGGCACCACCACCCACCCCGACCACCCCACCCAGCCACACACCGTCGAGCACAAGAACCACAGCTCTACCTCGTGCGACCAGGGCTCTACCTCGCGCAACCAGGGCTCTACCTCGCGCGACCACGGGCTCTACCTCGGCCAGCCAGGGTTCTCTCTCGTCCGACCAGGGTTCACCGTCGTCGACCCCGAGCGGGCGGTGTCGGCGTCACTACGATGGCCCCGTGGACGACGGAGCGGGCACCATCGACCGGGCAGAGCGGCGCGACGGAGAGAGCGCCGGAGCCGGGACGACGCGCGGGGCGCTCCACGACCCGGCGCACGGCGCGCGGGCCACGGTGCAGGGGCGCAGCGCGCAGCGGCAGCGCGCGATGGTCGAGGCCGCGGCGCACCTGCTCATCGAGGAGGGCTTCGGTGCCGTGACCCATCGCCAGGTGGCGCGCGCGGCGGGTGTGCCGCAGGGCTCGGCGTCGTACTACTTCCCGACGAGCGCGTCGCTGGTCTCGACGGCGGTCGAGGCCGCCGAGGACGTCCGCGCGACGGCGGCGCAGGCGCGGGCGGACGCGCTGTCACGGGAGCCTCGTTCGAGCGCGGCGACGGCGCGCGAGCTGATCGAGACGTTGTACGCGCCGCACGTGGACGACACGGTGGTCGACGTGCGGCTGGACCCGATGCTCACGGCGATGCGCGACCCGGCGCTGCGGCCGATCATGCGCGCGTCGCGGCCGCGCCTGCTCGCCGCGGCGCGGACCGTGCTGGACGCGTCGGGGCACGCGCACGTGACGGACGTCGACCTGGTGGCGCACGTGGTCGACGCGGCGCTGCTCTCTGCGGCGGCGGCGGAGGACGGCCGCGTGCTGGACCATGCGACGGAGACGGTCGCGCGCTTCCTGGACCACTGGCACTGACGCTTCAAACTTACTTACCGGTTATTCAGTTTTACCGGTAGAGTGGCGACGCCCGGGCTCCCGAGCGCGTCGGTGGCGACCCGCCCGACACGCACCGCCCCGGGCAACCGTCGCCGTCGCCGTGGAAGGACCGTCCGTGAGCACCCTCCCCTACCTCGACCCCGCTCTGCCCGTGGCCGACCGCGTCGAGGACCTCCTCGCGCGGATGACGCTCCCCGAGAAGGTCGGGCAGATGCTCCAGCTCGACGCGCGCGACGGCGTCGGGCCGGCGGTCCTGGACAAGCACGCGGGGTCGCTGCTGCACACGTCCCCGCAGAACGTGGTCGAGGCCCACGCGCTCACGGGGCAGACCCGCCTCGGCATCCCCCTGCTCGTCGCCGAGGACTGCATCCACGGCCATTCCTTCTGGGTCGGCGCGACGATCTTCCCCACGCAGCTCGGCATGGCCGCCACGTGGGATCCCGAGCTCGTCGAGCAGGTCGCCCGCGCCACGGCGGTCGAGGTCGCCGCGACCGGCATCCACTGGACGTTCTCCCCCGTGCTGTGCATCGCGCGCGACCTGCGCTGGGGGCGCGTCGACGAGACGTTCGGCGAGGACCCGTACCTCATCGGCGAGCTCGCGTCGGCGATGGTCCGCGGGTACCAGGGCGACGGCCTCGCGGACCCGACCGGAATCCTCGCGACCGCCAAGCACTTCGCCGGCTACTCCGAGACGCAGGGCGGCCGCGACGCGAGCGAGGCCGACATCTCGCCGCGCAAGCTCCGCTCCTGGTTCCTGCCCCCGTTCGAGCGCGTCGCCCGCGAGGGCTGCGCGACGTTCATGCTCGGCTACCAGTCCATGGACGGCGTCCCCGTCACCGTCAACGGCTGGCTGCTCGACGACGTCCTGCGCGGCGAGTGGGGCTACACAGGCACGCTCGTCACCGACTGGGACAACGTGGGCCGCATGGTCTGGGAGCAGCACATCCAGCCCGACTACGTGCACGCCTCCGCCGCCGCCGTGCGCGCGGGGAACGACATGATCATGACCACGCCGAAGTTCTTCGAGGGCGCGCTCGAGGCGGTCGCCCGCGGCCTCGTCGAGGAGACCGCGATCGATGCGGCCGTGCGCCGCATCCTCACGCTCAAGTTCCGGCTCGGCCTCTTCGAGGACCCGCGGCGCCCCGACGTGGCACGCCAGGAGGCCGTCATCGCCTCGGCGGAGCACACCGCCGTCAACCTCGAGGTCGCGCGGCGCTCCCTCGTCCTGCTCGCGAACGACGGCACGCTCCCCTTCACGGGCGGGCGCACGGTCGCCGTCGTCGGGCCCAACGCGGACGACGACCACACGCAGCTCGGCGACTGGGCCGGCGCGTCGGGCCAGGCCGACTGGCTGCCCGACGGCCACCCGCGCGAGATGACCGCGACCGTCCTCGACGGCTTCCGCGCCCTCGTCCCCGCGGGCTGGACCGTCACGCACGCGCGCGGCGCCGACATCCTCACGCTCGAGCCCGACCCCGAGGGCGAGCTGTTCCCCGACGGCCAGCCGCGCCCGCAGGTCGTCGTCCCCGCCGAGCCCGACGCCGCGCTGATCGCCGAGGCCGTGGCCGCGGCGCGCGACGCGGACCTCGTCGTCGCCGTCGTCGGCGACCGGATCGAGCTCGTCGGCGAGGGCAAGTCGACCGCGACCCTCGAGCTCGTCGGCGGCCAGGTCGCCCTGCTCGACGCGCTCGTCGCGACCGGCACGCCCGTCGTGGTCGTGGTCGTCGCGTCCAAGCCGCTCGTCCTGCCGCCGTCGGCGCACGCGGCGGCCGCGATCGTCTGGGCCGCGAACCCGGGCATGCGCGGCGGCCAGGCCGTCGCCGAGCTCGTGCTCGGGCAGATCGAGCCCGAGGGGCGGCTCCCGATCTCGTTCGCCCGCCACGCCGGCCAGCAGCCCACGTACTACAACGTGGTCCGCGGCCAGCACGGCGACCGGTACGCCGACCTCACGCAGAGCCCCGCGTTCGCCTTCGGCGAGGGCCTGAGCTACACGACGGTCGACTACGCGGACCTGCGCGTCCTGGGCTCGGTGCACGGCCCCGACGACGTCGTCCGTGCCCAGGTCACGCTGACCAACACCGGCACGCGGCCCGTCCGGGAGACCGTGCAGGTCTACGTGAGCGACACGGTCACGTCCGTGACGTGGGCCGAGAAGGAGCTCAAGGCGTACCGCAAGGTCGCGCTCGCGCCGGGAGAGCAGGTGACGGTCGACCTCGAGGTGCCCGTCGCGGACTGCACGCTCGTCGACGCCCAGGGCCGTCGGGTCGTCGAGCCCGGCGAGTTCGAGCTCCGCGTCGGCCCGTCGTCCCGCGAGGACGCGCTCCTGCGCGCGCCGTTCACCGTCAAGGGCTGAGACAGGCCCGGTCCGCGGGGACCGGGATACGACGACGCCCGGGCCGCGCACGGCCCGGGCGTCCTCGTACGTGCTGGTCGGGCGGTCAGGCGCCGGTCGCGACGCGCTCCGGCTCGACCGTGGACTGCTCGCGGTCGACGCGCGCCGCCCGGAGCCGCGACATGATGACCGCGCCGAACGCGATCGCCGCCGCGACCACGGCGATGCCGATGCGCAGCGCGTGGTTCGCGTCCTCCGGCACGCTCATGAGCACCACCGCGGGGGCGATGAGGACCGACACGAGGTTCATGACCTTGATGAGCGGGTTGATCGCCGGGCCTGCCGTGTCCTTGAACGGGTCGCCGACGGTGTCGCCGATGACGGTCGCCGCGTGCGCCTCGGAGCCCTTGCCCCCGTACGCGCCGTCCTCGACGATCTTCTTCGCGTTGTCCCACGCGCCGCCCGAGTTGGCGAGGAACACGGCCATGAGCACGCCCGCGCCGATCGCCCCGGCGAGGAACCCGGCCAGCGGGCCGACGCCCAGGCCGAAGCCGACGGCGATGGGCGCGAACGCGGCGAGCAGGCCCGGCGTCGCGAGCTCGCGCAGCGAGTCGCGCGTGCAGATGTCCACGACCTTCCCGTACTCCGGGCGCTCCTTGAACGTCATGATCCCGGGGTGCTCGCGGAACTGGCGGCGCACCTCGAAGACGATCGCCCCGGCAGCCCGCGTCACGGCGTCGATCGCGAGGCCGGAGAACAGGAAGACCGTCGCGGCACCGAGGATCAGGCCCACGAGCGTGATCGGCGAGATGATCTGGTAGTCGAGCATGGCGGTGACGAGGCCGCTGCCGACCGCCTCGACGTCGGCGAGGGCGTGGCTCACCGCGTCGGCGTACGACCCGAACAGGGCGGTCGCGGCGAGGACCGCCGTCGTGATCGCGATGCCCTTGGTGATGGCCTTCGTCGTGTTGCCCACCGCGTCGAGGTCCGTGAGGATCTGGGCCGCCTCCGCGTCGCCGTCGCCGGACTCGCCGACCGACATCTCGTAGATGCCCTGTGCGTTGTCCGAGACCGGGCCGAACGTGTCCATCGCGACGATGACGCCGACCGTCGTGAGCAGGCCGCACCCGGCGAGCGCCACGAGGAACAGCGCGAGCCACACCGAGCCGCCCGCGAGGAGGAACAGGCCGCAGATCGCGGCCGCGATGACGCCCGCCGTGTACACCGCGGACTCGAACCCGACGCCGATGCCGGACAGGACGACGGTCGCCGCGCCCGTGCGCGAGGTGGCCGCCACGTGCAGCGTCGGCTTCGACGTCGTGCCCGTGAAGTAGCCCGTGATCCACAGGATGATGCCCGCGAGGACGATGCCGATGACGACCGCGAGGCTCGCGACGACGCGCGGGTCGGCCGCGAGGCCCGACAGGTCGCCGAGGTCCGCGGTGCCGTCGAGCGCCGAGAACGACGACGGCAGGTAGACGAACGCGGCGACCGCGGCGAGCACCGCGCCGATGAGCGCGGAGAGGTAGAAGCCGCGGTAGATGGCCTTGAGCCCGTTCTCCTGGCCGCGCACGCGCGTGATGAAGACGCCGAGCACCGCGACGAGCGCGCCGAGCGCGGTGACGATCAGGGGGAAGACGAGACCCTCCTCGCCCATCGCGGCCTTGCCGAGGATGAGCGCTGCGACGAGCGTCACCGCGTACGACTCGAACAGGTCGGCGGCCATGCCCGCGCAGTCGCCGACGTTGTCGCCCACGTTGTCCGCGATCGTCGCCGCGTTGCGCGGGTCGTCCTCGGGGATGCCCTGCTCGACCTTGCCGACCAGGTCCGCGCCGACGTCGGCGGCCTTGGTGAAGATGCCGCCGCCGACGCGCATGAACATCGCGAGCAGCGCGGCGCCGAAGCCGAAGCCCTCGAGCACGGCCGGGGCGTCGCCCTTGTAGACGAGCACGACCCCCGCCGCGCCGAGCAGGCCGAGGCCGACGACCGACATGCCGACGACGCCGCCCGTCCGGAACGCGATGCGCGCGCCCTCGGTGCGCCCGCCCGGCCGGGTCGCGGCCGACGCGACGCGCACGTTGGCCCGCACCGCGAGCCACATGCCGAGGTAACCGATCGCCGCCGAGAACCCGGCGCCGACGAGGAACGCGACCGAGCGCCCCACGCGGATCCCGCCGTCGCCCGGCAGCAGGAACAGCAGGCCGAACACGATCACCGCGAACAGGGCGAGCGTGCGGAACTGGCGGCTCAGGTACGCCCCGGCGCCCTCCTGCACCGCCTGGGCGATGTCCTGCATCTTCGCCGTGCCGTCGTCCGCGGCGAGGACCTGTCTGCGCAGGACGAACGCGAAGACCAGCGCCACGAGCGCGATCACCGCGATGACGGCGACGATGGTGAGACTTTCCGAACCGAGCGTGAGCATCCGTCCTCCTTGACGAACCGCGCGACCGTCGCGCCGGTCCCCTGCCGGAGCGATGGGGGTGAGTCTACGCACGTGTGGCGCACGTCACGACCACTCGTGCAGGACGTCACAAACGCGGCCGCGCCACCCGCCGTCGAACCGTCTGAGGAGCGATCTCCGACCCCGCCCCAACCAACGCCTCGACCCGGGCGTTGAGAAGGGCAAGAGTGGTTCCAGGCCCCGAGGAGGCGGTCGCGATGGCGCGATGGGAAGAGGTGCTGGACGAGATCGTCCGCACGCGGCGCCGTGCCCTCGTCGGCTACGCCTACCTCCTGACCGGGGACGTCACGGAGGCGGAGGACCTCGTGCAGGACGCCCTGTTCCGGACGTTCCGACGGGGCCGTGCCGCGACCGACTTCGCGCTCGCCGAGAGCTACGTCCGGCGCGCGGTCCTCACGGGGTTCCTCGACGGCACCCGGCGTCGTCGTCGGTGGGACGGCGTCCGGCACCTGCTCGCCCCGCCCGCCCCGACCGACCGCGTCGAGACGGTCGTCGAGGCGCGCGTCGACGTCGTCGAGGCGCTCGGCGCGCTCGCGCCCCGCGAGCGCGCGTGCGTCGTCCTGCGCTACTTCTCCGACCTCACGGTCCACGACGTCGCGGAACGGCTCTCGTTGAGCGAGGGCACCGTCAAGCGGTACCTGAGCGACGCGAACGGGAAGCTCGCGGCGCGGCTGGGGCCGCTCCGCGTGGACGAGGAGGACGACCTGCCGGTGGCGCCGACGCCGCCCGCACGGTCACCCGCACCGTCCGCCGCACCGCCGACCCCGTCAGCCCCGACGACCCAGCGAGGTGCGCGATGAACCGCCCCACGACCCCCGGCCCCCTCGATCTCGACCTGTTGCTGCGCTCGGTCGCCGACGAGGTCACGCCGCGGGCGAACGACGCGACGTCGGCCGGGCTCGTCCGCGACGGCGTGCGTCACGCGCGCCGTCGCCGTGCCCTGCTCGTCGGCGCGGCGACCGCGCTCGTCGTCGGCGCGGTCGGCGTGGGGGCGAGCGCCGTGCTCGCGGACGACCCCCGACCCGTGCTGCCCGCACCCGCGCCGACCTCGACGCCCTACCCGGCACCCACGCACCGGGCCGCGTTCCCCTCGCCCGTCACGACCGACGCGCTCCGCTGCGGCGCACCTGCACCCGCGGCGACGGACGCCCACCTGCTCGCGACGGCCTCGGTCGACCCGGCCGAGGTCTCGGTCAGGTCCCCGGAAGTCGCCGAGGTCGCGGGCCGCGTGAGCGTCGACGGCGCGGCGCGCGTGAGCGTCCTCGACCCCGCGGCGACCGCTGGGTACGTCGTCGTGCACGACGGTGTCGTCGTCGCCTCCGCCCAGCCCGCCCACGACGGCACCCGGACGATCTCGCTCACGCCGGCGGAGACGCTCGGGACCGCGGTCGCCGTCGATCCCGCGCACGCGTGCGCTCCCGACGGTGGCGGCGGCACGGCGGCCCTGGCCCCAGGCGAGTACGGCCTGGCGATGGTGGTGCCGTGGGTCGTGTCGTCGTACGCGCTCGAGCGGGACGGGACGCCGGGCGCGCCGGTCACGAGCCCCGCCTCAGGTGCTCCGCTGTTCGACGGATGGCTCGTCTCGCCCACGGTGCCGTTCACGGTCGCCGCTGCGCCCGAGGAGGAGGTGACCGAGCCGCCCGCGGCGCCCGACCCCGTCCCCGGGGCGTTCGCCGGGCCGACCACCGCCTTCCCCGCCGCGCCGTCGTACGAGGATCTCCAGTGCGGGATGCCCGCACCCACCCCGACCGGCGACGAGCTGCTCGCTCGGCTCGAGACCCCGGAGGCCCTCTCGGTGACGACCGGCACGGAGAGCACCCTGCCCGTTCGGCTCGTCGGGCTGTCCACGGCGCGCACCGAGACGGTCGACTTCCGCTGGGTCCGCGCGTACGTCGTCTCCCGGGACGGGGTGATCGTCACCTCGACCGCACCGGCCACCGACGCCGAGTCGTACACGGTCCTCGCGCCGGGCGCGACCGAGTCCCTCGACCACGCCGTCGCGTCCACCGTGGCCTGCGAGTGGGGGCTGCCCTCGGAGGACAGGCTCCCGCCCGGCGAGTACACCCTGCAGGCGGTGCACCCCTGGATGATCACGTCGTACGCCCTCCAGCAGCGCGACGGCTCGTGGGGGGCGGAGAACGCCGGCGGCGACCTCTACAAGGGGTGGCTCGTCTCGGACCCGGTCCGCCTCACGATCACGTGACCGGACCGGGAGCCGCCCGGTCTCCGTCAGACGCCGGCACGCCGGCGACGTGCCGCGGGCCGGCCCTCTCCACGCTGGGGCCGCCTGCTGCGAGGTGCGCGACGACACCGGGCCGGGTGAACGGGAACAGGTGGCCCTCGCCCGCGAGACCGACGCGCGGGACGGCGAGCCGGTCGGAGAGCTCGCGCTGCTGGCGCAGGAAGCGCGCGCCCGCCCGGAGCCCGGTGACGAGCAAGGGCTCGACGGACGGCGGGAGGGCGCGACCGCCGTCGAGCAGGGCGCGCACGCGCGGTGCCTGCTCCCAGCTCGCGAACCACTGGTGGGCGAGCGTCGTCCACGCGTCGCGGGATCCGTAGCGGGCGCGGGAGGCGTGGTGCGAGAGGCGGTCCGGTCGACGCGCGACCACCCGGACGCCCAGGCGGCGCAGCTCCGGTCCCGTCACGGCGAGCCCGGCTGCGAGCACGCTCGCCGCCGCGGTGCCCGCCCGGGCCAGGGCCCGCCCCGTGTGCAGCGCCGGGAGGTGCGCCTCCCACGGGCTCGTCGGGTCGAGGAGCACGAGACGGCGGACCTCGTCCGGGTGGAGCAACGCCCACTCGAGCGCGGCGAGCCCACCGACGGAGTGCCCGACGAGGTCGACGGGCTCCGACCCGTCCACGCCGAGCCCCCCGCGCACCGCGTCGACCGGTCCCGTCACGGGCACGCGCCACGCGTCGAGGACGCGGACGTCGTCGGTGCCTGCGGCGTCGCGGAGCTCGCCCGCGAGCGGGGCGAAGTCCTCGGGGGTCAGGGCGAGGCCCGGCAGGACGACCCAGGTCATGCGGACTCCGTTCTCCCCGTGCTGCGCTCCGGCCCCACCACCCTACGGAGCGCTCCTGGGCGTGCGTAGGGTGGAGCCTGTGTCGACGCCCAGCACCCCCGTGACCGACCCGAACCTCCACGACCGCGCGCTCGCGCACGCGAACGACCTCGCGACGTTCGTCGAGGCGTCCCCGTCGTCGTACCACGCGGCCCACGAGGTCGCGCGCCGTCTCGAGGCCGTCGGCTTCGAGCGCCTCGACGAGACGGCGGCGTGGCCGTCGGCGGCCGGGGGCCACGGGCACACGGGCGGGCGGTACGTCGTCGTGCGCGACGGTGCCGTGATCGCCTGGGCCGTCCCCGCGGGCGCGACCGCGACGACGCCGTTCGCCGTCCTCGGCGCGCACACCGACTCGCCCGGGTTCAAGCTCAAGCCACGCCCGAGCGTGGGCCGCGAGGGCTGGTGGCAGGCGGGCGTGGAGGTCTACGGCGGGCCGCTGCTCAACTCGTGGCTCGACCGTGAGCTCGAGCTCGCCGGGCGCCTCGTCACGGCCGACGGCGAGGAGCACCTCGTGCGCACCGGCCCGCTCCTGCGCATCCCGCAGCTCGCGATCCATCTCGACCGCGCGGCGAACGACGGGCTCGCGCTCGACAAGCAGCAGCACACGCAGCCCGTGTGGGGCCTCGCGTCGGCGTCCGGGCCGGCCGGCTCCGACGCCGCGGGCGCGGCGCCCGGGACGAGCGGCGGGGACGTGCTCGCGGAGCTCGCGCACCACGCCGGCGTGCGCGCGAGCGCGGTCGCGGGGTACGACGTCGTCGTCGCCGACACGCAGTCGCCGCGCGTCTTCGGTGCGCACGGCGCGTTCCTCGCGTCCGGTCGGCTCGACAACCTGCTCTCCGTGCACGCGGGGCTCGTCGCCCTCCTCGAGGTCGCCGGGACGTCGGACGGGCCCGTCGAGGGCGACGCGATCCCGGTGCTCGCGGCGTTCGACCACGAGGAGATCGGCTCGGAGTCACGCTCCGGGGCGTCGGGCCCGTTCCTCGCGGACGTGCTCGACCGGATCGCGGCCGGCCTCGGCGCGACGGAGGAGGAGCGGCACCGCCAGCTCGCGGCGTCGCTGTGCGTGTCGAGCGACGTCGGCCACTCGGTCCACCCCAACTACCCGGAGCGTCACGACCCCGCGAACCGCCCCCTCGCGGGCGGCGGCCCGATCCTCAAGATCAACGCCAACCAGCGCTACACGACCGACGCGCACGGCGCGGCGGCCTGGGCCCGCGCGTGCGCGCGCGCCGGGGTGCCGAGCCAGGAGTTCGTGTCCAAGAACACCGTGCCGTGCGGCTCGACCATCGGTCCGCTGACCGCGACCCGCCTGGGCATCCGCACGGTCGACGTCGGCGTCCCGATCCTCTCGATGCACTCCGCGCGCGAGCTCACCGCCGTCGTCGACCCGTGGTACCTCTGCCGCGCGGTGGTCGAGATCTTCCGCGGCTGACCCGCCACCACAGCCACGCCGAGCATGCGGTGACCTCCCGTCACATGCCGCTGGCGAGGCACATCCGCATGGTCAACGAGGTGCTACCGCCTGCTCGGCGCGGGCACGGACGCCGCGCAGCATCTTCTGCGTCATGAGGAAGCTCACCGGCTGGACCGCCTCGACGACGGCGCGGCCTGCGGCGCCGAGCGGGAGGTAGCGCTCGCGGACCAGCAGGCGCGACCGCGACGTGCCGTCCTCGCCCGGCGGGAGCGGGCGGACGACGAACGCCCACGAGAACCGGAACGGCATCGTGTCCGGCTGCCCCGGACCGGGGGCGCCGAGCAGCACGAGGTGCGAGCCCGGTGCCAGGAGCGCGACCCGCAGGGCGGCCTCGTCGGCGAGGTGGACGTCGTCGCCGACCGCCAACCCCTGCCAGCGCTCCTCGATCGCGTCGGCACTCTGGATGCCCAGGCCGACGAGGTTCTCCAGCACGTCGTAGGAGTAGAAGCCCCCGCGGCCCTGGCCGAGCTGGACCAGCCACGGCCAGACCTGCGACGGCGGCGCGTCGACCGTGACCGCCCGCGTCGCGACGACGGCACCCGCGTCGGGCACGAGGTCGTCGCCCGGGAGCACGCACTCGTGCTCGCCCTCCCACGTGCCCCACGTCTGGGTCATGCGCCGGGTGAGCAGGAGCGCCCCGACGGCGAGCGCCGTCGTCGCCACGACCCGGACCCCGCGCACCGCTCCCATGATGCGATCCTCGGCCGTGCGCCGTGCCCGGCGCGAGGGCCGGAGGTCCCGAGCACGGCCGCCCTCGGCCGACAGGTGGGCCGGAGGTGGGAGACTCGGAGGCGTGCCGCACGCCCCCGCCCCCACCTCGCTGCGACCGACGAGCGCGGCCCTGCTCGACGTGCTGCGCGCGGGCGGGCGGCGCGACGAGCGGCTGCTGCACGTGCGCGAGCTGCCCGCGCGGGCGGGCACACAGGCCGAGTGGCCGGAGTGGGCCGACACGTCGCTCGTCGCCGGGTACCGCGCGCTCGGCGTGGACCTCCCGTGGGAGCACCAGGTCGTCGCGGCCGACGCCGCGTGGTCGGGCCGGCACGTCGCGCTCGCCACCTCGACGGGCTCGGGCAAGTCGCTCGCGTTCTGGCTCCCCGCGCTCTCCTCGGTCCGGGCCGACGCCGCCGCGCGCCTCCTCGACCCCGGCCGCATCGAGTCGGTCGCGCGCCGCGGCGCGGTGCTCTACCTCTCGCCCACCAAGGCTCTCGCCGCCGACCAGCTCTCGGGGCTCCAGCGGCTGCTCGACGCGGCCGGGACGCGCGACGTGCGGGTCGCGACGTGCGACGGCGACACCGGTCAGGACGAACGGCGCTGGGTCCGCGAGCACGCCGACGTCGTGCTGACCAACCCCGACTTCCTGCACTTCGCGCTCCTGCCGAACCACCGGGGCTGGTCGAGGCTGCTGCGCGACCTGCGGTACGTCGTCGTCGACGAGGGCCACGCCTACCGCGGGGTGTTCGGCGCGCACGTGTCCCTCGTCCTGAGACGCCTGCGACGGCTCGCCGCGCACTACGCGCGCGAGGGCGACCGTCCTCCGACGTTCGTCGTCGCGTCGGCCACGACCGCCGACCCCGCGACCAGCGCGGCCCGCCTCGTGGGGGTCGAGCCCGACGACGTCGTGACGGTCGCGCAGGACACCTCGCCCGCGGGTCGCAAGACGTTCGCGCTGTGGGAGCCGCCCGTCGTCGTGGGCTTCGACGCGGCCACCGCGGCCGGACCCGACGGACCCGCCGAGAGCCACGACGACGACCCGACCGTCGCGACGACGGTGGACGCCGCGGCCGAGCACCCGCGGCGCAGCGCGACGGCCGAGGCAGCGGACCTGCTCGCGGACCTCGTCATCGCGGGCGCGCGCACGCTCGCGTTCACGCGCTCGCGCCGCGGGGCGGAGTCGGTCGCGGTGCAGACGCAGGACAGCGTGCGCGTCGTCGACCCGCGGCTCGTGCGGCGCGTCGCCGCCTACCGGGGCGGGTACCTGCCCGAGGAGCGGCGCGAGCTGGAGGACGCTGTGCGCACCGGTGACGTCCTGGGCCTCGCGACGACCAACGCGCTCGAGCTCGGGGTCGACATCTCGGGCCTCGACGCCGTCCTCATCGCGGGGTGGCCGGGGACCCGCATGTCGGTGTGGCAGCAGGCGGGCCGCGCCGGGCGTGCGGGCGCGGACGGCCTCGTGGCGTTCGTCGCGCGGGAGGACCCGCTCGACACGTTCCTCGTGCACCACCCCGAGGCCGTGTTCGACGCCCCGCTCGAGGCGACCGTGTTCGACCCCGCGAACCCGTACGTGCTCGCGCCCCACCTGTGCGCGGCCGCGGCCGAGAACCCGCTGCGCTCCGAGGACCTCCCGGCGTTCGGCGACCCCGACGCCGTGCGCGGCCTGCTCGATGTGCTCGTCGCCCGGGGCGCGCTGCGCCGTCGCGCGTCCGGCTGGTACTGGACCCACGCGCAGCCCGCCTCGGGCATGACCGACCTGCGTGGCTCGGGCGGCGCGCCCGTGCGGGTCGCCGAGGCCCGGACGGGCCGGCTGCTCGGCACGGTCGACGCCGCCTCCGCGGACGGGTCCGTGCACGACGGCGCGGTGTACGTCCACCAGGGGCGCACCTATGTCGTCGAGCACCTCGACCTCGCCGACCACGTCGCGCTCGTGCGCCGCCAGGACGTCGACCACGGGACGTGGTCGCGCTCCACGACGTCCATCGCGATCGTCGACGACCCCGCCGACGGCGACGTCGCGGCGGGGCGCGAGGTCGCCGAGCGGTCGTGGGGGCCCGTCGGCTGGGGTTACGGTCCGGTCGACGTGTGCTCGCAGGTCGTGAGCTTCCAGCGCCGCCGCCTCCCGGACCTGCAGGTGCTCGGCACCGAGACGCTCGATCTCCCCGAGCGGACGCTCCCCACGATGGCCGTGTGGTGGACCGTCCCGCAGTCGGTGATCGAGGAGGCGGAGGTCGACGCCGACGAGCTGCCCGGCGCGCTGCACGCCGCCGAGCACGCGTCGATCGGCCTGCTGCCGCTCCTCGCGACGTGCGACCGCTGGGACCTCGGCGGCGTCTCGACCGCCCTGCACGCCGACACCGGCGAGGCGACCGTGTTCGTGCACGACGCCTACCCCGGCGGGGCCGGCTTCGCCGAGCGCGGGTTCGAGCTCGGCGCGACGTGGCTCCGCGCGACACGCGACGCGATCGCGCGCTGCCCCTGCCACGACGGCTGCCCCGCGTGCGTGCAGTCCCCCAAGTGCGGGTCGTACAACGCCCCGCTCGAGAAGGCCGCCGCCGTCCGGCTCCTCGATGCGGTCCTCGCCCACGCCCCGGCGGGTCAGTATCTCGACCACACGAACGACAGCCCCGACTCCACGAGCGAGAATCCTGACCGCGCGAGGTAGAACCGTGGCCTCGCGGGAGAGAACCCGGGTGCCGCGACGTAGAACCGTGGTTGCGCGAGGCAGAACCGAGGTTGCGCGAGATCGAACCGTGGTTGCGCGAGGTAGCACCGCGGTCATCGTGCGGTCGCCGGGCCTGCGCGTGCGGCGGCGCTCGCCCCGCCGAGCGCGACACCGAGGAC
Organism: Cellulosimicrobium sp. NPDC057862; assembly: GCF_042797035.1. Taxonomy (NCBI): domain Bacteria; kingdom Bacillati; phylum Actinomycetota; class Actinomycetes; order Micrococcales; family Promicromonosporaceae; genus Cellulosimicrobium; species Cellulosimicrobium sp. NPDC057862. The sequence goes on from NZ_JBHVMH010000002.1 coordinate 344,679, forward strand.
GGTGACGCCATCGGTCGAGGCGACGTCGACCCTCACGACCCCTCCGCCCTGCTCGGCGCATGCGGTGACCGCCACCGCGTTGCGGGCGGCGACCTCACGGGCGCGGCCGCACGGGTCCCAGCCGTCCCGAGCAGCCGTGGCGGCCGCGAGCGCCGCGAGGTCCGCGCCCGTCTGCGCCGTCCCGCGGGCCGCCTGGGCGTGCGCGAGCGCGGCCAGCCCGAGGGCGAGCACGAGCACGGCGGCGACGATCCCGAGCACGAGCACCGTCCCCGCGCCGCGCTCCGCGTCGGGCGCGTCGTCGGGCCGCGCGATCCCGGCCGGGTCCGCACCGCGACCAGTGCTGCGAGCTCGCCGCGCTCGCGCGACCGGGCCGTCCCCGACCACAGCCGGTTCCGGGGTCACGGCTCGACCCACGCGACGGCCTCGCCGCTCGCGCGCAGGGGCGAGGAGGAGAGCCACCCGCCGATGACGGGCGTCGTGACGCGGACCTCGACCCACGGGTCGCCACGCACGACGCCGACGGTCGCGCCGTCGCCCGCCACCCGCAGCGCCGTCGACCGGACGGTGGCGTCGTCCTCGCCGATGGCCGCAGCGCGAGCGGCGGCCCGCGCCGCGTCGGCGGAGCGCATCTGGGCGCCCGCCGCCGCGGCGAGGGTGAGGACGACGACGAGGACGAGGACGACCGCCGGCAGCGCGACGGCGAGCTCGGCCGTGACCGCACCCCGCTCCCGGTCGCCGCGCGACCGGACCCCGCGGGTACGGACCTCGCGCGGACGGATCTCGCGCGAGCAGACCTCCCGCGAGCGGAGCACCCACGGCCGGGACCTGCCCCACGCACCGGTGCCCGTGCCTGCGTCCCGTCGCACGGCTCAGCCCAGCGACAGCGCGCTGCGCACGATGCCGAGCAGCAGCTCGCGCACCTCGCCGCTCTTGAGCACGACGATGAGCAGCCCGGCGAAGCCTGCCGCCGCGACGGTCGCGATGGCGTACTCCGCGGTCGCGAGACCGGCCTCACGGTCCTGTCCCGTGCTCGTCCCCGTCAGGCGCGCGAGCACGCGCCGAACCTGTCCTGGCATGTCAGGTCTCCCCTCTCCTGGCCCGCGTCCGCGGGCGGTCCAGGACACCGTGGCGGGTCGACGACCGGGTCCGCACCCTGCCCCGCGCCGCCGGTGGACGGGACCCTCGCGCGACGGACCTGTGGACGGCTGCGGTCCCCGCGCGCCGGGGAATCGTCCTGCCGAGGACCCGGCACGTGCGCGGGCCGAGGCTCCTGCACGAGAGCGCACCCGAGGCTCCGGTCGCGCCGCTCGGAACGCCGAGGAACCTGGCTCCGTGCGGGCCGTCAGTTCCAGGTCAGGGGGTCCAGGAAGAGGTGGAACCGGAGCCGGTCCGCGTCGACCGGAGACCCGTAGAGCGGCTGGAGCTGGTCCTGGAGGTGCTGGGCCTCGTCCGGCCACGTGTCCTGCGCGCTCGCGAGCAGCAACGAGAGGTCGGCGTGCCGGTCGGCCACGCCGAGGCGACCGAGGTCGACGAACCCGGAGACCTCCAGCGTCTCGGGGTCGAGCAGGATGTTGGGCAGGCACAGGTCGCCGTGGCAGACCACCAGGTCGGCCACCTCCTGCTCCTGACGCAGGGGAAGCTCGGCGGCGAGGTCGGCGAGGAGGTCGCGGCCCGTCCGGGACTCCTGCTCGGGGCGCAGGAACTCCCGGCGCACGGCGCCCTGCGCCACCACGTCCTGCGCCAGCGCGTACATGGTGCGCAGCCCTCGGTCGAACGGGCAGCCGCCGGTGGAGACGTCGTGGAGCGCCCCGACCGCCGCGACGACGTTCTCCCACGCCCGGCGGACCTGGTCAGGACGGACCTGGTCGGCGGGCGTCCCCGCCACCGCGCTGGTCGTCAGGACCGCCCCGTCGGGGGCGTCCGCCCATCCCAGCAACCGCGGCCCGCGGATCCCGCTGTCGGTGGCCCACCGCACACGGTCACGCTCCCCGGCCAGCGCGGCCACCTGGTCGCCGCTCGCGACCTTCGCGTACCGAGCACCGTCCTTGCTCACGAAGACCCGGGAGGACGACTCGCCGCTCCCGACCTCCTCCCAGAGCCCCTGGGCGAGGGCTCCCGGCTCGGTCGGGCCGACGGCGGTCGCATCCATGGACCCACCGTAGCGAGCGGCCCGTCGGCGCGGCAGGAACGGCACTCATGCTCCACCCCGCACGAGCAAGGACCGGGCACGGGTACGGGTCGCGCACCACCGGTCGCGGTCCTCCACGCGCTTGTCCCAGTGCAGGCAGCCCGGTAGCCCGGGAGTCCGGGAGTCTCGACTAACCACCCAGCAGACCAGACCCCAGCGAGACGAGGACGGGGACGAGCCCGACGAGCACGAACGCCGGGAGGAAGCAGGCGCCGAGCGGGAGCACGAGGTGCACAGCGAGCCGCGCCGCGGCGGCCTTGGCCGCGGCGGTCCGGTCCTGTCGCGACGCCTGCGCTGCTGCCCGCAGCGCGGGTGCGGGGGCGGCACCGTGCAGCCAGGCCGGACGCAGCGCGCGCTGCACGACCGCGAGCCGCGGTGGCGCCGTCGCCCAGGCGGCGTCCCACGACGCGCCGAGGAGGAGGGCGGTGCCCGCGGCCCGCAGGCCGGCACCCTCCCGACCACCGACGCACGACCCGACCACGTCCAGGGCGCGCGGGACGGCCGCGCCGGAGCGGACCGCCGCCGCGAGGAGCTCGAGGAGCACGCCCGTCTCGAGGCGGTCGGCGTCGTCCGGGCGCCCCCGACCTCCGCCCCGCGCCTCCCGCTCGCCCTCACCCCACGCCCCGTCGGGGCCGGCGGCGCTCTCCGCGCCTCGCGACACCGCGGCGGCCCGCCGCGCGACGCCCGCCCGCGCCGCCCACCACGGCGCGGTCGCCGCCAGGGCCCACGCCGTCACCAGGAGCGCGGTCACCGGTCCTCCCCCGCGCTGCGTGCCCGCTCGACGAGCCGCGCGGACCAGGTGCGGCCCGCGAGCAGGAGCAGGAGCCCGAGCAGGACCCCGGCCGTCCCGAGGCCGCCATCGGTCGCGGTGCCGAGCGGGTCGGCACCGAGGACGTAGCCCAGCAGCACACCGACCGCCGGGAGCCACAGGAGCACGCGCGCGGTCGCCCGGGGCCCAGCCAGCGCCGCGCGGCGCTCCGCGCTCGCCTCCGCGTCCGCCGCCACCGAGGCCGCGACCTCGTCGAGCACGGAGGCGAGCGGCGCGCCCACCTCGACCGCCAGCCGGCACGCCGCCACGAGGGCCTGCGCGGTCGCCGTCCCGCCCACGTGCGGCGCGAGCTCGGCGACCCGCGGGACGCCCGCGGCGTCGACCCGCACCCCGACCGCCCGCTCCCACGCGACCCCGGGCGCGGCACCGGACCGCAGGAGCGAGCCCACCTGCGTCACGACGACGCGCACCAGCTCCGGCACCGCCCGCGCTCGGGACCGACGCCGCAGGAACGCCGGTCGCCCGGGCCGCGGCGACGGGGTGCCGACGACGCTGCCGGCCCGCCGCCCGCCGCGCGCTGCCACGCACCAGACCGCGGCCCCGACGAGCACGCCCACGACGACCGTCATGCGGGCCTCACGTGCACCACCGCGCCACGAGCTCGTCCCATGCCGGGCCCGCGACCGGCCCGGTGCCGCCGGGGCTGCCGTCGTCGCCCTCACCGTCGCTGTCGAAGGAACCCCCGCGCAGGCCGGGCACCCCGTCCCACGAGGCCGCGACATCGACCCGGAGCCCGGTCCGGACGTCGCCCCGCACGACCCCGACCTGGGCGAGCACGCGCCGGGTCGTGCCGCCCACGCGCACGCGGCGCAGGTGCAGCACGACGTCGAGCCCGCCGACCGCCTGTGCCGCCACGGCGGCGCGGTCCATGCCCGCGAGCGCCGCCAACGCCTCCAACCGGGCGGGGATCACCTCGACGTCGTTGGCGTGGATGGTCGCCAGCCCGCCCTCGTGACCGGTGTTGAGAGCCATGAGCACCTCGCGGACCTCCGCCCCGCGGCACTCACCGAGCACGATGCGGTCGGGCCGCATCCGCAGGGCGGCGCGCACGAGGTCGGCGAGGTCGACCCCGCCGGCACCCTCGACGTTCGCCCGCCGCGCGGTGAGCGGGACGACGTGCGGGTGGTGCGGGTCGAGCTCGCGCGCCTCCTCCACGCAGACGATGCGCTCGTCGGGCGGGACGAGCGCGAGCAGCGCGGCGAGCAGCGTCGTCTTGCCGGTCCCGGTCCCGCCGGACACGAGTACGCTCGCGCGCCGCGCGACGAGCCCGCGCAGGACCGGTTCCCAGGCACCCGGGACCGTGCCGGACGCGACGAGGTCGGCCAGCCGGAACGTCCGCGTCCGCAGCACGCGCAGCGAGATCACGGCCCCGGGCCTGCACACGGGTGCCACCACGGCATGGAGTCGCGTCCCGTCGGGGAGCCGGGCGTCGACCACGGGCGAGGCGTCGTCGAGGCGTTGCCCGCCCGCGGCGGCGAGCCGCACGGCCAGCGACCGCACGGCCTCCGGCCCGCCGAGCGTGACGGCGACCCGTTGGAGCCCGGCACCACGGTCGACCCAGACCTCGTCCGGCCCGTTGACGAGCACGTCGGTCACCCCCGGCTCGTCGAGGTAGCGCTGGAGCGGGCCGGCGCCGAAGATCTCCGCGTGCGCGGTGCGGGTGAGCTCTCGCAGAGCGGTGGTACCGAGCACGCGCCCGGACGCCCGCAGCGCGTCGGCGACGGCCGCGTCGTCGGGTCCCGCCCCCGAGCCGGCTCCCGGCTCGGCGCCGGCCCGCACGAGACGGTCCCGGACACCGTCGAGCAGGGGGCCGCGCCCCCGCTCGGTCCGCCCCGGGGCCGCGTCGCGCCCGCTCACCGGTCGCTCCCCGCATAGCGCGCCGCGAGGTCCCGACCCGCGCGGACGACCGGCCCCCGGCCGACGCACGGACCCTGGCCGCGCTCGATCGCCCCGGCGAGCGCCCGGTCCCAGCCGACCGTCGCGGCGACCTCGAGCCCGACGGCGTCCGCGACCTCGCCGCCGGACAACCGCCCCGGAGCCGGCCTGCGCAGGACGAGCGCCGCCGGACCGGCGACCCGGTCGCGCACCGCCGCGGCGCCCGCGACCCCGGCCACGTCGAGCGGCGTCACGACCAGCACCTCGGCGCACGCCCGGAGCAGCCCCGCGCCGACCTCGCCGGACCCGATCGCGGCACGGTCGACGTCGAGCACGAGCACCCCCGACCGCGCGGACGTGACCTCGGCGAGCCCCGCCACGACGTCCGCGAGCGCCGCGGGCTCCGGGCCGCCGCCGCGCTCGGTGCTGACGACCGGGACCGTGCCCCACCGCGGCAGCCGCGCGAGGAGTTCCTCGCCGTCGAGCCGGCCGCGCGCGTCGGCCAGGTCCGGCCAGCGCACCCCCGGGTCCTGCTCGATCCCGAGGAGCACGTCGAGACCACCGCCCACGAGCGCGAGGTCGACCAGGCAGGTGGGTGCGCGGCGTCGTGCCACCGCGCGGGCGAGCGAGGCCGCGACGACGCTCGCCCCCGCCCCGCCCCGCGCTCCCATCACCGCCACGACCGCACCGCCCATCGTGTCCTCCTCCCCTGCCCCGTCGACCGGCGCCCACCCTGCCCTGACCGGCGAGGCATCGTCGGGCCGCGCGCGCGACCTGTGGACGGGCACCCCGGCGAGCGCTCCTGTGGACGGCCACGTTCCGCGGCTAGGCTCGCGACCGTGACCCCGCTCCCGGACCCGACGGACCCGCCGCGCACCGGCCGGGTCGCCGCGTTCTTCGACCTGGACAAGACGATCATCGCGACGTCGTCGGCCGCGGCGTTCTCCCGGCCGTTCTTCGCCGGCGGGCTCATCAACCGCGGGGACGTGCTGCGCAGCGCGTACGCGCACTTCCTGTTCATGGTCGGCGGCGCGGACGCCGACCAGACCGAGCGCATGCGCGCGCACCTGTCGAGCCTCGTGACCGGGTGGGACGTGGCCACGGTGTCGCGCATCGTCGAGGAGACGCTGCACGAGCACATCGACCCCGTCGTCTACGCGGAGGCGGTCGAGCTCATCGAGTCGCACCACGAGCACGGGCACGACGTCGTCATCGTGTCCGCCTCCGGGAGCGAGGTCGTCGAACCCATCGCGGCGGTGCTGGGCGCCGACCACGCGATCTCGTCGCGCATGGCCGTCGAGGACGGCCGGTACACGGGCGCGATCGACTTCTACGCGTACGGCGAGAACAAGGCCGTCGCCCTCCGCGAGCTCGCCGAGCGCGAGGGTTACGACCTGGAGGCGAGCTACGCCTACTCCGACTCCGTGACCGACGCCCCCATGCTGGGCGCCGTCGGGCACGCGTTCGTCGTCAACCCCGACCGGACGCTGCGCCGGCTCGCCGCCGAGCACGGCTGGGGCGCCCTGACGTTCTCGAAGCCCGTCGCCCTGCGGTCGCACCTCGCCGGGTCGACGCCGGCCCTCGCCGCGGCGGGGGTCGTCGCGCTCGGCGTCGTGGCCTGGCTGGTGTGGCGCGCGCTGCGCCGCCGGGGCTGAGCGCGGACGGCCGATCCGGACCTCCTGGACCAACCGCACCGTCGTGTTCGAACGGTCGTAGAACAGGGTGTGGAAGTCGGGGCCGACGGGTTGCGATCCCCTCCCGCCCGGGCTGTGATGGAGAGACAACAGCATCGCGGCGGTACCCACGCGCTGGAAGTCCACGTAGGGACTCGCTGACCGGACGGGACCCGGCCACGACGGCCACCCCGGACCGTTGCAGCGGACACGGTTGCACGCCTGATAGCCGCCACGATGCTGGCGGGACGGCGCTCCTGAGGGGGCGCCGTCGTCGTGCCGGGCGCGTGGTCGCCGCGCGATACTGGGGCCCATGACGTCAGCGCCGAGTGTCTCCTCCTCCATCACCGTCCGCCTCCAGGTCGAGGCGCGCCCCACCGCCGTGAGCGAGCTGACGACGGCGATCGAGCACACGGGCGGGATCGTCTCCGCCCTCGACGTCACGGCGTCGGGCCACGAGCGCATCACGGTCGACGTCACGGTCGCGACGCGCGGCGAGGAGCACGCCGGGCAGATCGTCGAGGCGCTGCGCGCGCTGCCGGGCGTCGTCGTCGACCGCGTCTCGGACCGCACGTTCCTGCTCCACCTGGGCGGCAAGCTGCAGATCGAGTCCAAGGTGCCGATCCGCAACCGCGACGACCTGTCGATGATCTACACGCCCGGGGTCGCGCGCGTGTGCGAGGCCATCGCGGCCAAGCCCGACGACGCGCGCCGCCTCACGATCAAGCGCAACACGATCGCGGTGGTCACCGACGGCTCGGCCGTGCTCGGGCTGGGCGACATCGGCCCGCTCGCCTCGCTGCCCGTCATGGAGGGCAAGGCGGCGCTGTTCAAGCGGTTCGCCGGCATCGACGCGTTCCCCATCGCGCTCGACACGACCGACGTCGACGAGATCGTGCGCACCGTCAAGGCCATCGCGCCCGTGTTCGCGGGCATCAACCTCGAGGACATCTCGGCGCCGCGCTGCTTCGAGATCGAGGCACGCCTGCGCGCCGAGCTCGACATCCCCGTGTTCCACGACGACCAGCACGGCACGGCGATCGTCGCGCTCGCGGCGCTGACGAACGCGCTGAAGGTCGTGGGCAAGGACCTGCCGGGCGTGCGGATCGTGCTGTCGGGCGCCGGTGCCGCCGGGACCGCGGTGCTCAAGCTGCTGCTCGCCGCGGGCGCGCACGACGTCGTCGTCGCCGACATCGAGGGCGTCGTCCACCCCGCGCGGCCGGGCCTGTCGCCGTCGCTCGCGTGGACGGCGGTCAACACGAACCCGCGGCGCGTCACCGGGACGCTGCGCGAGGCGGTCGTGGACGCGGACGTGTTCATCGGCGTCTCCGCCCCGGACGTCCTCACGGGCGACGACGTCGCGCGCATGGCGCCCGGCGCGATCGTCTTCGCGATGGCGAACCCCCGCCCCGAGGTCGACCCGGTCGAGGCGGCGCGGCACGCGGCGATCGTCGGCACCGGGCGCTCCGACTTCGCGAACCAGATCAACAACGTCCTCGCGTTCCCCGGCGTGTTCCGCGGCCTCCTCGACGCGCAGTCGCACCGCATCACCGACGGGATGTTGCTCGCCGCGGCACGCGCCCTCGCGTCCGCGATCCACGAGGACCAGCTCAACCCCACCTACATCATCCCGAGCGTGTTCAACCCCGAGGTGACGACTCTCGTCGCCGCCGCCGTCGAGCGGGCCGCGCGCGCCGCGGACGAGGCCGAGCCCGCCGCGCTCACCGGCGGGCTCCCGCGCGTCGCACCCGCGACGGTCCCCACGTCCGTCTCGCCGACCTCGACCACCACCCCGGAGGCCTGACCGTGCAGCGCGTCACCACCCGCAACGCCTCGTTCCAGCAGTGGGAGGCGCTGCTCACCAACCGCACCAAGCGGCACCGCGCGGGCGAGACGGTCGTCCAGGGGGTGCGCCCGATCACGCTCGCCGTCGAGTCGGGCTGGACCGTGCGGACGTGGCTCGTCGACGCGGACCGGTCGCTCTCGAGCTGGGCGCACGCGATGCTCGACCGGGTGCGTACCCAGCGGTTCGCCGTGTCGTCGGCGCTGATGCGCGAGCTCGGCGGCAAGGAGGACGACGCGCCCGAGCTGCTCGCGATCGTCGCGACGCCGCCCGACGACCTGGGTCGGATCGCCGCGGATGGCCGCGACTCGGGGGACGACACCGCGTTCCTCGGCGTCGTGCTCGACCGGCCCACGAGCCCGGGGAACGTCGGGACGGTCGCGCGGTCGCTCGACGCGTTCGGGGGCGGCGGCCTGATCGTCGCGGGGCACGCCGCGGACCCGTACGACCCGCGCGCCGTGCGCGCCAGCACCGGCTCGATCTTCTCCGTGCCGACGGTCCGCGTCCCCGCGGGCCGCGACGTCCTCGACTGGGTCGCCGCACAGCGCTCCGCCGGGGTCCCGCTGACCCTGCTCGGGACGGACGAGCACGGCGACGTCGAGCTCGCCGAGCACGACCTCACCGGCCCGACGCTCGTCCTCACCGGCAACGAGACGACCGGTCTCAGCGCGGGCTGGCGCGAGGCCTGCGACGTCATGGTGAGCATCCCCATGCTCGGCACGGCGAGCTCGCTCAACGCCGCGAGCGCCACCACCGTCGTGCTCTACGAGGCCGTGCGCCAGCGCCGGGCGCGCTGACGCGGGCTGGCTCCGGGTCCGCGCGCGCGGCGCGGTTCCCACCCTCGGTGCATTTGCGAGCGATCCCGCCGAATGGTGGACCTCTGTGACCGCGCTCACGACAACGGGTCTAGACTCCCGAAGGTCGGGGCCCGCCACGGTGGGCGTCCGGCCGCCCTGCGTCCGCCTCCGCTCCCCCGGTGGCCCACGCGCGGGCGCCGCACCAGAGTCGATGCGCACCGGAGGTCAGCGTGCCAGAGAACGAGTCCACCACTGCTCAGCCCGGGTTGGAGAACCTCCTCCACGAGACCCGGAGCTTCCCGCCGAGCCCGGAGTTCGCCGCGCAGGCGAACGCGCAGCCCGCGCTCTACGAGGAGGCGCGGGCCGACCGGCTCGCGTTCTGGGCGCGGCAGGCGAACGACCTCGTCACGTGGCGGACGCCGTTCACCGAGACGCTCGACTGGTCGCAGGCTCCCGTCGCGCGCTGGTTCGCGGACGGCACGCTCAACGCCGCGTACAACGCCGTGGACCGTCACGTCGAGGCGGGCCTGGGCGACCGGGTCGCGATCCACTTCGAGGGCGAGCCGGGCGACACGCGCACGGTGACGTACGCGGACCTGCAGCGCGACGTGTCGCGCGCGGCGAACGCGCTCGCTGCGCTCGGCGTCGAGACCGGGGACCGCGTCGTCATCTACCTGCCGATGGTCGTCGAGGCCGTCGTCGCGATGCTCGCGTGCGCGCGGATCGGCGCCCCGCACTCGGTCGTGTTCGGCGGGTTCTCGGCCGACGCGCTGCGCAGCCGCATCGCCGACGCCGAGGCGAAGCTCGTCATCACGGCCGACGGCGGGTATCGCCGCGGCGCGGCCTCCGCGCTCAAGCCGGCAGTGGACGAGGCGATCGCACCCAAGGAGGGCGCGGAACCGACGACGGTCGAGCACGTGCTCGTCGTGCGCCGCACCGGCCAGGACACCGCCTGGACCGAGGGCCGCGACGTGTGGTGGCACGACGCGCTCGAGTCGGCCGACACGACGCACACGCCCGTGTGGGTCGAGGCCGAGCACCCGCTGTTCATCCTCTACACGTCCGGCACGACCGGGAAGCCCAAGGGCATCCTGCACACGACCGGCGGCTACCTCACGCAGGCCGCGTACACGCACCGCAACGTCTTCGACCTCAAGGCCGAGAGCGACGTCTACTGGTGCACGGCCGACATCGGCTGGGTCACCGGCCACTCCTACGTCGTCTACGGGCCGCTGCTCAACGGCGCGACCCAGGTGATCTACGAGGGCACGCCCGACTCCCCGCACCAGGGCCGCTGGTGGGAGATCGTCGAGAAGTACAAGGTCTCGATCCTCTACACCGCGCCGACCGCGATCCGCGCGTGCATGAAGTGGGGCGAGGAGATCCCGGCGAGGTTCGACCTCTCGTCGCTGCGCGTGCTCGGGTCGGTGGGCGAGCCCATCAACCCCGAGGCGTGGATGTGGTACCGCCGCGTCATCGGCGGCGACCGCACGCCGATCGTCGACACGTGGTGGCAGACCGAGACCGGCGCGATCATGATCTCCCCGCTCCCCGGCGTGACGGCGGCCAAGCCGGGCTCCGCCCAGGTGCCACTCCCGGGCATCGTCGCGGACGTCGTCGACGACGAGGCGCACTCGGTGCCGAACGGCGGCGGCGGGTACCTGGTGCTGTCCGAGCCGTGGCCGTCCATGCTGCGCGGCATCTGGGGCGACCTCGAGCGCTTCAAGGACACGTACTGGTCGCGCTTCCCGGGGATCTACTTCGCGGGCGACGGCGCCAAGAAGGACGAGGACGGCGACATCTGGCTCCTCGGGCGCGTCGACGACGTCATGAACGTCTCGGGCCACCGTCTCTCGACCACGGAGATCGAGTCGGCGCTGGTGTCGAACGAGATCGTCGCGGAGGCCGCGGTCGTCGGCGCGAGCGACGACCTCACGGGCCAGGCCGTCGTCGCGTTCGTCATCCTGCGCGGCGAGCACGCGGCCCGGGCCGCGGACGCCGACGGCGCCGCCGCCGTGCAGACCGAGCTGCGCAACCACGTGGCGAAGGAGATCGGCCCGATCGCCAAGCCCAAGCGCATCCTCGTCGTGCCGGAGCTGCCCAAGACCCGGTCCGGCAAGATCATGCGCCGCCTGCTGCGCGACGTCGCGGAGAACCGCACCGTCGGCGACGCGACGACCCTCGCCGACTCGTCGGTCATGGAGCTCATCTCGGCCGGCCTCCAGAAGCCGTCGTCCTCGGACGACTGACCGACCGTCGCCGACCACGGGGTCGGTGTCGTTCTCCGCGCGAGAACGACACCGACCCCGTTCTCGTGCGCGGCAGACTCGGGCTCGGCCGCGGGCGACTGGCTTAATCGGTTCAGGCCCTGCCCGACGGCGCAGCCCCGGCCTCACGATGTCGGGGCACGCCGACCCGGGCGTGCGCAGCCGACAGAGACGAGGTCGTCCGATGAGCCGCACCGCTCCCCTTCCCGACGCCGACGCCGCCCACCCGCCGGGGCCCGGGCGGTCCGCCCCGCTCGTCGCGGCGCTCGCGACCGCCGCGATCCTCGCCACCTGCGGCGCGGTCGCGACGGTCACCGCGCGGTCCGCGGCGGCCGCCGAGACCGAGACCGGGGAGGCCACGCCGCCGGGCATCCACGTCGCGGACGGACGGGTCGTCGAGGCCGACGGCACCGACCTCGTGCTGCGCGGCGTCAACCACGCGCACACCTGGTACACGCACACCACGGGGTCGTTCGCCGACATCAAGGCGGCCGGCGCCAACACGGTGCGCGTCGTCCTGTCGAGCGGCGACCAGTGGACGCGCAACTCCCCCGAGGACGTCGCGCACGTCGTCGACCTGTGCGAGGAGAACCGCCTCGTGTGCGTCCTCGAGGTGCACGACACCACGGGCTACGGCGACCAGTACGCGCCCGACGCCGGGACGCTCGACCAGGCGGTGGACTACTGGGAGGACCTCTACCCGACGCTCGCGGGCACCGAGGACTTCGTGCTCGTCAACATCGGCAACGAGCCGTTCGGCAACGACGCGACGGTCAACCAGCGGTGGGCACCCGAGACGTCGGCCGCGATCCAGCGCCTGCGCGGCATCGGCTACGAGCACGCGATCGTCGTCGACGCTCCCAACTGGGGGCAGGACTGGACGAACGTCATGCGCGCCGAGGCGCAGGGCGTGTTCGACGCCGACCCGGACGCGAACACGATCTTCTCCATCCACATGTACGGCGTGTACGCGCAGGCGGCGACGGTCACCGACTACCTGGAGCACTTCGTGGACGCCGGACTGCCGATCATGGTCGGCGAGTTCGGCTGGAAGCGGGCCGAGGGCGATGTCGACGCGGACGTCGTCATCGCCGAGGCGAACCGCCTCGACCTCGGCTGGCTCGCATGGTCGTGGAGCGGCAACACCGACCCGTACCTCGACATGGTCCTCGGGTTCGACGCCGCGTCGCCGAGCGCCTGGGGGACGCGCGTCATCGACGGGCCGGGCGGCCTGCGCGAGACCGCGGTCGAGGCGTCGTGGTTCGGCGGCGACGGACCGGTGGACCCCACCGACCCGCCCGACCCGACCGACCCTCCGGACGACGCGGCGTGCTCCGCGACCGTCCGCGTCGCGAACGCCTGGCCGGGCGGGTGGCAGGGGGAGCTCGTCGTCACGGCGGGCGACGCCGCGGTCACGGGCTGGACGGCGACGTTCGCGCTGCCGTCGGGCACCGCCGTCGCGCAGCTCTGGGGCGGCGTGCACGGCGCGACCGCCTCGGGCGAGCGGGTGACGAACGCCGCGTGGAACGGCGCCCTCGCCGCGGGCGCCACGACGACCGCCGGCTTCATCGCGACGGGCGCCGCACCCGCCACCGCCCCCGCCGCGGCCTGCATCGCTCCCTGAGCCCGCACGCCGGGCGCGGGACCGGCGACCGGGTCGCCCCGGTCGCCCTCCCGCGCCCGGCGGTCGATATGCCCGTGCCCGGCGTCCGGCGGACGGCGTAGCGTCGAGACGTGCCACCCGTTCCCGCGGCCGACGGTCGCGTCCTCCTCGTCGAGCAGCTCGACCTGCGCAGCGACTGCGCGCGCTGCACCGGCCTGTGCTGCGTGGGGCTGCACCTCGTCCGCTCCGCCGACTTCGCGATCGACAAGCCCGCGGGCACCCCGTGCCCGAACCTGGGCGACGACTTCGGCTGCGGCATCCACGCCCGGCTGCGCGAGTCCGGGTTCTCCGGCTGCGTCGCGTACGACTGCCTCGGGGCGGGCCAGCGTGTGACGGCGGCCGTCCGGTCCGCGCACGACGGCGCGACGTGGCGCGACGACCCCGCGGCCGCGCGCGACGCGTTCGCCGCGCTCCCCGTCGTCACGCAGCTCCACGAGCTGCTCTGGTACCTCGCCGAGGTGCTGTCCATGCCCCCCGCGGCGCCCGTGCACGACGACGCACGGCGGGCCCTCGCACGCACCGCGCCCCTCGCGGACCTCGCCCCGGCCGCCCTGCTCGCGCTCGACGTCGGCGCCGTCCGCAGAGATGTCGGGCCGCTCGTCGACCGCGCGAGCGCGCTCGTGCGCGACGCTGCCCGGCGCGACGCTGCCCGGCGCGACGCAGCCCGAGCGACCTCGCCGTACCGGGCGCCCGGTGCCGCCGTGCGGCGCCGGCTACGGCCCGGCGCGGACCTCGTCGGCGCGGACCTGCGCGGGCTCGACCTCACCGGGTCCGACCTCCGGGGCGCCCTGCTGCTCGGCGCGGACCTGCGGGGCGCCCGGCTCGACGCCGTCGACCTCCTCGGTGCGGACCTGCGCGGTGCCGACGCGCGCGGTGCCGACCTCTCACGTGCGCTCTTCCTCACCCCGGCGCAGGCCGGCGCCGTCCGCCGGGACGCGCGCACGGCCCTTCCCGCCGCGCTCCGCCCCTGACCGGGCCCCGCGACGTCGGCACTCACCGGCGCCGTCAGCGCAGGGCGGCCCGCCGCGCGAGCGGGGCCGCCACGACCGCGCACACGACGACGAGCGCCGCAGCTCCCCAGGCGAGCGCTCCGTACGACGAGAAGCCGATGATCGCTCCGGCGAGGATGCCGCCGACCGCGCCGCCCGTGTTCATCGCGAGGTCGGAGAGGCCCTGCACGGACGTGCGCGACGGCCCGGGCGTGGCGTCGACGAGCAGCGCCGACCCGGCGACGAGCCCGCACGACCACCCGAGCCCGAGCAGGACGAGGCCGACCGTCAGCCGTGCGGAGTCCTCGCCCGGTGCGCCCGCCACGACGACCGCGGCCGCGAGGAGCAGCGCGCCCCCGACGTAGAGCACGCGCGCGTGCCCGACCCGGTCCGCGAGCCACCCCACGACCGGGCTGAGCGCGTACATGCCCGCGATGTGCGCACTGATGACGAGGCCGACGACCTGGAGCGTCGCGCCGCCGTGGTTCATGTGGACGGGGGTCATGGACATGAGACCGACCATGACGAGGTGGCTGAGGACGATCGCGCCGAGGGCGAGGCGCGCCGTCGGGCTGGCCGACACGACGGCCCACCCCGCGCGCAGACCGTCACGCCACGACGACCCCGTGCCGTCGCCCGGCACAGCACCCGGCGCGGCGCCGGGCGCCGCGTCCGACGTCGTGCGCGACGCGAGCAGCGGGTCCGGCCGCAGCCAGACCACGACGACGGTCGCCGCCAGCGCGAACGCGACCGCCGCGAGGACGAACGGCGCAGCGCTCGGCGCGGTCGAGCCGTGCTGCGCGTGCGCGTCGCCGAGCCGCAGGCCGGGACCGGCGACGCGGTCCGCGAGCCCGGCGAGCGTCGGCCCGACGACGGAACCGACCGTCGTCGCCCACACCACCACGGACAGGTCGCGCGCGCGCCGCTGGGGCGTCGCGAGGTCGGTCGCCGCGAACCGGGACGCGAGCCCGGCAGCCGTGCCCGACCCGAACAGGAGCATGGCCACGACGAGCAGCGGCCACGAGCCGACGAGCACGGCGCCCGTCGCGAGGACCGCGCCGCCGGTCGCGACGCCGAAGCCGAGGAGCAGGGACGGCCGTCGCCCGCGCTGCCCGGCGACGTGCGCGAGCGGCAGCGCGACGAGCGCGGCGCCGACGACGCCCGAGGTCGAGGTGAGCCCCGCGATCGCGTCGGACCCCGAGAGCGCGGACGCGACGAGCGGCGCGACCGCGATCCCGCTCGCGACGCCGACCCCCGAGAGGACCTGCGTCGCGGCGAGCGTCGTGAGGGTGCGACGCTGCGTCGGGAGGGCAGGATCGTCCGGCGTTGCCACGGGAGGCACGGACGACGGGTCGGGGGCGGGCGGCTCGGTGCTCACGGGTGCACCGTAGGCCGCGGCGGCCCGCCCTTGCGAGGGCTTACACCGCCACCGGGAGACGAGATCCCGCCGCGCCCCCGAGGTCCGGGCTCGCGGCGAGCGCACGCAGGACTCCGCGCGCGGCCTCGCGCCCGGCCCGGTTCGCACCGATCGTCGACGCGCTCGGCCCGTACCCGACGAGCTGCACGCGCCGGTCGCGCGCCGCCGTCGTGCCGTCGAGGACGATCCCGCCGCCGGGCCCGCGGAGGCCGAGCGAAGCGAGGTGGTCGAGCGCCGCCCGGAACCCGGTGGCCCAGAGGACGACGTCGGCGGGCTGGAAGAGCAGGCCGTCGTCGTTCGCGCCCGCGGCCCACTCGACGCCCGAGGCCGTCACCCGCTCGAACATCGGCCGACGGCGCAGCACCCCGCTCGCGATCCCCGCGCGATAGCGGGGTGTGAGCGGCAGGCCGGTGACCGAGACGACGCTCCCCGGCGGGAGCCCCGCCGAGGTGCGCTCGGCGACGCGCGCGACGGCCGCGCGCCCGAGCTCGGGGGAGAACTCCTCCTCGACCCAGACGGGCTCGCGGCGCGTGACCCACGTGGTACCGGACGCGTGCGGGGCGATCTGGAGCAGGAGCTGCGTCGCGGACGCCCCGCCGCCCACGACCACGACGTGCTGCCCCGCGAAGTCCTCGGCCGCGCGGAAGTCGCGCGTGTGGAGCTGGCGGCCGCGGAACGTCTCCATCCCCGGGTAGCGGGGCCAGAACGGCCGGGTCCACGTGCCCGTCGCGTTGACGAGGGTGCGCGTGCGCACGGTCAGCACGCGCGGGTCGGGCCCGGCGCCGACCGACGCGCGCACGCGCAGCAGGGCAGGGTCCTCGGGGTCCTGGGCCACGTCGTCGACCGTGACCGGGCGCACGACGCGCAGGTCGTTCTCGCGCTCGTACGCGGCGTAGTAGCGCGGCACCGCGACGTTCGCGCGCTCCGCGGGGTCCCCGGCCGGGAGGGGGACGCCCGGGAGGTCGTGCACGGCGTGCGTCTCCGCCATCGTGAGCGAGTCCCAGCGCTCCTGCCACGCGCCCCCGGGGCCACGACCGCCGTCGAGCACGAGCGGGTCCAGCCCCGCACGGCGCAGGTGATAGGCCGCGGACAGCCCCGCCTGCCCGGCGCCGACGACCACGACGTCGTGCACGCCGTCTCCCGGGCCACCGGGCGTCCCCGCGTCCGCGCCCACCGTCTCCCGCACGTCCGTCACCTCGCTCACGACCGCCTCAACGGCCCCGGCCTGCCGAACCTTCCCCGCCACCCGGGTGATGTGCCGAACACGACACGAGGGTCGTCATCGGGCCGATGACGACTCCCTGTCGTGCTCGACGGCGGGTGGTGTCGTTCTCGCGGACGGGCGGGAGCCGTCAGCGGTGTGGGGAGCAATCAGGTGCGGTCCGGGACGCGCTCGAGCGTGCGGATCGGCCGGACGGCGAGGAGCGCCACGACCGTGAGAGCTCCCACGACCGCGCCCACCAGGAGGACGCGGTCGGTGCCGAACGCGGCGACGGCGGGCCCGGCCAGGGCGGCACCGATCGGGTACATGCCGACCGACCCCGCGACCTCGTACGCGTGGACCCGGTTGAGCACGTCGCCCGGCACCTGGGTCTGCACGCTCGTCGCCCACATGACGCCCCACACGCCGACCCCCACGCCGACGAGCACCTGCGCGACGGCGAGCGCCCACACCGGCCAGCCGAGCACGAGGCCGAGCGGGTAGAGGGGGTAGGCGACGAGGGCGAGCGCCCCGGCCGCGAGCGGTCGCCGGGGCTTGAACCGGATCGCGAGCAGCCCGCCGACGACCGTCCCCACGCCGAGCGCGCTGTTGAGGATGCCGAACGCGGTCGCACCGTGCTCCGGCACGACGACGCCTGCCGCCACGGGGAGCTGCGGCCCCCAGGCGAGCACGGCGTAGACCATCCAGACGACGATGACGCCCCACAGCCAGGTGCGGGAGCGGAACTCGCGCCAGCCGACGGCGAGGTTGTGCCACAGCCCGGCCCCGGCCGGTGGTGCGGGCACGACGCCGAGCCGGAGCGCGAGGAGGCACAGCGCGCTGGTCCCGTAGGCGACGGCGGAGAGGATCATGACCCAGCCCGTCGACCCGAACCCCACCAGGACGCCGGCGAGCGCGGGGCCGCCCAGCCCGGTGATCGCCTCGGAGGTCCGCAGGATCCCGTTCGCCCCCTGCACGTCGCGCGCCACGAGGGGGACGGTCGAGGCGGCACCCGGCTGGAACAGCGCGTTGGCGGTGCCCGCCACCGCGAGCAGCGCGTACAGGTGCCACAGGTGGTCGATGCCCCGCACGAACAGCACCGCGAGGAGCACGTGCGCGGCGAGGTTCGCGACGTCGGCGACGATCATCATCCGGCGCGCCGTGAACCGGTCCGCGAGCACCCCGCCGAACAGCACGAGGCCCGCGAACGGGGCGACGAGGAACGCCATCGCGTACCCCGCCACGGCCAGCCCGTACCCGGAACTGAGCAGACCGGCAGAGACCGCCACGGGCAGCATCGCCCAGCTCAGCAGCCCGGCGCTGCGGGCGGTGAAGTAGTAGCGGAAGTTCCGGGTCCAGATCGCCGGCTCTCGCGGTTCGCCCGGCGACGGTGCCGGTCCGGGCCTGTCTTGCACCGCCGGCACCGGGGCCGCCGTCGCGGGCGACGCCCCCGCCACCTGCTCCGTGGCTTCCTCCACCGCGCACGCACCCATGGCGCCCCCTGCCCTCCGTCGTCGATGCCGCGAACCGTCGGACGTGACAACCGTCACCCACCCCGGAACCTTCCCGACCAGGCACGACGCGTCGAGCGAGCGCCCCGGGTTCGGTCGCGCGGGGCGCCGGGGGCAAGATGGACCGGTGGAGACCGCGATCCTCTGGCACACCGGCCCGCTCATCGACGACGTCGAGATCGCGCAGGTCCACGACCTCGCCGCGGCGGCCGAGCGCGAGGACGGCGTCGCCGCCCTCTCGGAGCAGCCGCTGCTCAACCTGCGCGAGGCGACGGACGACGTCGTGCACCTCCTCACGTGGCGCGCGGGTGAGCTCGCGGGGTACGCCCAGGTGGACAAGCGCGGCGAGGCGCCGAGCGCCGAGCTCGTGGTCCGCCCCGAGCACCGGCGGCACGGGCTCGGGTTCCACCTGCTCGGCAGCGCGGCCGACCGCGCGGCCGAGCCGCCCCCGAGCGACCCGGACCACGACCACGACCACGACGGTCAGCCGCGTCACGGCGCCGAGACCGACGGCGAGCCCACCCGGACGCAGCGCCCGCCGCTGCGGGTCTGGGCCCACGGCGACCTCCCTGCGGCCCGCGGCCTCGCCGCGCGGGCGGGGTACGACGTCGTGCGCGAGCTGCTCGTCCTCGAGCGGCCGCTCGACGGGCCGGGGGCGCACCCGCGTCCCGAGATCCCCGCAGGCCTGCGGCTGCGCGCGTTCGTGCCGGGGGACGACGACGCCGCGTGGGTCGCGGCCAACGCGGCGGCGTTCGCGCACCACCCGGAGCAGGGCCGGCTCACGGTCGACGACCTGCACGCCCGGATGCGGGAGGACTGGTTCGACGCGGCCGGGCTCCTGCTCCTCGAACGCACCCCGGCTCCCGGTTCCGGTACGGCGGAGCTCGTCGGGTTCGTCTGGACCAAGATCCCGACCGGCCAGCCCGACGGCGCGCGCGAGGGCGAGATCTACGTCGTCGGCGTGGTCCCGTCCGCCCAGGGCGAGGGGCTCGGCCGGCTGCTGACCGCCGTCGGGCTCGCCCACCTCGTCGAGCGGGGCGCGACGACCGCGGTGCTGTACGTGGACGGCGACAACGTGCCCGCGGTGCGCACGTACGAGCGTGCGGGCTTCACGCGCCGCGCGGTGCACGTGCAGTACGCGCGCCCGGCCGCCCGGTGACCCGTGTCACGCACCGTTCACCAACTGGTGCCACCATGAACCCATGACCGACACGTCCACGCAGCGCACGCTCGACCCGGACCTCGCCGCGCACATCGCCGAGCACATCGCCGAGGAACCCGAGATCGAGCCGGTGGGCGCGGAGCTCGGCCTCGGTCCGCTGCCCGACGACCGGTTCGCCGACCGCGAGCTGAGCTGGCTCGCGTTCAACCAGCGCGTGCTCGAGCTCGCGGAGGACCCGAGCCAGCCGCTCCTGGAGCGCGTGCGGTTCCTGGCGATCTTCGCGTCCAACCTGGACGAGTTCTTCATGGTCCGGGTCGCCGGCCTCAAGCGCCGCATGGCGACCGGCATCGCGGTCACCGCCGCCTCGGGGCTCTCGCCCCGCCAGGTGCTCGACGCGATCAGCGAGCGCGCGCACGACCTCATGGCGCGGCACGCGCGCGTGTTCGCCGACGACGTCCAGCCGGCCCTGGCCGCCGAGGGCATCACGCTCGTCCACTGGGACGAGCTCGAGACGCGCGAGCAGGAGCGCCTGCACAAGTTCTTCCGCAAGCAGATCTTCCCCGTGCTCACGCCGCTCGCCGTCGACCCGGCGCACCCGTTCCCGTACATCTCGGGGCTCTCGCTCAACCTCGCGGTGGTCGTGGCGAACCCGACCACGGGCAAGGAGCACTTCGCGCGCGTCAAGGTGCCGCCGCTCCTGCCGCGGTTCATCGCGGTGGACGCGCGCGGGCGCCCGAGCGCGCCGACGTCGCAGACGGCCGCCCCGGACCGCGGGCCGACGTCGTTCGTGCCGATCGAGGAGGTCATCGCCCAGCACCTCGACCACCTGTTCCCCGGCATGGAGGTGCGCGAGCACCACCTGTTCCGCGTCACGCGCAACGAGGACGTGGAGGTCGAGGAGGACGACGCCGAGAACCTGCTCCAGGCGATGGAGAAGGAGCTCCTGCGGCGGCGGTTCGGCCCGCCCGTCCGGCTCGAGCTCACGCCCGGGATCAGCCCGCGCATCCGCGCGCTGCTCGTGCGCGAGCTCGGCGTGGTCGAGGAGGAGGTGTACGAGGTCCCGGAGCCGCTCGACCTCACCGGGCTCAACCTCATCGCCGACCTCGACCGTGCGGACCTGCACTTCCCGCCGTTCGTCCCGACGACGCACCGCCTCCTCGCCGAGGTCGAGAGCGCGTCGCCCACGGACGTGTTCGCCGCGATCCGCGAGCGCGACGTCCTGCTGCACCACCCGTACGACTCGTTCTCGACGTCGGTCCAGACGTTCCTCGAGCAGGCGGCAGCCGACCCGGCCGTGCTCGCGATCAAGCAGACCCTGTACCGGACGTCGGGCGACTCGCCGATCGTCGACGCGCTCATCGACGCCGCCGAGGCGGGCAAGCAGGTGCTCGCGCTCGTCGAGATCAAGGCCCGGTTCGACGAGCAGGCCAACATCTCCTGGGCGCGCAAGCTCGAGCAGGCGGGCGTGCACGTCGTGTACGGGATCGTCGGGCTCAAGACGCACTGCAAGCTCTCGCTCGTCGTGCGCCAGGAGTCGGACGGCCTGCGGCGCTACTGCCACGTCGGCACGGGCAACTACCACCCCAAGACCGCGCGCCTGTACACCGACCACGGGCTGCTCACGTGCGACCCCGACGTCGGGCAAGACCTCACGCGGCTGTTCAACCAGCTCTCCGGGTACGCGCCCCAGTCGCGGTTCCACCGCCTGCTCGTCGCGCCGCGCACGGTCCGCTCGGGGCTCGTCGAGCGCATCGACCGCGAGGCCGCCGCGGCGCAGGCCGGGCACGAGGCGTGGGTGAAGATCAAGGTCAACTCCGTCGTCGACGAGACGACGCTCGACGCGCTGTACCGCGCGTCGCAGGCGGGCGTGAAGGTGGACCTCGTCGTCCGGGGCATCTGCGCGGTCCGCCCGGGCGTGCCCGGGCTGAGCGAGAACATCCGCGTGCGCTCGATCCTCGGCCGCTTCCTCGAGCACTCGCGCATCTACGCCTTCGCGAACTCCGCCGGCCCCGCGATCGGAGAAGGCCCCGAGAGCGGGCCCGAGGTGTTCATCGGCTCGGCCGACCTCATGCACCGCAACCTCGACCGCCGCGTCGAGGCCCTCGTGCGCATCACGGACCCCGACCAGGTCATCGAGCTGCTCGACCTGCTCGACGTGTCGATGTCCGAGCGCACCGCGTCCTGGCACCTGGACCCGGACGGCACGTGGCACCGGCCGGAGTCGGGTCCCGACGGCACGCCCCTCGTCGACCTCCAGGCGAGCCTCGTGCAGCGACAGCGCCGCCGGCTCGTCGGGAGGCGGTAGCGGATGGGAGTGCCTTCCCCCGCTCTGCGCAGCGGTCTGCCCCTCGTGGACGCCCTCGGCCCCACGCACGTGTCGCACGCCCCGGTCATCGAGTCGGCCGGGGCGCTCGTGTGGCGCGTGCACGACGACGACCTCCAGGTCCGCCTCGTCCACCGGCCCCGCTACGACGACTGGTCGTGGCCCAAGGGCAAGCTCGACCCCGGCGAGACGTTCCAGGCCGCGGCCGCGCGCGAGGTCGCCGAGGAGACGGGCAAGCCGGTCGTGCTGGGCGTCCCGCTGCCGGGACTCCAGTACCTCACGCCCGAGGGCCGCGTGAAGCGCGTGCACTACTGGGCGGCGCGCCGGGCTTCGCAGAAGGCAGACGCTGGTGCGCTCGCCGCACGCGCCCCCGTCCCGCCGGTGTCGCCGCAGGAGATCGACCGCGCCGCGTGGCTGTCGGCCGACGACGCCGCGCAGCGCCTCACGCGCCAGGCCGACCGTGCCCCGCTCGAGGCGCTCGTGCGCGAGCGCGAGGAGGGGCGGCTGGCGACGCACGTCGTCGTCATCGCGCGGCACGGCAAGGCCGTCGCGCGCTCGGCGTGGCACGGTGACGAGCAGGACCGTCCGCTCACGCCCGCGGGGCACGCCCAGGCCGTCGCCCTGGTGCCCGTGCTCGCGGCGTACGGCGTCGAGACCGTCGTGACGAGCCGCTGGGACCGATGCGCCCAGACGATCGCGCCCTACGCAGGCGCCTCGGGGCTGGAGACCGTGAGCATCGACCACCTCACGGAGGCGCAGCACGAGCGCTCTCCCGCGCGCGTCGCGCGGACCGTCCGCGAGCTCCTCGAGGCCGAGCGGTCGTCGGTGCTGTGCACCCACCGGCCTGTGCTGCCCACCGTGCTCGACGTGCTCGGGCAGCACTCGCGGCGGCCCGTCGCGAACGCGCTGCCGACGCACGACCCGTTCCTCGAGCCGGGCGAGATGATCGTCGCCCACGTGGCGCGCACGCCCAAGGGCCCGCGCGTCGTCGCGGCGGAGAAGGTCGCCCCGCCCCTGCACTGAGACCAGGACGAGGACGGCGCTCTGCCGGCCCGGGCGGAACCCGGGTCGGCGGAGCGCCGTCCTCGTCGTCGTACGCGGTACGCGCGTCCGGCGCGCGGCGTCAGAGCAGGATCGGGCTGAGGATCCAGTAGACGACGGCTGCCACGAGCGCGGCCGCGGGGATCGTCAGCACCCACGCGGCACCGATGTTCTTGGCCACGCCCCAGCGCACGGCTGACAGCCGCTTCGTCGCACCGACGCCCATGATCGCGGACGTGATCGTGTGCGTCGTCGAGACCGGCGCGTGGAAGATGAACGCGTTGGCGTAGAGCACGACCGCCGAGACCGACTCGGCGACGAAGCCGCGCGCCGGGTCCAGCTCGATGATCTTGCGCCCGAGCGTGCGCATGATCCGCCAGCCGCCGGCGTAGGTGCCGAGCGAGATCGCGGTCGCCGCGGAGAGCTTGACCCACAGCGGGATGGTGTTGTCGTCCTGGAACCCGCCCGCGACGAGGGCGAGCACGATGACACCCATGGTCTTCTGCGCGTCCTGGAGGCCGTGACCCAGAGCCATCGCCGCGGCCGAGGCGGTCTGCGCGATGCGGAACCGACGGAACGCCCGCGCCGGGGCGGCGTTCCGGAAGATCCACAGCACGAGCACCATGAGCGCGAACGCGAGGCCGAAACCGATGAGCGGCGAGAAGATCATGGGCAGCACGACCTTGTCGAGGATCGCGTCCCAGTGGACCGTGATGCCCGACGCGATGCCGACGCCCGCGAGGCCGCCGATGATCGCGTGCGTCGACGACGACGGCAGCCCCAGCCACCACGTGATGAGGTTCCACGTGATCGCGCCGATGAGCCCGCACAGGACGATCACGAGGCCCTGATGGGGTGGCACGTCGTTCACGGCGACGATGTCCTCGGCGATGGTCTGCGCGACGGCGGTGCCGAGCAGGGCGCCGATGAGGTTGAACACCGCGGCCATGAGGAGCGCCGCACGGGGCGTGAGAGCCCGGGTCGAGACCGAGGTCGCGATGGCGTTCGCGGCGTCGTGGAACCCGTTGGTGTAGTCGAACGCCAGGGCGAACGCCACGACGACGACGACGAGCACTACCTCCACGGGGCTCAGGACTCCTTGAGCGCGATGGTCTCGACCGTGTTCGCGACCTTCTCGAAGGCGTCGGCCGCCTGCTCGAGGACCTCGACGATCTCCTTGAGCTTCATGAGGAGGACCGGGTCGGAGACGTCGTCGAACAGCTCGGCGAGGAGCTTGCGGTGGACCTTGTCCGCCTGGTTCTCCAGGCGGTTGACCTCGACCCAGTACTCGGGGAGGTCGTCCATGGAGCGCAGGCGCGGCATCGCCTCGGCCGTGAGCTCCGACGCACGCTGGAGCACCTGGACCTGCTCGGACACGCGGGCCGGGAGCTCGTCCACCTTGTAGAGGACGATGAGGTCGGCAGCCTCCTCCATGAAGTCCATGCAGTCGTCGAGCGCGGACGCGAGGGCGTAGATGTCGTCCCGGTCGAACGGCGTGACGAACGTCTGGTTGAGCCGCCGCATGATCGAGTGCGTCGCGTCGTCCGCGAGGTGCTCGGTCTCGCTGAGCTGCTTCGCGAGCTGCTTGCGCGTGGGGCGGTCCGCGCCGAGCAGCTCCGCCAGGAGCGTGGACCCTGTGACCAGGTGCTGCGCCGAGGCGGCGAGAAGGTCGAAGAACGAGGTGTCGCGCGGTGTCAGGCGCAGGCGCACGGGAGGCTCCGGAAGGGACGCGGGGTAGGGGTCTGAGCTGGCGTCGGCCACAAGGGCCGCTCGGCCGCCGGACAGGCCGGTCGGCCGGGGTGGTCACGATCTCGGGTCGGATGATCTCTGGATGAACGCACGTCGAACTCTCGTCAAATGTAGCCGACGCTCGGAGCGATGCTGGAATCGTCGGGGCGAAGGTCCCGGACCCTCAGGACGCTCACAGCCCGTGCCTGGCGTCCTCGCCGGGCCGGTGGCCCTCCGGCGCGCAGCGTCGCGCTCGCGGCAGGAGGGGAAGTAGTGACGCCGGACCGGGAGCGCCTCTCGGCGCGTGGCCGCTCGTAGCGGCTGAGTGTGGAGCCCGGGGCTACCGCGGCCCGGCGTCGTGAACCATCGTACGTGCCGACCGGCCCCCGAGGTACCCGGTCGGCCCCGTGTTCGCGCTCCGCGAGAACCCCGCCCCCCGACGTGCGCACCGCCCCCGGAACCTGCACCCTGCTCCCCCCAGCCAGCCGAGACAAGACCCTGGTTCTCCCTCGCGCGGTCAGGGTTCTCCCGCGGCAGCTCAGTCGAGGCGGTCGGCGCGCCAGAGCTCGGCGGCGTGCTCGAGCTCCTGCGCGGTGCGGAGCAGGGAACCGGCCCCGCGGGTCATGCGGAGCGCGCCGTCCGGGTCGGCGACCTCGCGGGCGTCGGCGTCGAACGCGGCGCCGGTCGCGAGGATCCGGCAGAACGACCCGGCGCGTTCGAGCGCGACCGCGAGGTCGCCGGTGAACACTCCGGAGAGCACGGCGTCGGCGAGGTCGCGCACGTCCTGGGGCCCGGGCGGCCGGGGGACCCCGGCGATGGCCTCGTGGACCGGGGCGGCGTCGACCCCGAGGCGGTACCGCAGCGCCACCGTCTGCGGGTCGCGACGCACCCACTCCCGCAGCACGTAGAGCCGCCACAGCGCGCCCGGCAGGGAGTTCGGGGCGGCGTCGGACCACAGGCCGGCCACGACGTCGAGCCCCTCGGTCTCGACGAGGTGGACCAGGCGCTCGACGACCCGGGGGTCCTCGGTGTCGCGCGCGCGGTGCACGATCGCGTGCGCGGTCGTGTGCGCGACCTGGTCGCGCAGCGCGGGGTCGAGCTCGCCGGGGAGCTCGTCGGCGTCGCGCGGGTCGAGCATCGCCGGGCGGCGGGGTCGCTGCGTGCGATCGGTCCGACCCGGGTCGGGCCGGTCTGCGGGGGTGGCGGGGACGTCGTCGGGCACGCGCCCAGTGTCCACCCGACGGCGGCCCGGTCGCACCGGCCGGGCGCCGTGCCCCGGCTTCCGCCCCGCGCCGGTCGAGACCTCCACGGGGCGAGGGCCCGTTCACCGCGCCACCGAAAGCACCCCGCCCTACAGTGACGAGAGGGGCCTCGACCGGCTCCGGGACGGAGCGGAGGACGAGATGTCGAGCAGCGACGGAGCAGGTCACGCGACCGTGAGCGCACGCAGCGCGCACCGGAAGGCCATCGGCCTGGCCGTCGCCGCCGCGGTCGGCGGCTTCCTCTTCGGCTTCGACAGCTCGGTCATCAACGGTGCCGTCGCGGCGATCGAGGGGCAGTTCGACCTCGACTCCGCGGTCACCGGTCTCGTCGTCGCGATCGCGCTCCTGGGCTGCGCGCTCGGCGCCTGGTCGGGCGGCCGCCTGGCCGACCGGTGGGGCCGCACGCGCGTGATGGTCTTCGGCGCGATCCTGTTCTTCGCGTCCTCGATCCTGTCCGCGATCGCGTGGTCGGCTTTCGACCTCGCGATCTGGCGTTTCATGGCCGGCGTCGGCATCGGTATCGCCTCGGTCATCGCCCCGGCGTACATCGCGGAGATCGCGCCGGCCCGGCTGCGCGGCCGGATGGGATCGCTGCAGCAGCTCGCGATCACGGTCGGCATCTTCGCCGCCCTGCTGTCCGACCAGCTCCTCGCGGAGGCGGCGGGCGGGGCCTCCAACGAGCTGTGGCTCGGGTGGGAGGCGTGGCGCTGGATGTTCCTCGTGTGCGTGATCCCGGCCGCCGTCTACGGCATCCTGGCGATGCGCATCCCCGAGTCGCCGCGCTACCTGGTGGCGAAGGGTCGCGACGACGAGGCACGCGCCGTGCTGGAGTCCGTCCTCGGCCCGGAGGAGGACGTCGACGACCGCATCGCGCAGATCCACCGCTCGATCGCGGTGGACGAGAAGAACGCCCAGGAGGGGACGCTCAAGGGTTCGTCGTTCGGGCTCAAGCCGATCGTGTGGGTCGGCATCCTGCTGTCGGTGTTCCAGCAGTTCGTCGGGATCAACGTGATCTTCTACTACTCGACGACGCTGTGGCAGGCCGTCGGGTTCGACGAGAGCCAGTCGTTCCTCGTCTCGACGATCACGTCCGTGACGAACGTCGCGGTGACGTTCATCGCGATCGCGCTCGTGGACAAGGTGGGGCGTCGCCCGATCCTGCTCATCGGCTCGGCGGGCATGACGGTCTCGCTCGGCCTCATGGCGCTCGCGTTCACGCAGGCGGTCGGGAGCGGCAAGGACATCACGCTGCCCGACCCCTGGGGGCCCATCGCCCTGGTCGCCGCGAACGCGTTCGTCGTGTTCTTCGGAGCGTCGTGGGGGCCGCTCGTCTGGGTGCTGCTGGGCGAGATGTTCCCGAACCGCATCCGCGCGGCCGCGCTCGGCGTCGCGGCGATGGCGCAGTGGCTCGCGAACTTCGCGATCACCCTCACGTTCCCGCCGATGCTGTCGGCGTTCGGCGCCACGATCCCCTATCTCATGTACGCGATCTTCGCGGCGCTGTCTTTCGTCTTCGTCTTCAGCAAGGTCCCGGAGACCAAGGGCATCGAGCTCGAGGACATGGGCGACGAGCGCGTGGGGCGCACCGCGCACTGACGCCTCTCGTCCCGAGCCCGGGGTCGGTCCTCACGGCACGCGCCGAGTGGGGACGGACCCCGGGTTCGGCCGTCTCCGGGCCTCGACGGGGCGCCCGGGAATTCCTTGCTCCACACAATGGTTGCTGAAAGCAACTGCGAGGCGTATGCTTGCCTGCAGCAACCAAGGAGTAGTCGTGCCCGTCATCACCCCCTCCGC
The DNA here is from genome assembly GCF_042797035.1 of Cellulosimicrobium sp. NPDC057862. NCBI lineage: Bacteria > Bacillati > Actinomycetota > Actinomycetes > Micrococcales > Promicromonosporaceae > Cellulosimicrobium > Cellulosimicrobium sp. NPDC057862. The sequence continues at coordinate 372,242 of NZ_JBHVMH010000002.1, forward strand.
GACCACCGCGGCCCCCGAGCTCGCACCCGACCCGTCCCCCGCGGCGGGCCTCATCCGCGCGCTCGACGAGCTGGCCCGCGCGCAGCGCGAGTCGGCCGTGCGGATCGCGCGGGACCTCGACATCCCGCGCTCCTCGTTCGGGCTGCTCCGCATGCTCCAGCGGTGCGGTCCCGTCCAGCTCGGGGACGTCGCCGCGAGGCTCCGCGTCGACCTGTCCGTGGCCAGCCGCCAGGTGAGCCACCTGGTCGACGAGGGCCTCGTCCGCCGCACGGTGGACGACGACGACCGGCGCGCCCGGACCGTCGAGCTCACCGAGGACGGGCGCACGCTCGTCCTGCGGGCGTACGAGCACATCGACGCCCTGGCCGCCACGACGTTCGCCGAGTGGCACGACGACGAGATCGTCGAGGCCACACGCCACATCGAGCGCGTCGCCGCGGCGGTCGTCGCCGGCCACGACGCTCCCCGCACGACCGGGTGACCGACGGCGCCCGGCGGCACGACCGTCGTCGGGCACGCCCCTCGACCGCCGCCCGCGCCGCCGCGCGGACCGGCCACCAGACCACCTGACACCACCCCACGACACGCGGCCCTCCGACACGGCCCCGTGAGCAAGGAACCTCTGCGCCTCATGACCAGCACCACACCAGAACGCACCGCCCCGCCCGGCGGCGCCGAGACGTCCATGACCCGTCGCGAGGTCATGGAGTCCCTCTCCGGGATCCTCCTCGGCATGTTCGTCGCGATCCTCGCGAGCTCGATCGTCTCGAGCTCGCTCCCCAAGATCGTCAGCGACCTGGACGGCTCGCAGTCGTCCTACACCTGGGTCGTCACGTCGACCCTGCTCGCGATGACGATCTCGACCCCGATCTGGGGCAAGCTCGCCGACCTCACCAACCGCAAGGTCCTCATCCAGGTCGCGCTCGTCGTCGCGGTCGTCTCCTCGGCGCTCGCCGGACTGTCGCAGAACGTCGGGACGCTCATCGCGCTCCGCGCGTTCCAGGGCATCGGCGCGGGCGGCCTCATGGCGCTCGCCACCGTGCTCATCACGGACATCATCTCGCCGCGCGAGCGCGGCAAGTTCATGGGCCTCATGGGCGGCATCATGGCCGTGAGCCAGATCGGCGGACCGCTCCTGGGCGGTGTCCTCACCGACGCCGTGAGCTGGCGCCTCAACTTCTTCGTCGGGCTGCCGTTCGCGATCGCCGCGATCATCGTGCTCCAGCGCACGCTGCACCTGCCGAAGGTCGCGCGCCGCGTCGTCCGGATCGACTACTGGGGCGCGATCCTCATCAGCGCCGGCGTCTCCTCGCTCCTGCTGTGGGTGACGTTCGCCGGGCAGAACTTCGAGTGGCTCTCGTGGCAGACGTTCGCGATGGTCGGCGGCGCGGTCCTCGCGCTCGTCGGTGCCGTGCTCGTCGAGCGCGTGACGCCCGAGCCGCTCATCCCGCTGCACCTGTTCAAGAACCGCACGTTCGTCCTCGCGGTCGTCGCGTCCGTCGCGGTCGGCGTCGCGATGTTCGGGACCGCCGTGTTCCTCAGCCAGTACATGCAGGTGGCGCGCGGCAAGACCCCGACCGAGTCGGGCCTCCTGACGATCCCGATGATCGTCGGCACGTTCGTCGCGTCGACCCTGTTCGGCCAGCTCATCACGCGCTACGGCCGCTACAAGGCCTTCATGGTCACGGGTGGCGCGGTCCTCGTGGCGTCGCTGTTCGCCCTGTCGACGATCGACTACCACACGAGCTTCACGCTCATCAGCGTCTACCTGTTCTTCCTCGGCGTCAGCATGGGAATGCTCATGCAGAACCTCGTGCTCGCCGTGCAGAACACGCTCGACGTCGACGAGATGGGCGCCGGCACCTCGACCGTCGCGTTCTTCCGCAGCCTCGGCGGCGCGATCGGCGTGTCCGTGCTCGGCGCGGTGCTCGCGACCAAGGTCACGACGTCGATCCAGGACGGCCTGACCAAGCTCGGCATCCCGGCCGACTCGATGGGCGGCGGCAACGCCGTGCCCGACGTCTCGACCCTGCCCGCGCCGATCAAGGACCTCGTCGAGAAGTCCTACGGCGACGGCATCGCCGAGATCTTCCTCGTCGCCGTGCCGCTCGCGCTCATCGCGCTGATCGCGGTGTCGTTCCTCAAGGAGGTGCCGCTCGGCACCAAGACCGGCCTGCAGGAGCGCCTCGAGAAGGAGGCCGCGCTCGCCGGCAGCGAGGCCCCGGTCGACGCGACCCCCGGCCGCGTGACGCTCGCCGAGGAGACGGAGTCGACGCTCCTCGAGGCGTGGGAACCTGCGGGCGTGGCCGACGAGGCGGGGACGCGCTCGTCGCGCTGACCCACCCCGCACGCTGAGTGCATGAAATATGCGGTCTCGAATCGGTTCGGGGCCGCATATTTCATGCACTCAGCGTGTTGGTCGGTCGTCCAGCGGGTGAGGTTTTCCGGACGGTCGTGACCGCGTGCCGTCCCGGGCGTCAGAATGGGCGTGTGCCCGCCGAGACCGCTCCCACCCGCCCCGTTCCCGACGCCGCGCGCGCCGCCGAGCCGGACGTCGCGTACGTCGATCTCGAACGCGAGCTGCGCGTCCTGCTGCGCCGCGGAGGTGCGGCAGCGACCGCCATGGCGCGCCGGATCCACCCGGACCTCGAGGCCAGCGCGTATCCGCTGCTCGCGCACATCGCCGACCACCCGGGCGTCCGGGGCTCCGAGCTCGCGGCGCACTTCGGCGTCGGGCGGGCGACGATCTCGCGTCAGCTCAGCCGGCTCCACGCGCTGGGCCTCGTCGCTCGCGAGGTCGACCCCGACGACTCCCGCGGCCAGCTCATCACGCTCACTCCCGACGGCGAGGCCCGGCTCCACGCCGCGCACAGCGGCCGGGTCATCTCGATCACCGAGGCGCTCGACGGCTGGGACCGCGCCGACGTCGCGACGCTCGCGGACCTGCTGCACCGCTACTCCGACGACGTCGTGCGCTGGGCCGCGAACCGGTGACGCCTCGCCCTGACCTCGCGTGACGGTGCCCGACGGCGGCCGCGCGCCGCGTGCGGTCGCCGCACCGCTGCACTCGCGACCCCGTCGGCGACGCCTCGTCGTCGCCGTCGTGCTCGGGCTCGTCGTGGTCGCGGGGTTCCTCGTCGCAACGCGGGTGCCCGACCCGTGGGGGGACGTCGGCGGCGACGTCCTCTACGCCGTCGCGACCTACGTGCTCGTGGTCCTCGTGCTCGCGCGCGTCCGCCCGCTCGTCGCGGGCGCCCTCGCGCTCGGCTGGTGCTGGGCGGTCGAGGCGCTGCAGGCCACCGGGCTGGCGGTCGTCGTGAACGACGCGGTCCCGCCCGCGGCGTGGCTGCTGGGCAGCACGTTCGCGGTGCGGGACCTGGTCTGCTATCTGGTGGGCGTCGGCCTCGCGTGCGCGGTCGACACGTGGGTCGGCGCCCGATCGACTACTCCGCGCCCGCCTCGAACGTCAGGCTGACCGAGTTCATGCAGAACCGGTCGCCCGTCGGGGTCTGGGGCGCGTCGTCGAACACGTGGCCCAGGTGCGAGCCGCAGCGCGCGCAGCGCACCTCGGTGCGCACCATGCCGAGGCTGCGGTCGGTGAGGAGCTCCACGCGGTCGCCCGCGAGCGGGCTGAAGAAGCTCGGCCACCCGCAGTGCGAGTCGAACTTGGTGTCCGAGCGGAACAGCTCGTTGCCGCACGCGCGACACGCGTAGACGCCGACGCGCTTCTCGTCGAGCAGCTCGCCGGTCCACGCGCGCTCGGTCCCCGCCTGCCGCAGCACGGCGAACTCCTGCGGTGACAGCTCGGCACGCCACTCGGCGTCGGTCTTGACGACCTCGTAGGGCTGGTTGTCGTGGGTCTGGCTGGTCATGATCCACCTCCGACGATCCCAACCATGCGGCGCGGCCCCGTGTTCCCGCCGTCACCCTCCGCTGTGGGCATGAAATGGGCCCGGTCTCGACGAAGAGACCGGGCCCATTTCATGCCCACAACCGGGTGGGGGACGCGTCAGCGCGGGCTGGAGGTCGAGTAGACGGTGCTCGACCCGCCGGCGGGGCGCTGCGCGCGACCGCGGCCGCCGCGACGACGGCCGCCGCCCTGGCCCGCCGCGCCGTTCCCGGTGCCGGGGGCGCCGCGTCCGTCCCTGCCGCCGCCCTCGGGGCGGCCCGCACCCGCCGGGCGCTGACCGCCCTGGCCGCGCTGCGCCGTCGTGCCCTGACCGGCACCCTGGGCCGCCGGACGGCCGCCGCCCTGACCGCCACGGTTGCGGCGCGACGCCCGCGACCCGCCGTTGGTGGACGTGGTGCCGCGCTTCGCCTGCGTCTGCGGCGGCGTGATGTCCGCCGGGCGCACGTACTCCGCGACCTCGCCGACGAGACCCTTGATCGTCGCGTCGCCGGGGGCGACGGGCTTCGGCTGGGCCGTGATCTTCGCCTTCCGCGTGAGGTCGCGCACGTCGCCGCGCTGCTCCGGGAGCATGACCGTGACGACGACGCCCTCCGACCCGGCGCGCGCGGTGCGGCCCGAGCGGTGCAGGTACGCCTTGTGCTCGGCCGGCGGGTCGACGTGGACGACGAGCTCGACGTCGTCCACGTGGATGCCGCGCGCGGCGATGTCCGTCGCGACGAGCACCTTCACGGCGCCCGAGGAGAACGCCTCGAGGTTGCGCTCGCGCGCGCCCTGGCCGAGGTTCCCGTGCAGGTCGACAGCCGGGACGCCGCTGGCGGTGAGCTGCTTAGCGAGCTTCTTCGCCTGGTGCTTGGTACGCATGAACAGCACGCGGCGGCCGGTGCCGGACGCGAGCTCGTGCACGATCTGCTTCTTCGCGTCCGCGTCGCGCACCGCGAGGATGTGGTGCGTCATCTGCGGGGGCGCGGCCGCGGCGTCGTCCACCGAGTGGCGCACCGGGTTGCTGAGGTAGCGCTTGACGAGCTGGTCCACGCCGTTGTCGAGCGTCGCGGAGAACAGCATGCGCTGCCCCTGCTTCGGGGTCTTGTCCATGATGCGCTTCACGCCGGGCAGGAACCCGAGGTCGGCCATGTGGTCGGCCTCGTCGAGCACGGTGATCTCGATGGCGTCGAGCGTGAGCAGGCGCTGGTTGAGGAGGTCCTCGAGGCGGCCGGGGCACGCGATGACGATGTCCACGCCCTTGTCGAGCGCGGCGACCTGGCGCGACTGCGCGACGCCGCCGAAGATCGTCGTCGTCACGAGGCCGAGCGCCTTGGCGACCGGCTCCATCGTGGCGTTGATCTGGTTGGCGAGCTCGCGCGTCGGGCACAGCACGAGGGCGCGGGGTCGGCGCGGCTGGCGCGACGACTTGGCCCACGACAGGCGTGAGACGGTCGGCAGCGAGAACGCGAGGGTCTTGCCGGAGCCCGTGCGGCCGCGGCCGAGGACGTCACGGCCCTTCAGCGAGTCGGGCAGCGTGGCGGTCTGGATGGGGAACGGGGAGTCGATGCCCTGGCGCGAGAGCTCGCGCACGACAGGGGTGGGCAGGCCGAAATCGGCAAAGGAAGTCACAGGTGATGGGCCTCTCGGGGCTCAAGGTCGGGGTCCGCCGCACGCAATCCGGGGGGATCTCCACGACGCGGGGCGCGCGGGATCGCGCTGCCCTCGAACGTCCAGTGTCTCATGCCCGACGCCGGAGCACGGGTGAGGTGCGTCTCGTCACGCCGCCCGCGGGCACAGCAGGCTGTGGTGGAATGGCGCGCGTGCACGCGCTGACGCCCTCCCTCGCCGTAGCCCGCGCCGTGCTGTCCGACGGCGGCGCCACCACGGGCGGCGACGGCGCCTCCTCCGTGGGGGACGTCGTCGGGCAGGTGTGGGAGGCCGCGACGACGCCCGTCGCTCCCCCGGCGACCGCCGTCGTCGTCGCGATGGGCGCGCTCGCGCTGGCCGTCGTCCTCGTGACCCCGGTCTGGCGCGTCGCGCGGCACGTCGTGACGATCGCGCACGAGGCGTCGCACGCGATCGCCGCGCTGCTCACCGGACGGCGCCTGTCCGGCATCCGGCTGCACTCCGACACCTCCGGGCTCACCGTGTCGTCGGGCCGGCCGCGCGGGTTCGGCATGATCCTCACCGCGTTCATGGGCTACGTCGGCCCGGGCCTCATCGGGCTCGGCGCCGCCGCGCTCCTGCGCCAGGGCTACGCCGTCGGGCTGCTGTGGCTGCTCGTCGTGCTGCTCGCCCTCATGCTGCTGCAGATCCGCAACTGGTTCGGGCTGTGGTCCGTGCTCGTCACCGGCGCCGCGCTCGTCGGCGTGTCGTGGTGGGCGACGCCCGACGTGCAGAGCGCGGTCGCCTACGCCGTCACCTGGTTCCTGCTGCTCGGCGCGGTCCGGCCGGTGCTCGAGCTGCAGAGCGAGCGGTCGCGCGGCCGGGCGGCGACGTCCGACGCCGACATCCTCGCGCGGCTCACCCGCGTCCCCGGGCTGTTCTGGGTGGGCGTGTTCCTCGTCGTCACGCTCGGCGCCGCTGTGCTCGGTGGGTCGTGGATCGTGGGCCCGGCAGCCTGAGGTCGGCCTGAGGCTGCGCCGCCTCGCACGACGACGGGCCGCCCGCCGGAGCGGACGGCCCGTCGTGCGACCTGAGGACGCGCCTGGAGGAGGAGGACGCGTCGTCGAGATCGTCCGGCGCGGGCGCCGGTGGTGCGTGGTGGGTCAGCCCTGAGGAGTCAGGACGAACGCCGGGCCCTGCGCGTTCGGGTCCGTGTCGAGCGTGAGGTTCGAGAGCGTCGGGGCCGTGGCGGACTCCACGAACACCTTCGCCTCTCCGTCCTCGACGACCGTGTCGTCGGGCTGCGGGGCGGGCACGAGCGCGAGCTCGAAGCTGCCCGCCTGGTCCGCGGACTCGGCGATCCGCAGACCGCCTCCCTCGGGGACACCGGCCTGGGTCTGCAGGTCGTGGACAGCGGTACGGGCGTTGTCGGTCAGGGTGAGCACGAGAGCTCCTCTCGTCGCCGGGCGGAACCCTGCGGGACACGTCCGTGCGGCTCACGCCTGGCTGGCGTGACCTGCCGTCGGTGCACCCTCCCGCGGGCTCCTCGGTCCACTCCACCGAAACAAGAACGCGCGCCGCTCGCAAGCGAATCGCCCGATTCTCACCGAATTTCTCACGGAGCAAGACTGCGCGTGACAGCGTCCGACGACGCGCGTAGGGTCCGCGCCCGCGCGACCGGTAGACGCACCGGAGGACACCCCCGCGCGGGTAGCCTGTGCGTGGACGCCGGTCGGCGTCCAGGGCCTCTAGCTCAATTGGCAGAGCTGCGGACTTTTAATCCGTAGGTTGTGGGTTCGAGCCCCACGGGGCCCACCTCCCCCCTGCCACGGCTCGACGTCCGGTGTTCACCCGACGTTGGTTGCGCGCCGCGCTACAGGGCCGGAACGTCAGGTCATGGCGATCGAGGACGAGGACCGCGAGATCGACGTCGTGGTCGAGCGGGTCAGTGCGCGCTTCCCAGACGTACCGGTGGACGACGTGCGCGACCAGGTGCTCGCGGAGCTCGGGCGGTACCAGACCGCGCACGTGCGCGACTTCGTCCCCGTGCTCGTGGAGAACGCGGTGACGGACGTACTGCGATCGGGTACCCGCCCGCCGCGCCCCGCGCGGAGGACCCCACGACCGGACCGATGAGTCCGAGTGTGGGCGACCGTCGGTAGGTTCACCGGCGGGTCGAGCGGCCCGCCCCCGACGACGAGGAGCTCGCATGTCCTTCCAGGCCTATCTCGACGCGGTCGAGGACAAGACCGGCCTCACCCCGCGCCAGCTCGTGGACCTCGCGCACGAGCGCGGCTTCGACGAGTCCACGAAAGCCACGCCGATCCTCGCGTGGCTCAAGGACGACTACGACCTGGGGCGCGGGCACGGCATGGCGATCGTGCACGTCATCACCAAGGGCCCGCAGATCTCCTCGAAGCACGTCGGGTCCGACGGCACGCACCGCGACGAGTCCGACACCCTGTGGCTCGACGGCAAGGCGACCAAGCCCGCCTGACGCCCCGCGGACACCGCGCGGGTCGCCCCGGTCGCGCCCCGCGCACACCGGTGCCCGACGACGTCCCGCGAGCGGGCGGCGTCGGGCACCGGGCGTGCTTCCAGGTCAGCGACCGGGCGGCGTCAGAACGACCAGCGCTGGGCCTCGGTCTGGTTGCAGGTCCAGAGCTGGACCTTCTGGCCGTCGCGGAGCGGCGCTCCGCCCTGGGCGTCGAGGCACTTGCCGGACTGCGGGTTGCGCAGGGCCTGGGACGCGGCGTCGTACACCCACTTCTGGGCGCCCGTGCCGTTGCACGTGTAGATCCAGACGACGGTGCCGTCCGCGGTCCCGCTGCGCGCGACGTCGAGGCACTTGCCCAGCGCCCGCACGGTCCCGTCCGACCCGCGCGTCCACTGCTGCGCCGCGTTGCCGCTGCAGGTCGCGAGCTGGACCTGGTTGGTGTCGGTCGGGTCGGCCCACGGCACGTCGAGGCACAGCGCGGCGCCGGCGCGGATCGTCCCGGTGCCGGTCGGCAGGCCGCCGCCGGGGTTCGGCTGCTCGGTGCCGCCCCCGCTGTCGCCGAGGGGCGTTGCGGTGCCCGTGAACGGGTCGAGCTTGATGTACGCGGCCTGGGGGTTGCCGTCGTGGACGAGCGACTCGTGCGCGCCGACGTCGTCGAACGCGAACGCGTACGCCTTGCCGTTCGCCATCTGCTGGTGCGCGAGCTTGGCGTAGACGTTGGTCCGGGCGTCCTGGTAGAAGCCGGCGTTGCTCGCGTCGGGCTGGTTCGGGTTGCTCAGCGCCGTGGTGCGGACGAGCGCGGCGCACAACGTGCGGGCGATGGGCCCGACGACGTGGTCGTTCGGCGCCTGGAGGTCCTTGTGGCACCCGTAGACGCTCGACGCGTCGGGCTTCTTGAAGGCCGCGACCTCCTGCCCGGAGCCGTTCCTGAACCGGAACCAGTCGCCGTCGACCCGGCCGCGGAACTGCGTCCCGGGCTCGTGGGAGAACGGCGTGATCACCATGTCGCGCGTGCGGTAGGAGTTCCACACCTCGGTGACGTACGAGTCGATCGACGCCGAGGGGATCTTCCCGACGTCGATCCCGTGCGACGGGTTGAGCGCGCGCAGGCGGGTCCCGTCGGGGGCACGCTGCACGAGCCCGCCCCACCCCGCGCTCTCGAGCGCCGTGTAGAACGCCTCGTAGCCGTTCGGCTTGAGCATGCCGGTGCTGAGGACCTGCCCGTCGGCGCGCTTGACGCCCACCTGGTACGGCGCGGACCAGTGGTCCACCTGCGTGCTGTTGATCCACAGCCCGTTGTCGTTGAGCGTGTACTCGGTCCAGTTGAAGAGGATGTTCCGGTTGGGGTCGGAGTCGTTCTGGACCGCGGGCTGGACAAGGCGCCCGTCCAGCACGATCTGGAACGTCATCTTCTGGCCGTACGAGTAGTAGACGCGCCCGGACAGCTTCGGGAGCTGGATCGTCACGGACTGGCCGGGGCCCGGGCCCGCGATCGACGCGTCGGGCGCCGGGACGGGCACGGGCCCGACCCCGCCGGGCCACGGGTGGAACGTGCCGCCCGCGTCGGCCCAGCCGGCGACGCCGTCGCGCTCGCCGAGGACGTACAGGTAGATCGGCCCCTTGCCCGAGTCGTTGGTGATCGTGAGCGGGATGGTCGCCGGGACCGCGCTCGCGGGGGCCGCCGCACCGACGACCGCCCCGCTCACCGCGAGGACCGCCGCGCACAGCGCCGCCCATGCTCGTCTGCTTCTTCTCCGCCTGTCGAGGCTCATGCCGGATCTGCTCCTTGTTCGGTTGCTCCGTCGAAACCGCACTCGCCGGACCGGCCCGGCGACAGCACCACCACGAGAGGCGTGGGAGCGCTGCCACGACCGTAGCCGAGACCGGGCAGACACGCCAGGGAGCGCTCCCACAACGTCGCCACACCGGTCCACCGCAGCCGTGCTCGCCTGGCACCTAGACTCGAACGAGTGCAGTGCCACCACTACGACGCCGACCGGTGCCGGTCGTGCAGCCTCCTCGAGCTCGCCTACCCGGCCCAGCTCGCCGGCAAGCAGGAGCACTGCGCCGACCTCCTCGCGCCGCTCGCGCCGGACCTGACCTGGCTCCCCACGGTCGAGTCGGCGGAGTCGGCCTTCCGCAACAAGGCGAAGATGGTCGTCACGGGCACGACGGACGCCCCGGTGCTCGGGATCCTCGGCGAGGGCGGCGGCGTCGACCTCACCGACTGCCCGCTCTACCCGGCCGCGCTCCAGGCGTCGTTCCCGGCGTTCGCGGACTTCGTCACGCGCGCGCGGCTCGTCCCCTACGACGTGCGCGCCCGCCGCGGCGAGCTGAAGTACGTGCTGGTGACGCTCTCTCCCGACGGCGACCTCATGGCACGGTTCGTCCTCCGGTCCACGGAGTCTCTTCCCCGGATCCGCAAGCACCTGCCGAGCCTGCTCGACGCGCTGCCGTCGCTCCGCGTCGTCTCCGCGAACCTGCACCCGGAGCACAAGGCCGTGGTCGAGGGCGAGACCGAGATCCTCCTCACGGAGGCCGAGACGCTGCGCATGCGCGTCAACGGGATCGACCTGCACCTGCGCCCGCAGAGCTTCTTCCAGACCAACACCGACGTCGCCGCGGCGCTCTACCGCCAGGGGCGGGAGTGGGTGGACGACGCCGCGCCCGCCACGGTCTGGGACCTCTACTGCGGGGTGGGCGGGTTCGCGCTGCACGTCGCCGGGACCGACCGAGACGTCGTCGGCGTCGAGACGAGCGCCGAGGCGGTGGCGAGCGCGCGGCTCACCGCGCGGGACGCGGGCCTCGACCGCACGACGTTCCTCGCCCAGGACGCGACGGCGTTCGCGCTGTCCCGGCAGGACGTGCCCGACCTCGTCGTCGTCAACCCGCCGCGGCGCGGCATCGGGGAGACGCTCAGCTCGTGGCTCGAGGAGTCCGGCGTCCGGCACGTCGTCTACTCGAGCTGCAACGCGACGTCGCTCGCCCGCGACCTCGCGCTCATGCCGTCGCTGCGCCCGCGCGCTGCCCGGGTGCTCGACATGTTCCCGCAGACGTCGCACTACGAGGTCGCGGTCCTGCTCGAGCGCGCCTGACCCGGCGTCGGCGCAGCGCCCGCTCCGAGATCGACCCGAGCGTCCGAGATCGACCCTCCGGAGGCCGATCTGGCTGCGGGCGGGTCGATCTCGCGGTCAGGGGCGCTCGCCCGCGCGCCGCGCGGCCTCGACGGCGGAGGTCTCCAGCCGCTCGCGGTAGGCGGCCCACTCGTCGTCGTCGAGCGCGGGCAGGTTGCCGCGGTCGTCCCCCGCCGCGCCGTCGACGAGCTCGCGGACGATGTCGGCGTGACCGGCATGGTGCGCAACCTCGTCGAGCACGTGGACGAGCGCGAGGAACAGCGTGATCTCCCGCCGCTCCGGCGGCCACCAGGGCACCTGCCCGCGCGCGTCGAGGTCGAGCGCCGCGACGGTCGCGTCGCACAGCGCCGTCGACGCCCGGAAGAAGTCGAGCACCTCCTCGCGTGACTCGTCCGCCGTGGCCCACATGTCCGCGTTGACCTCCGCGTCATCGGCGAACCAGGGCATCGGGAGGTCGTGCGTACCGCCGAACGCCTCGTGCAGGTAACCGAGCTGCACGCTGCCGACGTGCTTCACCAGCCCCAGGAGGTTGGTGCCCGTCCGGGTGAGCGGACGACGCACGTCGTGCTCGCCCAGGCCCTCCGCCCGCGCCAGCAGCACCTCCCGCTCGCGCGTGAGGTAGCGCTGCAGCGTTGCCTTGGGGTCGAGGTCCGGAGGTGTCGTGGCGCTCATCCCTCGGACGCTACTCCCGCCCTCCGACGCCGGTGCCAGACTCGCCCCATGGCGACCGTGCACGCAGAGATCACCGACCGGCTGGCGTCGTTCGTCCTCGCGCAGCCGGTGTTCTTCGTCGGCACCGCACCCCTCGCGGCGGACGGCCACGTCAACGTCTCGCCCAAGGGCATGGCGGGCACGTTCGTCGTGCTCGACCCGCACCGCGTCGCCTACCTCGACTACACCGGGTCGAGCGCGGAGGTCCCCGCGCACCTGCGGGAGAACGGCCGGGTCGTGCTGATGTTCTGCGCGTTCAGCGGTCCCCCGAACATCGTGCGCCTGCACGGCACGGGCCGGTACGTCGAGGCGGGAACGCCCGAGTTCGACGCGTTGCGCGGTTATTTCGCCAAGGCGGAGACCGCCGGGCAGCGCGGGGTCGTCGTCGTGGACGTCACGCGCGTCTCCGACTCGTGCGGGTTCTCCGTCCCGCACCTCGAGCTCGTCGAGGACCGCGACCTGCTCGACCGCTGGGCCGACCGCAAGACCCCCGACCAGCTCGACGCCTACCGGATCACCAAGAACTCGACGAGCATCGACGGCCTCCCCGCGATCGGCGAACCCGGCGAACCCGCCAGCACGTCGCCCCGGTCGAGCGCGACCTCTCGCTGACACCTCGACCTGTCAGCGCGTCGTCGCGCCTCCGTGCGCGCTGGCCCTGAACCGCCGCGGGTGCGTCAGGTCCCAGGGGCCGTCGCGTCGAGGTAGGCCCGACCGCGCGGGGAGAGGCGGTAGCCGACGTCCAGGCTCTCGGTGAGGCCGAGCTCCTTGAGACGGCGCACGCGCACCTTGAAGTCGTCGCGCGCCATCCCTAGCCCCGCGGCGAGCTCGCGCGCGACGACGCCCTCGTTCGCCGCGACCAGCTCCAGGTACTGCCGGGTCCACGGCGCTGCGGCGGCGCGGTCCTTGCGGTCCAGGGCCGCGCCGATCTGCTCGACGGCGGCCGCGTCCAGGTCGGCGTCCTCGCGCAGCGCGACGCGCGGGTCGGGCCCCGCGAGCCGGATCCCCACGCGGTAGAGGTCGCCCTCGCGCGCGGCGCCCCGCGCGAGCACCCGCTCGGGCGAGGCCATCCCGGCGAGCCGCGCCTCGTCGTCGGACACGAGGGGCGCGCCGTCCGGGCTGACCGGTACGCGCTCGACCGACGTCACCTCGACGACCCCGATGCGCGTGCGCTGGAGCGTCCCGACCTTCACGCGCGGCGTCGTCCAGCGGCGGAACGCGAGGGTCACCGTCCCGTCCTGGAGGCCGCGCAGCGTGCGGGCGTCGAGGAGCACGCCTCCGAGCGTACGACGACGCCACCCCGATCTCCCGAGGTAGAGCCCCGGTCACGCGAGGTAGAGCCGTGGCCATGACCAGGGTTCTACCTCGGCGCACCAGGGCTCTACCTCGGCGAGGTCGGGCTCTGGGTCGGGGCCGGGTCAGGCGAGCTCGGGGCGGCGGGCGACGGTGAGGACGTGGGTGTCGGGCCAGTCGACGGGTTCGCCGGTCGCGGCGTCGTGCAGCGCGGCGACGGGCGCGAGGGCGTGCTCGACGACCCACTCGTTGCGCCACGCGCCGCTGCCCGGCTCGAGCTCGAAGCCGGCGTCCGCGAGCAGGTCCGCCCACCGCGGACCGCTGAGGTCGCAGAACCGCTCGTGGCACTCGGACAGCCAGTTGTCGACGTAGTCCTTGCGGGTCAGGAACTCCATCGCCTCGCGCAGCGTGAGTCGCCACGACCCGGGGCCGAGCCGTTCGGGCGCGAAAGCGGCGCCGGACAGGCGCGGGAAGTCGTGCGCGAACTGGACCAGGCGCGCGTCGGTGGACAGCGCCCCGACCCAGGATGCGACGTCCGCGCGCGCGAGGTCGTCGAGGTCCGTGCGCGCCCCGCCGGGCCCGTCCCCGGTGGCCGCGGCGCCGTCGTCGGTCCGCAGCGTGAGCACGACGACGCGGTCCGGCTCGGCGGGGCCGCACACGTCCGAGTTGATCCACACGCCCCCGGGTCGCGTGTGCGCGTGGACGCGGCGCGCGAAGGTCTCGACGTCGCGCACGCCCGTCCCGTACGACGAGACCTCGTGCGTGAGGGCGATCGTCAGGGTCGTGTCGACGGTCGCGTCGGGCATCACCGACCGGTCGAGGATGTTGGCCTGCACGAACCAGACGTGCGGGTTCGCGAACGCGCCCTGCGCCTTCTTGTGCTCGGCCTCGGCGACGAGGTGCCGCGCGACGTCGACCCCGAACAGGTCCGACTCGTGCAGGCGCGGCTCGCGCGCGACGTGCTCGAGCAGTCCGCCGGTGGCGCACCCGATGTCGACGATCCGCCCCGGGCGCACGTGCGGCGCGACCTGCGCCCACTTGCGCGCCGACGCGTCCTCGAACGCGGCGGCGTACGTGCGGTAGTCGCGCGTCGAGGTGAGGTCGCCGTCGCCGGAGACGACCGGGTCGGCGAAGATCCGTCGCACGTCCTCGACGAACCGGTAGCGCGCGTAGAACTCGGGCACGGCCGGGTGCGCGATCTCCCGCCAGCGCTCGTCCCCCGCGGCGATCTGCTCGACGACGTCCCACGGCCGGGCGGGCGGCTCGCCGCCGGGCTCGGCGGCGTCGAGCTCCACGCCCGCGACGCGGTACCCGAGCGCGCGGTAGGCGTCCACGAGCGCGGGGGTCGAGCACGCGACGGCGGTGTCGGCGGGGTCGGGCACGATCCCGGTCGCCGTCGCGACGCTCGTCACGACGAGGTGCGCGAACCGGTCGTCGGGCGCGACGTCGGGCACCGGCACGACGACGGACCGGAGCCCCTCCCGGGTGGTCACGTTCTCGACGAGCGCCTCGCGGCGGTGCCCCGGCAGCGGGTTGCGGCGCGTGCCCGCGTGGTTCGCCGACGTGACGACCCAGACGACCTCGACGTCCGGGGCGCAGCGCACGCGGCGACCGTCGAGGTCGCGCACGAGCCCTGCGCGCAGCGCTCGGAGGTAGTCGACCTGGTAGCGCGTGACGACGTGGTGGCGGCCCGGGAAGAGGACACGCCGGACCGGCGGGGCGGGAGGGTGCACCCGCACACCGTGAGGCCTCACGCCGGGTCGGTGCAACCCGTCTCACGGCTCGGTCGGTGCCCGATGGCGCGTGTTCGCTCTCCGTGAAGGCGACAGGGCGGAGAATCCGCTGGTCGCCGGGGCGCACGCGTGTGAGCGCTCCCCGATCCGACCCTCCTGGACGGCCGTCCACGATGCGCCGCACAGGGGACGTATGCGACGGTGTTCGCAATGTTCTGGATCGTGGCAGGGGCTGTGCTCGTCGTGTCCGGCCTCGCGATCGCCGCGACGGCCGCCCGCGGCGCGCGCCGGGCCGGTTCCACGGGCGCGAACGGGATGGCCATCGCCGTCGGCGGGGGCCTCGTGATCTGGGGCGCGATCGCCCTGACCGTCGGGCTTCTCACGCAGGACTGAGCGCCGCCTCTCGGGCGTCGACGACCTCCGCACCGGTCACCACCCCGGAGAGCCCCCGCCGGCCGCGCGTGAACGGGACCGCGACGACCGACACCACGGCGAACAGCCACGCGACCGGTGCGGCCACGTCGCCCGCGACCGCGAGCGCCGTCGGGACGTCCGTCGGCAGGTCGGCGAGCAGGCCCAACGCCCCCCACAGCGCGCCCCCGGCCGCCGCGCGGGCGACGCGCTGCGCCGTCGTGCCGGGACGTCCCGCCCAGCGCGGCGCGAGCCACACGGTCCGCTGCCCCCAGGACGCCCCGCTGCCGAGGAACGTCGGCACGACGAACACGAGCACGAACGGGACGAGCGTGCCGAGCAGCCACTGCGGCCAGTCCGCGCCGTCGGGGAGGGGTTGTCCGAGCGCGAAGAGCACCGTGCGGTACCCGACCTGGAGCACGACGCCCAGAGCGGTGACGAGCAGAGCGTCGAGCAGCATGCCCAGCCAGCGGCGCCACACCGTCACGGGACGCGCCTCTCCCCGGCGCTCCTCGAGCTCGGCGGCGCGCGGCATCCACCGCAGCAGGAGCGGGGCCGCGAGCGCCCCGAGGAGCGCGCCGAGCGTGTTGGTCAGCACGTCGTCGACGTCGGCGACCCGGTACGAGCACGGGATGAGCCCGAAGATGCCGGTGTACTGCGTGGTCTCGATCAGCAGCGACGCGGCCAGGCCGGAGAGCGTCGTGACGACGACGCCACGCCCGAGGTAGCGGCGGACCAGCAGGCCCCACGGGACGAACAGGACGACGTTGAACACGACCTGGAGCACGGCCGCGCTGCGCAGGGTCGCGCCCGGGCCGAGGCCCGCGGTGTCGCGACGGATGTCGGCGAGCGAGTGGAACGGCACGAGCTCGGCGCCGGCGACGCCGTACTGCGCGCACCACTCGGCGAGGTCTCCGCTCGGCAGCGGCAGGAGGGTGTACGCGACGAGGGCCACCCCGTACACGGCGACAGCCGCGGCGCCGACCAGGCGCCGACCGCTCAGCCCGCCGTACCGGCGGGACTGCCACGCGAGCGCGGGCACGAGGAACGCCGCGAAGAGCAGCGCGCCGCCGATGACGCCGACGTACGCCGGCCACGTCCACCGGTCGATCACGCGCGCTCCCCGCGAGGCTCGGGGACGGGTCGGCGTGCGCGGACGCGGGTCGTGGTCACGCGCTCCAGTATCGCGGCGGCTCCCCCGCACCACGCTCCGGCACCTCGCTCCCGGGCTCCCGGGCGAGCGCCGACGACGACCGACCCCGCAGGTGAGGACCTTCGGCGCGGCGTGGAGGCGAGGCCCCGACCTACCGTGGAGGTGCGGTCGGTCGCACGGCCCGCCAGGGCCCGCCGAGGGCTCACCGAGGACCGGTCCGGGGACCGCCCGCCGCGCACCGAGCGGTGCGCGCGGCCCGACGGACGAGGTGAGGACGATGAAGGCGGCGCGGTACCACGGCAAGGAAGACCTCCGGATCGAGGACGTCCCGGAGCCCGAGACCAGGCCGGGGACCGTGAAGATCCGCCCGGCGTGGACGGGCATCTGCGGGTCCGACCTCCACCTCTACCTCGAGGGCCCGTTCCCGCCCGCGCCGTCCGAGACCCAGCCGCACCCGATGTCGGGCGAGACGCTGCCCGTCGTGTTCGGGCACGAGTTCTCCGGGGTCGTCGACGAGCTCGGTGAGGGCGTCGGGGGGCTCGCCGTCGGGGACGCGGTCGTCGTGGAGCCGTTCATGGTGTGCGGCGAGTGCCCGCCGTGCCGCGACGGCCTCTACAACGCGTGCGTGAAGATGGGGTTCATCGGCATCTCCGGGCGCGGCGGCGGGCTGTCCGAGCACATCGTCGTCGAGCGCCGGTGGGTGCACCCCGTCGGCGACGTCCCGCTGGACCAGGCGGCGCTCATCGAGCCGCTCGCGGTCGCGTACCACGGGGTCCGGCTGTCCGGCGCCAAGGCGGGCGACACCGTGCTCGTCGGCGGCGCGGGACCGATCGGCCTGCTCACGTGCGCCGTGCTGCATGCCATCGGGGCGCGCGCGGTCGTCACCGAGGTGAGCGGGGCGCGCAAGGCCAAGGCGCTCGAGACCGGGGTTGCCGACGTCGTGCTCGACCCCCGCGAGGTCGACGTCGCCGCACGCGTCCTCGAGCTCACCGACGGCCGCGGCGCGGACGTCGCGATCGAGTGCTCCGGCGCGCAGCCGGTGCTCGACACGCTGACGCACGCGCTCAAGGCGGGCGGGACGCTCCAGATCGTCGCGCTGTTCTCCGCGCCTCCGACCCTCGACGTCATGACGGTGCTCCTGCGGGAGCTCACCATCAAGGGCGCCATCGGGTACGCGGACGACCACCCGGCCGTGATCCGGCTCGTGCAGGAGGGCAAGATCGACCTCGCCCCGTTCGTCACGGGCCGCATCGCCGTCGAGGACGTCGTGGAGAAGGGGTACCGCGAGCTCATCGACCACAAGGACGACCACGTGAAGATCGTCGTGTCGGTGTAAGACGGCGGCCCGCGGCCCCCACCGTCCCCGGGGGCCGCGGGCCGCGCTGCTCGACCGGGCCGTCCGACCGGGCCGCTCCTACCCGCGCTCGACCTGCGGCGCGCGGCGCAGCGTGCCACGGTGGAGGCTCACGAGGCCCCGGAGGTGCGCATGGACGTCCTCGCCGCCCACGGCGACGCGATCGGCGCGTTCGACGCGCTCGTCCGCCCGCTGCGGGACGACCAGTGGGCGCGGCCCACCCCGGACGCCGACTGGACCGTGCGCGACCTCGTCAACCACCTCACGGCCGAGCAGCTCTGGGCGCCCGAGCTGCTCGCCGGGCGCTGGATCGAGGACGTCGGCACCGTCTTCGAGGGCGACGTGCTCGGCGACGACCCGGTGGGCCGGTGGGTCGACGGGTCCGTCCAGGCCCGCGAGGCGTTCCTCGCACCCGACGCCCTGGACCGCCGCGTGCACCTGTCCTACGGCGACGAGTCGGGCGCGGAGTACTGCGCCCAGATGACGTTCGACCTCGTGGTGCACGCGTGGGACCTCGCCCGCGCCGTCGGGGCGGACGAGACGGGCGAGCCCGCGCTGGTCGCGTGGGCGCTGCACTACGCGGAGTCCCGCTCGACGTTCCTCGAGCCAGGCCCGCTGTTCCGCGGTCCGCTCGACGTCGACGACGGTGCCGACGACCTCACGCACCTCCTCGCGCTCACGGGCCGCCGCCGCTGACGGTCGTGCGCCGGGTGAACGTTCGCGGAACGCTCGGCCCGGCGGCAGGTCCGGCAGGACGGCTGCGCGGGTCGCACGCCAGACTGGCCCCATGCCGCCCACCTCTCCGGGTCGCTCCCGGGACCAGCGCACGACGCACCCGTCCCCCCTGCTCCGGCCCGCCGCCGACCGCGGGGGCCGCCCGCTCGTCGTCGGGCACCGCGGCAACTCGTCCGTGGCGCCGCAGAACACGCTCGCGGCGTTCGAGGCCGCGTGGCGCGCGGGCGCCGACGCGATCGAGCTCGACGTGCACCTCACGGCCGACCGCCGGGTCGTCGTGCTGCACGACGACGTGGTCGACGAGACGACGGACGGGACCGGCCGCGTGGACGGGCTCACGCTGTCCCAGGTCCGGGCGCTCGACGCCGGGTCGTCGTTCTCGCGCGCGTTCGCGGGCCAGCGCGTCCCGACGTTCGCGGAGGTGACCCGGCTCGTCGCCCAGCGGCCGGGGCTCGACGTGCTCGTCGAGCTCAAGGGCGTGTGGTCGGTCGAGGACGTCCTGCTCGTGACCCAGCAGATCGACGACGCCGGGCTCGACGACCGCGTCCTCGTCCAGTCGTTCTGGCCTCCCACGGTCGCGGCGCTGCGCGACGCCGCGGGCCACCTCGACCGTGCGCTGCTGCTCGCGCTGCACCCGGACAGCCTCGCCGAGCTCGTCGAGGTGTGCGCGGACCTGGGGGTCGTGGCCTGCAACCCGGAGGTCGCGCTCCTCGCCCACGAGCCCGGCCTGGTCGAGACGCTCCACGGCGCCGGGCTGCGCGTGCACGTCTGGACCGCGAACACGACCGACGAGTGGGACGACCTCCTCACCCAGGGCGTCGACGGCATCATGACCGACCGCCCCGACCGGCTCGTCGGCTGGCTCGACGCCCGGTTCGACGGGTGGGGCGCGCACGGTCGCCCTAGCGTGGACGGATGAGCGCCACCCCGACGCCCGCGCCCGGTCCGCTCCCCACCCCTCCCGGCCCGCCCGACCCCGTTCCCGCCCGCACCCCCAGCGTGTGCGTGCTCGCCCTGACGCCCCTGCTCACGGTGGAGATCGAGCCGGCCGGTCCGTACGAGACGTCGCCCGAGGTGCACGTCCACCCCGGCGGCCAGGGCCTGTGGCTCGCGCGGATGGCGTACTCGCTCGGCGCGCAGGTCGTCGTGTGCGGCCCGTTCGGCGGCGAGACGGGCACGGTCGCCGCGCACCTCGCGCGCGCCGAGAACCTCGACCTGCGCGCGACGACGACCGGCGGGAACGGCGCGTACGTCCACGACCGGCGGAGCGGGCACCGGGAGGAGGTCGCGACCATGGACCCCTTCCCGCTGAACCGGCACGAGGTCGACGACCTGTACGGGACGGTCCTCGTGTCCGGGCTCGACGCCGCGGTGACGATCCTCACCGGGTCGGAGACCGCGGTCGGGGTCCCGGCCTCGTTCTTCGGGCGGCTCGCGCGCGACCTGCACGCGTCGGAGCGTCAGGTGGTCGCCGACCTCTCCGGGGAGCAGGCGCGCGCGGTCGCGGACGCACCCGGCGCGGTGCTCAAGATCAGCCACGAGGAGATGGTCGAGGGCGGGTTCGCCGACGACGACACCGAGGCGGCACTGCTCGCCGCCGCGCGCGCGATGGTCGACGCCGGGCCGCGCGCGGTCGTCGTCTCGCGCGCGCACGACCCCTCCCTGCTCGTGACGCGCGAGCACACGTACACCGTGCGCACGCCGCGCATCACGACCGTCGACCACCGGGGCGCGGGCGACTCCATGACGGCGGGCATCGCCGTCGGGCTCGGTCGCGGCCTCGACCTGCCCGACGCGGTGCGCCTCGGCGCCGCGGCGGGCGCGCTCAACGTCACGCGGCGCGGGCTCGGGACCGGGCGCCGCGACCAGATCGAACGCCTCGCGCGCCGCATCACGGTGCGCGAGGCCCCCGCCTGAACCCCGCAGCACCGGCCCGACCCCGACGACAGAGGAGAACCACCGTGCGCGCCCTCGTGACCAACGACGACGGGATCGACTCCCCCGGACTGGCGGTGCTCGCCGGGGCGGCGCTCGACGCCGGCTACGAGGTCGTCGTCGCCGCGCCCGCCCGCGAGTCCTCGGGCGCGAGCGCTTCCCTGCTCGGCGCCGAGCGCGACGGCCGGCTCGCCGTCGAGCCGCGCCAGGCGCCGGGCCTGCCCGACGGCGTGACGTCGTACGCGGTCCGTGCCGCCCCCGCGCTCATCGCGTTCGTCGCCGCGTACGGCGGGTTCGGCGCGCGCCCGGACCTCGTGCTCTCCGGAGCGAACAAGGGCGCCAACACCGGCAACGCGATCCTGCACTCGGGCACCGTCGGCGCGGCGCTGTCGGCGATGACGCACGGGATCCGGTCGCTCGCCGTCTCGGTCGACGCGGCGGAGCCGCAGCACTGGGACACCGCGCGCCTCGTCACCGACCACGTGCTCGCCTGGATGGACGGGGACGCCTCGCGCGACGTCCCGCTCGACCGGCGCACGCTCAACGTCAACGTCCCCGACGTCCCGCCGGACCGGCTGCGCGGGCTGCGGCAGGCTCCCCTCGCCACGTTCGGGCTCGTGCAGGCGAACATCCACGAGGACGGCGACCGGCACCTCGTGCTCCAGTACTCCGGGACCGAGCGGCACTCGGAGCCCGACTCGGACACCGGGCTCCTCACGCGCGGCTGGGCGACCGCGACGCTCCTCGTCGCGCCCTACGCCGACGCGACGGTCGAGGTCCCGGGACTCGGCTGAGAGCGACCCCCTCGGCCTGGCACCCGGTTCCCGACAGGGCACCGCGCTCCCGGCCGTCAGCCCCGAGGTCGGCCGTCGCCGTGGTCGCCGTCCCCGTCGTCGCCGGCCTCGTGCTCGCCGGCCTCGTGGACGTCGGCCTGCCGCTCGCCGCCCGAGCCCGACGTGCCCGACCTCCCCGGCTCGTCGGCGGGCACGACCCCGTGCTCGGCCGTGCGCTCGCGCTCGTCGATGACGTCCTGGCCGGGCCCGGCGAACGCCCGCGAGCGCTCCTCGCCCTCAGGCGTGCCGCTGAAGAAGGCGGACTCGGCAGCCTCGGGCGTGGCGTCGTCGTGGGCGTCGGGCCCGACGGCGGGAAGCGGCCGGGTGCCGCCCGGCGCCTCGGCGTCGGCAAAGTTCCCGTCGCCCGCGCCGCCGGGACGGCCCGGGCCGCCGTCGGGTCCGGGGACCACGCCCACGAGCCGCGTCGGGTCCTCGCTCGGCGCGGCACCGGCGCCCCGCCCCGCGCGTCGGATCGTCCCGAGGACGACGGGTGCGTCGGCGCGGCGCGAGCCGCGCTCGGCGGGGAGCCGGGGCGGTCGCGCAGGTGCGACGGGCCCGCCGTCGTCCGCGGCGTCGCGGTCGAGGCCGCCGGGCGACTCCGCGCCGTCCGGCCCGAGAGCCCCCGAGCCCTCCCGCTCGTCGGGCCCGCCGACCTCCAGGGCGTCGGCCGCCCGCTCGAGGCGCGTGCGGGGCAGACCCTGCGGCGCCGCGCGCTGCAGCCAGTCGACGAGCCCCTCGCGCACGAAGCACCGCAGGTCGAACAGGGTGGGCGCGTCGTGCGCGCTCACGAGCGCGCGCACCCGCACGAGGCCACCGACGGCGTCGGTCACCTGGAGGATCCCGACGCGCTCGTCCCACAGGTCGGTGAGCGCGAGGAGGCGCCGCAGCTCGGCCCGCATCGGGCCTACCGGCACCTCGAAGTCGAGGTCGAGCTCGACCGTCCCCAGCAGGTCGGCCGCGCGCCGGGTCCAGTTCTGGAACGGCGTCGTCGTGAAGTACGTGGAGGGCATGATGAGGCGGCGGTCGTCCCAGAGGTGCACCACGACGTACGTCATGGTGATCTCCTCGATGCGGCCCCACTCGCCCTCGAGCACCACGACGTCGTCGACGCGGATCGCGTCCGTGAACGCGATCTGCATGCCCGCGAACACGTTCGCGAGCGACGTCTGGGCCGCGAGGCCCGCGACGATCGAGATGAGCCCCGCGGACGCGAGCAGGCTCGCGCCCGCCGCGCGGGCCGCCGGGAACGTGAGCAGGATGCCCGCGACCGCGCACACGACGATCACCGCCACGGTGAGCCGGCGCAGCACCGTGATCTGCGTGCGGACGCGGCGCGCGTGCCGGTTGTCCGCGGTGTCCATGCGGTAGCGCTGGAGCGCGGAGTCCTCGAGCACGAACGCGATCGCGCCCACCCACCACGCGCCGACGACGATGAGCGCGATGAGCAGGAGGTGCTCGACCGCGGGGCGCCACGGTGTGGACGCGTCCGTCGTCAGGCGGACCGCGATCCACACCGCGACGACGGTGAGCACCGCCCGGTCCGGTCGGCGCAGCCGCCGCGAGAGGTCGCGGGCCAGCTCGCTGCGCCGGCCCGCCCGGCGGACCACCGCGGAGATCACCGTCCCCAGGACGAACGCCAGCAGGACGCCCGCCGCGACCGCACCGAGGGTGACGAGGACGTCGGTCGTGCTCTCGAGCTCGGTGTCCATCCCCCCAGGCTAGGCAGGTGGCCGGGTGGTCACCTCCGGGCCGCGGGACGCGAGCGACGCGACCCCGAGCGCGGCGGCCGGGCGAGCCACGGGGCGAGCAGCCGCGTCACGCGCGGCAGCACCAGGTACGTCATGACGGGCGTGAGGACGAGCGTCGTGGCGAGCACGCGCGGGACGGCCGGCACGGCGTCCCACGCCGGGACCAGGCTCCCGACGAGCAGCGTGAACGCGAGGTTCACCGGGAAGAACCCGAGCCAGATGCTCACCGACTGCTTCCAGCGCGGCGGCGCGGCCACGACCGTCCCGCCCGGCGCCGGCGCGGTCGGCGCCGGGGCGTCGAACCAGCCCTCGATGCCCGTACGGCGCTCGACCCGGGTCTCCTCGACGAGGTCCCGTCCCTGCGCGAGCCAGCGCACCCGGTCCGGCGACGTCTCCCACGCGTCGAGCATCGCGGCGTCCGCGAACCGGTAGAGCATGTGCCAGTCGTGCGACCCCGCGGACGCGCGCACCCAGCCGGAGCCGAGGAACCCCGGGTAGCGGTTGGCGAGGTTGACGCCGTTCTGCACCCAGCGCGTGACCGCCGGGACGTTCTCGGGCAAGACCCGACGCTCGATCGCCACGGTCACGGGCCCGGTGCCGACGACGGGTGGGCGAGGGGCCGGACGGGACAGCAGGTTCGGGGGCAGGGCGGGGGCGGGGTCGCCGCCGGACCGCCGCGCGTCCCCGGGGACGTCGTGGGTCATGGGACGAGTCAACGGGGCGGGTGTTTCCGGGTCGTGAACGTGCGCGGGCGCGGGACGGATCGTCCCGCGGGTCGGGACGACGGCCGACGCGCGGGCCGGGCGGGCCGGGCCTACCGTGGCAGGCATGATCTCGTGGGAGCTCGCGCTCGCCCTGCGCGACGCGGGCGTGCGGTGGTCCCCGGCGCCGGGCGACCGCTTCCGGCTCCTCGCGGCGGGCGGCGACGGCGACGTCTTCACCGTGAGCGACATGACCATCGAGCCGCACGAGTTCGACACCGGCGTCGTGCTCGGCTTCAACGGGACGACCGAGTGGGCGCTCGACTCCGTCGCGCTCGAGGACGCGCTGTGGCACCCGCTCGAGAGCCAGCTCCGCGAGCTGCTCGGCGGCACGTTCCGGAGCCTCGAGCGGACGACGGGCGGGTTCGTCGTGCGCACCGAGGTGCTCGACGACCTCGCGACGTTC
The DNA here is from genome assembly GCF_042797035.1 of Cellulosimicrobium sp. NPDC057862. Lineage (NCBI taxonomy): Bacteria > Bacillati > Actinomycetota > Actinomycetes > Micrococcales > Promicromonosporaceae > Cellulosimicrobium > Cellulosimicrobium sp. NPDC057862. Next base: position 396,443 of record NZ_JBHVMH010000002.1, read on the forward strand.
GCCGCGGCGGGCGCCGCCGACGCCTACGCGCGGGCGCTGCTCGCGCTCGTCGCCGCGAGCACCGAGGACCCGCCCTGACCCGCCGCCGGAGGGCGAGCTGGCTCGACGACGTGCGCCGCGCCCCGTCCGTCGTGCGACGCGTGCTGCGCGCGCTGGGCGACGAGCCACCTCCCGCCGTCGATCCCGAGCCGCCCGAGGTGTCGCCCGACCTCGTCCCCCTCCTGCGCGAGCTCGGGACCGCGCTGCTCGACTCCGGACGCTCCGTGACCGACGTCGAGGACGACCTGGAGGCCGTCGCGCGGCGCTCGGGCGCGTCGACCGTGGGCACGCTCGTCCTCCCGACGGGCGTCTTCGTCCGGGTCAGCACCGCCGGCGGCACGGTCGCCGACTTCGCGGCCGCCGCCGCGAGCGGCCTCAACCTCGACCAGATCGGGGCGCTCACGACCCTCGTGCGCCGCCTGCGCACGACCGACGTCCCGCTCGACGGCGCGCGCGCCGAGCTGCGTGCGATCGTCGAGCGACCGCCACGCTTCGGCCCCGTGCTGACGGTCGTGGGCCACGGCCTCCTCACCGTGGGGTTCGGGCTCGTGCTCAACCCGACCGCCCGGCTCCTGCCCGTCTACCTCGCGCTCGGGCTCCTCGTCGGCGCGCTCCGCTGGCTCGGGACCCGGTGGCCGACCCTCGCGACCGCCCTGCCCGTCGTCGCGGCGTTCGTCGTGACGCTCCTGGCGATCGACGTCGTGCACCCCTGGCTCGGCGACGACCCGCTCAGCGTGCTCGTGCCGCCGCTCGTCTCGTTCCTGCCCGGCTCGGTGCTCACCGTCGCGGCGATCGAGCTGACGAGCAACCAGATCGTCGCCGGCGCGAGCCGGCTCGTGTACGGCGTCGCGCAGCTCCTGCTGCTCGTGTTCGGGGTCGTCGCGGGGGCCGCGGTCGCGGGCCCGCTCGTCGCCGCCCCGGCCGCCGACCCGCTCGGGTGGTGGGCGCCGTGGGTGGGGATCCTCGCCGTCGGTCTCGGGCAGATGTACTTCGCGTCGTCGCCGCGCGGCTCGCTCCCCTGGGTGCTGCTCGTCCTGCTCGGCGCGTACGCGGCCCAGCTCGTCGGGGCGCTCGCCGCGGCGCCGCTCGCGGGTTTCGTGGGCGCCCTCGTCATCGCGCCGCTCGCCGCGCTCGTGGAGCGGACGCCGCACGGGCCACCCGCCGCCGTCACGACCCTCCCGGCGTTCTGGCTCCTCGTGCCCGGGGCGCTCAGTCTCCTGGGCCTCTCCGACCTGGTGAACGGCGGCCCGGAGGCCGCCCAGGAGATCGCGAACGCGGTCGTCGCCGTGTTCGGGATCGCGCTCGGCACCCTCGTCGGGTCGGCGGTCACGCGGGACGCGGGACGCGTGACACGTACCCTCTTCACATCCTGACCACACGGTCGGCACCTCATTCGCGAGGCTTCCCCCCGTCACGGCACCTCGCTGGACACATGTCTAGTTGAAGATGGAACAGCCGACAGGCCTCCCGGGTCCACCTTGCGACCAGGCCTGCCGGCGTCGTGGTGAGAGGGCGCGTGCGTCCCGCCCCGACCGCACGCCGTCGTGGTCACCCAGCGCTCCGTCCTGCGCAGGTGCACCAGGGATGGGAGCGCTTCCGCGCTCGACCGCCCGCGACCACGGCCCGATGATCGGATCGTTCGCTTGACCACTGCACAGCACCAGAAGACCGCACCGCACACGACCAGCACCACCGGCGCGCGTCCCGCCGCCCCCGGCGAGGCGCGCTAGATGGGCCGCCACACCGCGAGCCGAGCCTCGCTCCCCGTCGCCCTCGCCTCCGCCGCGCGCCGCGGCGCGCACGGCGCTGCCCGCGTCGCGCCCCGCCGTCGCCGCGTCCTCGGGACCGGCGCCGCCGTCGCGGCCGTCGCGCTCACCGCGAGCACCGCCGCGGCAGCCTTCGCCGACGGCTCCGCGCCTTCCGCGCAGACCACGTCCCCGTCCGCCGAGCAGGCCGGGTCGCCGTCCGTCACGACGACCGCCGCCGGGACGGCACCCGCCACCCTGGGGGCGGTCGCGGCCGACCCCGCCACCGTCGAGGCCGCGAGCGACGCCCTCGTGCGCGCGCAGTTCCTCACCGGGGAGGGTGCCTCCGGCCTCACCCCCGAGCAGATCGCCCAGATCGAGGACGCCCGTACCCGTCTCAGCACGGCCGTCACCGCAGCCTCCCCGGCCGACGGCTCGTCGAAGCTCGCCGAGCTGCCCGCGCTCGCGGGATCCGGGCTCGCCGACGCCACGGACGACACGGCGGCCGACGACGCCACCGAGCCCGAGGGCGACACCGCGACTGGTGACGCCGAGGACGGCGCGCTGCTGACCGCTGCCGACACCCTCGACGCGAGCGTGCCCGGCCTCACCGAGCGTGGCTCCGACCGCGCCAGCCGCTCGTCTGCCCGCGCGTCGCTCGACGACCTCACGGCCGTCCCCCCGCTCGAGGCGGCCGTACCGGACCTGGCCGAGGCCTCGGACGACACGGCCACCGCCGCGACGCCCGACGCCGCTGCGAGCGCCGACGCCTCGACCGAGTCTCCCGAGGAGGACGCGGCGGCCGCCGACTCGGCGACCGCGGCGCCCGACCTCGCGACCGGCGCCACCGACGACGACGCGACCGCACCGGTGGCCGACGCGTCCCCCGCCGGAACGCCGACCTCCGACGAGATCGCCTCGCTGACCGCAGAGCTGTCGACGCTGCTCGACGCCGCCGGGTCGGGCGTGACCGTCGAGGTCGTGCCCGGACCGCCGTCGGCCGCGGAGATCGCCGCCCAGCTCGACACGTGGGCGGCCTCCACGGCGGGCTACGGCAACGGGCAGATCCCCGCGAGCGCCCTGTGCGAGCTGTCGTTCGCGCCGGGTGAGCAGCTCCGCTGCGACGCTGCCCACCAGATCGAGGCGCTCAACGAGAAGTTCCGCGAGGCGTTCGGCGTGAACCTCTCCGTCACGGACTCCTACCGCTCCTACGCCTCGCAGGTCGCCGTCAAGGCGTCGCGTGGCTACTTCGCCGCGCCTCCGGGCATGTCGAACCACGGCTGGGCGCTCGCGCTCGACCTCGGCGGCGGCATCCAGGGGTACGGCACCGCGCAGTACGAGTGGATGCGCGCCAACGCGCCGGCCTACGGCTGGGACAACCCCGAGTGGGCCCGCGCCGGCGGCTCGAAGAACGAGCCCTGGCACTGGGAGTACGGCGACCTCTCCTGAGGCTCCCGCTCCCCCGATCCCGGCCCCGGCACCGCGACGACCTCGCGGACCGGGGCCGTCGTCGTCCCCGGGAGCACCCGACGCCGCACCCCCCGCCCGGTCGAGCCCGGCGGTCAGGCCAGCGCGGTCACGATGAGCAGCATCGTCACGAGGAATCCCGTGACGAGGTTGAGCCACAGGAACGTGCGCCAGCCGGCGTTCGCGCGCTCGCAGTCGTGGTCGCGCACGTCGCGGAACCGCAGCACGTTGGCCGCGTACGGGAGCGGCAGCAGGGCGGCGAGGACGCCGGGCCACGGCAGGACGGCGAGGACCGCCGCGGCGGCCACGTACGCCCCCGCCGCGCCGAGCACGGTCGCGTGCGCGCCGACCGCCGTCGCGACGGACGCGATGCCGCCCTCGCGGTCCGCGCGCACGTCCTGCACCGCGCCGAACGCGTGCGACGCCATGCCCCACAGGACGAACCCCACGAGCACGGGCCACACCGAGCGCGCGGAGAGGTCGGCGTCCACGAGGACGAGCGCATAGAGCAGCGGCCCGGCGAAGTGCATCGCGGACGTGAACGAGTCGAGGAACGGGCGCTCCTTGAACCGCAGACCCGGGGCGGAGTAGGCGACGACGCCGAACACGACGAGCGCGAGGACCACGCCGGCGAGCGGGTCGCCCAGGAGCACCAGGGCGACGAGGAAGGGCACGTTGGTCGCCACGCAGGCGCGCAGGATGCGCTGGTGGGTCGTCCGCGCGGTCGCGGGGTCGGCGAGCGCCCCCTCGATCCCGCCCTTGCGCGGGTTGCGCAGGTCGCTCGCGTAGTCGAAGACGTCGTTCACGCCGTACATGAGCAGGTTGTAGGGCACGAGGAAGTACAGCGTCCCGACGACGAGCGCGAGGTCGACCCGGCCGCCGGTCGCCACGAGATAGCCGGCGGCGAACGGGTAGGCGGTGTTGATCCAGGAGAACGGCCGCGACGCGGCCAGCACGTCCTTCACCGGGCGTCCTCGTCGGCGCGGCCGTCGGTGGCCCGGCCGGGGGTGGCACGGTCGTCGGCGGCGCGGTCGCGGCCGCGCGCCCCGAGCACCGTCCACAGCACCGGCACGCCCAGCGCCGCGGCGAGCGCGTAGGCGAAGTCCTCGAGCGGAGCGCCCCAGACGTACACGCCGAGGATCTTGTCCGGGGCGTAGACGTAGAGGTCGGCGGCGATCATCAGCGTGTCGAACACGAGCGTGAGCACGCACATCACGACGGCGGTCCACACGAGCGGGCCCGGTCGCAGGCGCCGCAGCACGCGCCACGACACGACGACGAGGACCACCAGGACGATCACGTTGAGCACGATGTTCGTCACGCGTCGCCCTCCGCCCGGGCACGGCGCGCGGTGAGCACGCGCTCGGCAGCGCGCCAGACGAGCAGCGCGTTGTAGCACAGGAGCGTCAGGAAGACCGCCTCCTCGACGGGGAGGTCGGGCGCGAGCAGGAGCCCCGTCATCCAGGGGCTCTCCCCGCGGGCGAAGATGCCGAGCACGAGGCCCGCGACGTCCCACAGGAGGAACCCGACGACGCCCAGGCCCACCGTGAGCGCGGCGCGGCGCCAGTCGGACCAGAACGCGAGGCGGAAGCGCCGGTCGAGCAGGGCGAGACCCCCGAGCGAGACGGCGAGCGCGCCGAGGTACGCGAGGCCCGTCACCGGCGGACCTCGACAGGACCGCGGTCGGCCGGGCGCAGCCGCGCGGGCCTGCGGCTGGCCGCGAGGAACCCGGCGCGCAGCGGCGCGGGAAGCGGGCGCGACGACGTCTCGCCGAGCAGCCGCTTCGCGACGAGCTCGGCACTGATGAGGCACATCGGCAGTCCCACGCCCGGGATCGTGCCACCACCGGCGTGGTACAGCCCGTCGACACGGCGGGAGACGTTGCCCGGCCGCCACAGCGCGGACTGCCGCAGGGTGTGCTCCATGCCGAGCGCGCCCCCGCGCCACGAGGAGAGCTCGGTCGAGAAGTGGGCGGGCCCGAGCACGCGCCGCGTGACGACCCGGCCCGGGAGGTCCTCGATCCCGGCCCACCGGCCGACCTGTGCGAGGTAGCGGTCCGCGAGCGCCTCGAGCGTGCGCTGCGACGGGACGTCGGCACCGAGCGTCGGGTCGGCGGGGAACGGGACGAGGAGGAAGAGGTTCTCGTGCCCGGGCGGGGCAGCGGGGGCGCTCGACGACGGCCCGTCCGTCGCGGACGTGCGCGACACGTAGAGCGAGGCCGGGTCGGGTACGCGCAGCCCGCGTGGGTCGCTCCGGCGGTCGGTGCCGAGCACGGCGTCGAAGTTCGCGGGCCAGTCGCGCGTGAAGAAGAGGGAGTGGTGCGCGAGCTCGGGCAGCTCGCCCCGGACCCCGGCGAGCACGAGCAGGGCGGAGATGCCCGGCCCCTTGTCCTCCCACGCTGCGGCGGGCAGGTCGGCCCAGCGCGACTCGAGGAGCGCGGTCTCGGTGTGGTGCCGGTCGGCGGCCGACACGACGACGTCCGCCTCCACGAGCTCGCCCGAGGCGAGGCGGACGCCCGTGACGCGCCCGCGCCGTCCTTCTCCTCCGTCGACCTCGATGCCCGTGACGTCGGCCCCGGTGCGCACCTCGGCGCCCTCGGCGCGCGCGAGCCGCGCGGCGGCCTCGATCAGCGTGTGCATCCCGCCACGGGGGTACTGGACGCCGTCGACGAGGTCGAGGTGGCTCATGAGCGAGTACAGCGCGGGGGCACGGTACGGCGACGAGCCCAGGAAGACGGCGTGGTACCCCAGGAGCTGGCGCAGCCGGGGGTCCTCGACGGCGCGCGCCGCACGGTCGGCGAGCGACTCGCGCAGCAACGCGGCGAGGCGAGGGAGCCGGCGCAGCACCGCCGGCGAGAGCGCCCGGTCGAGGCGCTCGAACGTCGTGTACAGGAAGTGGTCGAGCGCGAGGCCGTACGCCTCGCTCGCGTCCGCGGCGTAGGCGGCGAGGCGTCCGCCGGCGCCGGGCTCGACGGCGTCGAACCGGGAGCGGTTCACGCCCGGGCTCGCCGAGAGCTCGAACGTCGACGCGGCGTCGGCGCCGTCGGGCTCGAAGAAGACGCGGTAGGCCGGGTCGAGGGGGACGAGGTCGAGGTGGTCCTCGACCCGCGCGCCCAGGAGCGCGAAGAAGTGGTCGAACACCTCGGGCATGAAGTACCAGGACGGCCCGGTGTCGAAGCGGAAGCCGTCGAGCTCGAGCGTGCCGGCCCGGCCTCCCAGGACCTCGTGGCGCTCCAGCAGCGTGACGCGCGCGCCCCCGCGCGCGAGCAGCGCCGCGGTCGCGAGCCCCGAGATCCCACCCCCGACGACGACGACGCGCGGTGCCCTCACGCGAGCACCTTCCGCGAGCGCGGGGACCGGCCCGAGGCCACTTGCCCCAGGAGCTGACCGCCCGCGGCCCGGGCGGCCAGGGCGACCTTCATGGTGTCGGGGACGCGCACGCGCGCACGCAGGATGTCCTCGGGCGGCGTCGCCGCGAGGCGCGCGAGGAGCCGCTCGTAGACCGCGACCGTCGCGGCGACGGCGATCCGCGGCCGCACCGGCAGCCCGGGGAGCGCCGCCCGCGCCGCGGCGAGGTCCTCCTCGACCTCGCGGCAGAACGCCTCGACGTCACGACGCCGCAGCCGGCCCGGGACGACGCCGGGCAGGTAGGCGCGCCCCAGCTCGTCGTGGTCGGTGCGCAGGTCACGCAGGAAGTTGATCTTCTGGAACGCCGCGCCGAGGGCCCGCGCGCCCCGCACGAGCACGGGGTCCGGCACCCGGAGCGGCTCGCCCGGGCGGCGTCGCGCGTTGAGGAAGACCGCGAGGCACATGAGACCGACGACCTCCGCCGAGCCGTAGACGTACCGCTCGTAGCTCTCGCGGTCGTGCACGCGCACCGTGAGGTCTGTGCGCATCGACGCGAAGAACGGGTCGACCTCGGCGCGACCGAAGCCGCAGCGCCGCGCCGCGAGCGCGAACGAGTGCACGACGAGGTTGGTGGACCATCCGCGCTCGAGCGCCTTCGCCGTCTCGGCCTCCAGCTCGTCGAGGAGATCGGCGGCGCCGTCGCCGCGGCGCGTGTCCACGACCTCGTCGGCGATGCGGACGAGGCCGTAGACGGCGTCGATGCCGTCCCGCGTCGGGGCGTCGAGCAGGCGCGCACCCAGCCCGAACGAGGTCGAGTAGGACGCGAGCACGACCCGGCTCGCCCGCGCTGCGGTCAGGTCGTACAGCCGTGCCGGGTCGTTCTCGTCGCCCACGTCGTCGTCCCGTCTCCCGTCGCCGGGGCACCTCCCCGGTCATTCCTCAGCATGCTGAGGAATTAAGAGTGGCACGGGACGCGCGCGCTCACACCTCGGGAGCACCCTCCGCGCCGCCGGGCACCGCGACGTCGATGCGACGCGGGCCCGCCTGCCAGGCCTCCCACGCCGACGCGATGATCTCGGGCAGCCCCTTCGTCGCCGTCCAGCCGAAGAGCTCGTTGATCCGGCGCGGGTCGCCGACGAGCTGCGGCGGGTCGCCCGCACGCCGCGGCAGGACCTCCGGCGTGACGTCGAGCCCGCTGACGCGCCCGATCTCGTCGATCACCTCGCGCACCGACGACCCCTGCCCGGTCCCGACGTTGAACACGTCGAACGGGCGCTCGTCGGCGTCGAGGTACCCGAGCGCCGCGAGGTGCGCATGCGCGAGGTCGAGCACGTGGATGTAGTCGCGGATGCACGTGCCGTCCGGCGTCGGGTAGTCGTCGCCGAAGATCTTGGGCTGCTCGCCGCGCTCCAGGCGGTCGAGCACCATGGGGACGAGGTTGAGCACGGCGGGGTCGCCGAGCTCCGGCCAGCCCGCGCCGGCCACGTTGAAGTAGCGCAGCGCGACGAACCGCAGGCCCCACGCGCGACCCGCCGCGCGGCCGAGCCACTCGCCGACGAGCTTGGTCTCGCCGTAGGGGTTGATCGGCTCGGCGTGCAGCTTCTCCTCGACGAGGGAGACCGACGGCATGCCGTACGTCGCCGCGGACGACGAGAAGACCAGCCGGTCCACGCCCGCGGCCTGCATCGCGGTGACGAGGTTCGTGAAGCCGCCGACGTTCTGCTGGTAGTACCAGGCCGGCTTCTCGACCGACTCCCCCACCTGCTTGCGCGCCGCGAAGTGGATCACCGCGCGCACCTCGTGCTCGGTGAGGGCGCGCGTCAGCACGTCCACCGCCTCGGGCGCCGCGACGTCGACCTGGACGAGCGTCGCGTCGCCGACGCGGTCCGCGCGACCGGTGCTGAGGTCGTCGACCACGACCACCTTCTCGCCACGCTCCTGGAGGAGGCGCACCACGTGCGCGCCGATGTACCCGGCTCCGCCGGTCACGAGGATCGTCATGCCAACCACCCTAGTGGGACCGACCACCACCCCCGCGGCGCCGAACCCGGGGTCGTCGCCGGGCTCGGCGCGACGTGCCGCGCGCTCAGGCGTGGCCGTGCGCCTCGCGGTCGCGGAGCGCGGCCGTCTCGAGCTGGAACGTCGAGTGCTCGACGGAGACCGGGAAGTGGTGCGCGACGCACGCGCGGACCCGCTCGGTGATCTCGAGCGCGTGCCCGTCCCGGAAGCACGCGTCGTCGACCACGACGTGCGCCGAGATGGTCGGCAGGCCGGTCGCGACGGTCGAGGCGTGGAGGTCGTGCACGTCCTCGACGTGGTCGAGCGAGAGGATGTGCGCCCGGACGTCGTCGAGGTCCAGGCCCTCCGGCGTGAACTCCATGAGCACGGCCGTCGCCTCACGCAGGAGGCGGAAGGCACGGGGGACGATGAGGAGCGCGATGAACAGGCCGGCGATCGCGTCCGCCTGCTGGTACCCGGTCGTCGCGATGACGACGGCGGCCACGATCACCCCGACCGACCCGAGGGCGTCGTTGACGACCTCCAGGAACGCCGCGCGCAGGTTGAGGTTCGCGCGGCGCCCGGACGCGAGGACGGCGATCGCGACGACGTTGCCGACGAGGCCGACGATCCCGAAGACGAGGAGCTCCGACGAGGGGACGTCCGGCGGTGAGAACAGCCGCCGGACACCCTCGACGACGGCGTACGCGCCGACCGCGAGGAGGAGCGCCGCCTGCGCGAGGGCCGCGAGCACCTCGACGCGGCGGAAGCCCCAGGTGCGGCGCTTGGTCGCCGGGCGGAGCACGAGCGACGCGGCGACGAGCGCGACGGCGAGCCCCGTCGCGTCGGTGAGCATGTGCGCCGTGTCCGTCAGGAGCGCGAGGCTCCCCGTGAGGACCGCCCCGACGGCCTGCGCGACGAGGATCGTCGCGGTGATCCCGAAGGCGACCGCGAGCCGCGTGCGGTGGTCGGGCGCGGCACCCCCCGCGCCGTGGTCGTGCCCGGCTCCCATGACCCTCCATTCATCGTTCAATGACGATGATATCGGTGATCGACGATGGATGCCAGACCGGCTGCGCCGCGGGACGCGTCACCGCGGGGGTCAGGGAGCCAGCGCGACGTGCTCCGCGTCGGCGAGCAGGTGCGCCACCTCCGGCCGCACGAGCCGGTACCAGGACGAGCGCCCCTCGCGCCGGACGGCGACCACGCCCACCTCGCGCAGGGTCGTCAGGTGCGCGGAGACCGTCGACTGGGCGAGCCCGAGCTCGCGCGTGAGGTCGACGACGCGCCGCTCGGCGCCGGTGAGCAGGTGGACGATCGCGAGCCGGCTCGGGTCCGCGAGCGCGTGGAGCAGGCGCGCGACGGCCTCGTGGTCGTGCGCGCCGTCGTGCCGGGGATCGCTCGCGGCGCTCGTCGTCACCACCCGATCGTAGCGAGCGGCACCCGTACGCCGCCCGGTCTCAGCCCCAGCCGAGCTCGTGCAGGCGGTCGTCGTCGATGCCGAAGTGGTGCGCGATCTCGTGGACGACCGTCACCGCGACCTCCTCGACCACGTCCTCGCGCGTCTCGCAGATCGCGAGGGTGGGGTTGCGGAAGATCGTGATGCGGTCGGGCAGCGCCCCCGCCGCCCACATGTGGTCCCGCTCGGTGAGGGGGACGCCCTCGTAGAGCCCCAGGAGGTCCGGGTCGTCGGCGGGCGCGTCGTCCTCGACGAGCACCACCACGTTGTCCATCTGCGCCGCCAGGTCCGCCGGGACGAGGTCCAGCCCGTCCCGCACGGCGTCCTCGAACTCGGCCCGCGTCATCTCCACCACACGACCATCCTCCCCCGTCCACGGCACCGGCGTGAGCGCCGGCCTGGCCGCGGGCGCGGCACCGCTCCGGACACGACCCCGACCGGGAAGCCACGGTCCCGCCGCTGTACACTGGCGCACGTTCCTGAGCCCCCATCGTCTAGCGGCCTAGGACCCCGCCCTTTCACGGCGGTAGCACGGGTTCGAATCCCGTTGGGGGTACGCGTGATCGCGCCGGGACCGGTGACCACCAGCGGATTTACGGATCGGCTCATCGGTACGGTACGATCCTCTCGGTTCGAAAGCGGGCCACCACACCACCAGGTTCACTGGTGAAAACCACCGGGTGCTCTGGTGTTAAGGTGTGTGTCGCAAAGAACAGCAAGGCCCTGTAGCGCAGTTGGTTAGCGCGCCGCCCTGTCACGGCGGAGGTCGCGGGTTCAAGTCCCGTCAGGGTCGCGTGAGGCGAAGAGCCCGGTCGGCATCGGCCGGCCGGGCTCTTCCCCCATGGCTCTGTAGCTCAGTTGGTAGAGCGTTCGACTGAAAATCGAAAGGTCACCGGATCGACGCCGGTCGGAGCCACCGAAGAGACCCCCGTCCGGGACCCGGGCGGGGGTCTTCTGCATCTCGGCGACGACGTCGCACGACCGCCCCTCCGCGTCCGGCACCGGCCCGCGGGAAGTTGCGCGCCGCCTCGGGTGCCGGTTGAGTGGTGGGGTCACCTGCGGAAAGGCGGAGAGATGAGCGACTGGATCGACGGGCGCATCCCGCCCGAGGAGCAGAAGCCGACGGTCGGGCAGCTCGTCGAGCGGCTGTCCGAGCAGGCGACCCGCCTCGTCCGCTCCGAGATCGCGCTCGCGAAGGCCGAGCTCACCACGAAGGCCAAGCACGCCGGCATCGGCATCGGCATGCTCGTCGTGGGCGGGGTGCTCGTCCTCTACGGCCTCGGCTTCCTCCTCCACTCGGCGATGGAGGGTCTGGCGACGGTCATGCCGCTGTGGCTCGCCGCGCTGATCGTCGGCCTCGTCCTCGTGCTCGTCGCCGGTACGCTCGCGTTCGTCGGCGTCAAGCAGCTCCAGCGCGGCGTCCCGCCGACCCCGACCGGAGCGGTCGACAGCATCAAGGAAGACGTGGCCACCATCAAGGAAGGACTGCGCCCGTGAGCGGAACCGACGGGGCCCCGGTGCCCCCGCTGTCCCAGTCCCAGATCGAGGACGAGATCGCGCGCACGCGCGCCGAGCTGGCGGGGACGATCGACGAGCTCACGACCCGCCTGGACCCGCGCGTGCAGGCGAAGGCGGCGGCCCAGCAGGCGAAGCAGGCGGCCTCGGACACCGGTGCGTTCCTCACGGGAGGCGGGCTGCCCGAGGAGGACCCGGACCGCTCGCGCAACGTCAAGCTGCTCCTGGGTGCCGTCGTGGCAGGTGTCGCGCTGGTCACCGCAGCGATCCTGCGGCGGCGCTCCTAGGGCGCCTCCTGGTCGGGCTCGTCAGACCGGGAGAACCCCTCGGACCTGTGCCGTGTCCGTCGCGCCGGCCGTGCCGGCGGCGCGGGCGCGAGGCCGGCTCAGGACTTGTCGGTGCCCTCCGCGGGCTCGCTGGCGGCACCGAGCAGCGCTCGGACCTCGGACTCGCGGTAGCGGCGGTGCCCCCCGAGCGTACGGATCGACGAGAGCTTGCCCGCCTTCGCCCAGCGGGTGACCGTCTTGGGGTCGACGCGGAACAGGCTGGCGACCTCGGCGGGCGTGAGCAGAACCTCGGACTCTCCGTGCATGGACATCACGACACCTCCTCCTGGTACGCGCTGGTCCGGCAGATACCCCGGATCACGACGACAGCACGACGCCAGTACCCTCCATTGTCGCAGCATGCGGATTTCGGGCGACTTGACGGACGGGTGAATTAGGCCGCCTATGGTCGGATCGGCCGGATAGGCGCTCGTGCGGCTTACGAGTGGTGCCGGCCGGGCTCCTCGCCCTCGCGCCGCGCCTCGCGCGACACCTGGCTGCTCCCCCGCTCGTGGAGACTGTGTGACGGTAGGCACGTCCGCTGCCCGTCACGGTCTTCTGAGTGGATGGAATAGGCCCTGAGCATGTACCGTTGGACCCTGAACAGACGAAACTACACCCCGGGGCCGCACGTCTGAGCACGTAGCCGCCCCGCTTCTACGTTGAGGGGGTCGGAGCCATGGGCCGCGGCCGTCAGAAGGCAAAGCAGACCAAGGTCGCTCGCGCGCTGAAGTACTACAGCCCCGAGACGAACTACAGTGCGCTCGAGCAAGAGCTCACCGGTCACAGCCACACGGATGTCGTGACGGACTCGCGCTTCGGCGCCGAGTCGTCGGACGACCTCGAGCGCTACGACCAGCGCTACAACGACTGGTCCGACGACCGCTGACGGTCGTCGACCACTTTTCTCGCCGCGTACTGCCGCGGAAGCGTCTCGACCTCGACTGCGCCGTCGCCTGCCCCTGGTAGGCGACGGCGCGGTCGTCGTTCGCGACCCGTCTCCCTCCGCGCACCGGCCCGCGACGGCCCTGCTCGCCCCGAGGTCGCTGTGCCTTGACCCGTCGCCCTCCGACGTCGTCGTGCCCGGTCGCGGGAGCGGCCTCGCCCGAGCGGGTCGGCAGGCGCCGGACCCGCCCGGGGACACCGGAGATCAGGCGCGGTAGTCGCCGACGAGGCGCACGGCGCCCGCCTGGACGCCCTTGGTGCCCGCGACGAGGTCACCGTCTGCGACGTCGGTGACCGCCGCAGGGTCGTAGGCCTCGACCGTGCCGAGCACCCACGCGGGGACACCCAGCGCGGCGCAGCGTGCGAGCGCGGCGTCGACGCCGTCGGCACCGACCACCGCGACCATGCCGACGCCGAGGTTGAGCGTGTTCTCGAGGTCGCCGCGCGGCACACCGCCCAGCTCGCGCACGAGGCGGAAGACCGGCGGCACGTCCCAGCTCGCGCGGTCCACGACGCCGACGAGCCCGGCGGGCAGGACGCGCGCGAGGTTCGCGGCGAGCCCGCCGCCGGTGACGTGCGTGAAGGCGTGGACCTGCGCGGCGTCGTCGGCGGCCAGCGCGAGGCAGTCGCTCGCGTACACCCGCGTGGGCTCGAGGAGCTCCTCGCCGACCGTGCGCCCGAGCTCGTCCACGTGGCGCTCGAGGCCCCAGCCGGCGTGCTTGAGCACGGCGCGCACGAGCGAGTACCCGTTCGAGTGCAGGCCCGACGAGGCCATGGCGACGAGCACGTCGCCCTCGCGCACGCGGTCGGGGCCCAGCAGCCGGTCGGCCTCGACGACCCCCGTGGCGGCGCCGGCGACGTCGTACTCGTCCTCGCCGAGGAGGCCAGGGTGCTCGGCGGTCTCGCCGCCCACGAGCGCGGTGCCCGCGACCTCGCAGGCCGCCGCGATGCCGCGGACGATGCCCGCGATGCGCTCCGGCACGACCTTGCCGCACGCGATGTAGTCGGTCATGAACAGCGGCTTGGCGCCCACCACGACGATGTCGTCCACGACCATGCCGACGAGGTCGAACCCGATCGTGTCGTGGACGTCGAGCGCCTGGGCGATCGCGACCTTGGTGCCCACGCCGTCGGTCGACGTCGCGAGCAGGGGGCGGCGGTAGGTCGCGACCTCGGAGAAGTCGTAGAGCCCCGCGAAGCCGCCCACGCCACCGAGGACCTGCGGCCCGTGGGTGCGGCGCACGGCGTCCTTCATGAGCTCGACGGCCTTGTCACCGGCCTCGGTGTCGACGCCCGCGGCGGCGTAGGTGAGGCCCGTCTGGGGCGAGTCGGCAGTCACGGTGTCGGCTCCAAGGAGGTCTCGCGGCGCAGGCGCCGGCGGTGCTGGTGGTCTCGAGGTCGGATGCGGGGTGAGCTCACGGGTGCTGGAGCGCGCCGGCCCCGCCGGCGGTCACCGACAGGCTGCGCAGCCCGTCCTCGGGCGCACCGAGCGGGAGCTCGGCCTGCTCGAGGAGGTGCTTGCCGAGCTGGTCGTCCGGCGGCAGCTCGATGGGGTACTTCCCGGTGAAGCACGCGGTGCAGAGCTGCGACGACGGCTGCTCGGTCGCCGCGATCATGCCCTCGGTCGAGATGTAGCCCAGGCTGTCGGCGCCGAGCGACTGCCCGATCTCGTCGGGCGAGAGGCCGTTGGCGATGAGCTCGGCGCGGGAGGCGAAGTCGATGCCGTAGAAGCACGGCCACTTCACGGGCGGCGAGCTGATGCGCACGTGCACCTCGGCCGCCCCGGCCTCGCGGAGCATGCGGATGAGCGCGCGCTGGGTGTTGCCGCGCACGATCGAGTCGTCGACGACGACGAGGCGCTTGCCGCGGATGACGTCGCGCAACGGGTTGAGCTTGAGCCGGATGCCGAGCTGGCGCAGCGTGTCCGACGGCTGGATGAACGTGCGCCCGACGTAGGCGTTCTTGGTCAGCCCCTGGCCGAACGGGATGCCCGACTCGGCGGCGTAGCCCACCGCGGCGGGCGTGCCCGACTCGGGGACGGGGATGACGAGGTCGGCCTCGACGGAGTGCTCGCGCGCGAGCTGGCGGCCCATCTCGACGCGGGCGGCGTGCACGGAGCGGCCGTTGATCGCGGTGTCGGGGCGCGCGAGGTAGACGTACTCGAAGACGCAGCCCGCGCGCTCGGCGGGCGCGAAGCGCTGGGAGCGCAGGCCGTCCGCGTCGATCGCGATGAGCTCGCCCGGCTCGACCTCGCGCACGAACGACGCGCCGACGATGTCGAGCGCCGGCGTCTCGCTCGCCACGACCCAGCCGCGCTCGAGGCGGCCGAGGACGAGCGGGCGCACGCCCTGCGGGTCGCGCGCGGCGTAGAGGGTGCGCTCGTCCATGAAGACGAGCGAGAACGCGCCGCGCAGCCGCGGGAGCACCTCGAGCGCCGTCGCCTCGAGCGTGTGGTCCGCGTCGCCCGCGAGGAGCGCGGTGACGAGCGCCGTGTCCGTGGTGTTGCCGCGCGCGAGCTCGCCGCGGCGCTGGCTGCCGTAGCGCTCCGCGACGAGGTTGACGAGCTCGGCCGAGTTGGTGAGGTTGCCGTTGTGCCCGAGCGCGACGGTCCCGGCCGCGGTCGCGCCGAGCGTCGGCTGGGCGTTCTCCCACGTCACACCGCCCGTGGTCGAGTACCGGCAGTGCCCGACGGCGATGTGCCCCGTCAGGGCGTTGAGGGCCGTCTCGTCGAACACCTGGGAGACGAGTCCCATGTCCTTGTAGACCAGGATCTGCTCACCGTTGCTGGTGGCGATGCCGGCCGACTCCTGGCCTCGGTGCTGCAACGCGTACAGCCCGAAGTAGGCGAGCTTGGCGACCTCTTCGCCGGGCGCCCAGACACCGAAGACGCCACAGGCGTCCTGGGGGCCTTTCTCGCCGGGCATGAGGTCGTGGTTGAGAAGTCCATCTCCGCGGGGGGCCACGTACCTCAGTGTCCCACAGCAGGTGCGTCCGGACCGAAGCGCGAGGTCATGCGGACGGCGGGCCGGAGCGCGCGACCCGCGGTGCGGCCGGGCGGGCGTTCACGATGGCGTTACGTCGTCCCACCTGTCGGTCAGGGGTTTCGCTGCGTGGGAACGCCGCGCTTGAATCTCGACTTACCCGACCGCGGCAGTCCAGTATCACGCCGGCTGCCCCGGCCGTGCCGCTCGATCGTCTGATCGATCACTCGCTCCACCTCCTGCTCCACCCCGGCTCGACCACCCGCTCCCGGCCTCCCGGGACCCCGACGAAGGACGACACCATGCGACGCCTCCGGACGACGATCACCCTCGCGGCTGCCGCGGCAGCCACCGCCCTGGTCCTCACCGCCTGCGCGCCGACCGCCGTCGACGGGTCCGGCGGTGGGGACGCGAGCGGCGACGCGGGCTCCGACGTCGAGCCCACGACCCTCTCCCTCGTCGGCTTCGCCGTGCCCAAGGCGGGCAACGACGCCGCGCAGGAGCTGTGGGGCGAGACCGAGGACGGCCAGGGCGTCACGTGGGAGACGTCGTACGGCGCCTCCGGCGACCAGAGCCGCGCCGTCGCCGACGGCCTGGAGGCTGACTACGTCCACTTCTCGCTCGAGGGCGACGTCACGCGCCTCGTCGACGCGGGCCTCGTCGCCGAGGACTGGAACGCGGGCGACAACAAGGGCATCGTCAGCCAGTCCGTCGTCGTGCTCGTCGTGCGCGAGGGCAACCCGAAGAACATCCAGAGCTGGGACGACATCGTCCAGCCCGGGGTCGAGATCGTCACCCCGAACCCCGGCTCGTCGGGCTCGGCCCGCTGGAACATCCTCGCCGGGTGGGGCAGCGTCATCGCGAACGGCGGCTCCGAGGAGGACGCGACCGAGTACCTGCGGAAGTTCTTCACCAACGCCGTCGCGCTCCCGGGCAGCGGCCGCGACGCCACCACGGCGTTCACGTCCGGCACGGGCGACGTCCTGCTGTCCTACGAGAACGAGGCGATCCTCGCGCGGCAGAACGGCGAGACGTTCGACTACGTGGTCCCCGACCAGACGCTCCTCATCGAGAACCCGGCCGCGGTGACGGTCGACGCCGACCCCAAGGCGCAGAGCTACCTCGACTTCGTCCTCACGCCCGTGGGCCAGGAGGCGTTCGCGCACGTGGGCTTCCGCCCCCTGACCGGGGACGACGTCGACTTCGAGGTCGAGGGCGCCAACGACCCGGGCGACCCGTTCCCGGCCGTCCCGACGCTCCTCACCATCGCGGACGACTTCGGCGGCTGGTCGGCCACGAACGACAAGTTCTTCGGCGACGAGGGCCTCGTGACGAAGATCCAGGCCGAGACCGGGAAGCAGTGACCCGTGTCCTCGACCCTCGCTGAACGACCGGGCCGGGCGGCGCGCGAGCGCCGCCCGGCTCCGGCCGCGTCCCGGCCGCGCCGGGTCCGCCGGGCACGTCGGACGCCCAACGGCCCCTACCGCCTGACCGCGGCCTCGGGCCTCGGGCTCGGGGTCGCGCTCGTGTGGTTCTCGGCGCTCGCGCTCATACCGCTGATCGCCGTGCTCGTCGAGACGTCCGTCGGCGGCTGGCCCGCCTTCGTCGCTGCGGTGACGCAGCCGCAGACCGCCGCGGCGCTGACCCTCACGGTCACGCAGGCGCTCGCCGTGACGGCCGTCAACGTCGTCATGGGCACCCTCATCGCCTGGGTCCTCGTGCGCGACCGGTTCCCCGGGAAGCGGCTCCTCGAGGTGCTCATCGACATCCCGTTCGCGCTCCCGACGATCGTCGCCGGACTCGTGCTGCTCGCGCTGTACGGGCCGTCGGGACCGCTCGGGATCGACGTCGCGAACACGCGCGCCGCCGTCTTCCTCGCGTTCCTCTTCGTCACCCTGCCCTTCGTGGTGCGCAGCGTGCAGCCCGTGCTCGCCGAGCTCGACCGCGACGTCGAGGAGGCGGCGGCGTCGCTCGGCGCCACGCGGCTCACGACCTTCCGTCGCGTGATCCTGCCCGCGCTCGCCCCGGCGATCACCGCGGGCGCGGCGCTGTCGTTCGCCCGCGCGATCAGCGAGTACGGCGCGCTCGTCCTGCTCTCCGGGAACCTGCCGATGCGCACCGAGGTCGGCTCCGTCCGCATCCTCAGCTACCTGGAGAACGGCCAGCCCGAGCAGGCGGCGGCCGTCGCGTCGGTGCTCCTGCTCGTGTCCCTCGTCGTCATCGCGACGATCCAGCTCCTCCAGCGAAGGGTGGCCCGCCGTGGATAGCTCCCCCTGGGTGCGGCGCACGCTCCGCACCGTCGTGGTCGTCTACCTGGTGCTGCTCGTCGGGTGGCCGGTCTCGCTCGTCGTGCGGGGTGCTTTCGCGGACGGCCTCGAGACGTTCCAGCGCGCGCTCGCCGACCCGTCCGTCGTCTTCGCCCTCCAGCTCACCGCCGCCGTCGCGGTGCAGGTCGTGCTGATCAACACGGTCTTCGGCGTCGGGATCTCGATGCTCATCGTCCGCTACGACTTCCCGGGCAAGGCCCTCCTCAACGCCCTGCTCGACCTCCCGCTCTCGGTCTCGCCCATCGTCGTCGGGCTCTCGCTCGTGCTGGTGTACGGCAAGAACGGCTGGTTCGGCGGAGCGCTCGAGGACGCCGGGCTCCAGGTGATCTTCGCGCCGCCCGGCATCGTGCTCGCGACGGCGTTCGTGTGCCTCCCGCTCGTGATCCGCGAGGTCGTGCCCGTGCTCACCGAGCTCGGCACCGACGAGGAGCTCGCCGCGACGAGCCTCGGCGCGAGCTGGTTCCAGACCTTCCGGCGCATCACCCTGCCCGCGATCAAGTGGGCGGTCGTCTACGGCGTCGTGCTCACGCTCGCCCGGGCGCTCGGCGAGTTCGGCGCCGTCAAGGTGGTGTCCGGCAACTTCGAGGGCCGCACCCAGACGTCCACGCTCCTCGTCGAGCAGCGCTACCAGGACTTCGAGCAGGGCACGGCCTACGCGGTCGCGTTCCTCCTCGCGTCCGTGTCCGTCGCGTGCATCGTCGCGGTGACCTTCCTCCGTTCCGACGACGCCGCCGGCCCCCGCACCCGCCGCCCCGCCCCCCGAACCGCCGCCCCCACGGAGGCCGACGCATGAGCATCGAGATCCGCAACGTCCGCAAGTCCTTCGGCGACTTCGTCGCGCTCGACGACGTCTCCGTGTCCGTCCCCACCGGGCGCCTCACCGCTCTGCTGGGCCCGAGCGGCGGGGGCAAGTCGACGCTCCTGCGCGTCGTCGCGGGGCTCGAGGTGCCCGACTCCGGCGAGATCGAGATCGAGGGCCGCGACGCCACGAACCTGCCGGCCCGACGCCGCAACGTGGGCTTCGTCTTCCAGCACTACGCGGCGTTCAAGCACCTGAGCGTCGCGCGGAACGTCGCGTTCGGGCTCGAGATCCGGCGCACGCCAAAGGCCGAGATCGCCGAGCGCGTCGACGAGCTGCTGCGGCTCGTGCACCTCGAGAGCTTCGCGCACCGCCTGCCGTCGCAGCTCTCCGGCGGGCAGCGCCAGCGCATGGCGCTCGCGCGCGCCCTCGCGATCCGGCCGAGCGTCCTCCTGCTCGACGAGCCCTTCGGCGCGCTCGACGCCAAGGTCCGCAAGGAGCTGCGCGACTGGCTGCGCCGCCTGCACGACGAGATCCCCGTGACCACCGTGTTCGTCACGCACGACCAGGAGGAGGCGCTCGAGGTCGCCGACGAGATCGTCGTCGTCAACGAGGGCCGCATCGAGCAGGTCGGCACGCCCGACGACCTCTACGACCGCCCCGCGAACGACTTCGTCATGAGCTTCCTCGGTCCGGTGACGCGCCTCGGCGGCGTGCTCGTGCGCCCGCACGACGTCCACGTCGAGGTGGTGCCCGACGGCGCCTCCGACGGCACGGTGGACGTCACGGAGCCGGCCCGCCCGGGCGGCCCCGTGCCGGGCGTCGTGACCCGGACGACACGTGTGGGCTTCGAGGTGCGTGCCGAGGTGGCCACCGAGGACGAGGTGGTGTCCGTCGTCGTGACCCGCGCGGAGGCGCGGACGCTGGGTCTCGCACCGGGCGTCGCCGTGCGGCTCGCCCCGGCCGAGGGCGCGCCGACGTCCGCCGCTCCCCGGCCGGTCGGCGCGTCGGTCCCCGGCTGACCCGGCGCCGCCCCGACGGTCCGCTCCGACGACGCCGCCCCGGTCCGCGGGCGAACCGCTCGCTATCCTGCCCGCGTGGCTCCCTCCCGCGTCGACCGCTCCGACCAGGACCGAGACGACCGTGCCCGCGGCGACCGTGCCCGCGACGACCGGCCACGTCACCGCCGCGAGCGGGCGGCCTACCGGTTCGTGGAGGTCCGCGCCGCCGCGGGCCCGGCTCGCCTCGACGGCCTCGCGGCGGGCGGCGGGGCGTTCCTCGTCGGCACGGTCCTGGGCTTCCTCGTCCTCCTCGGGCTCGGGCTCGTCGGCGGTGAGCTGGTCTCCGGCGGGAGGTACGAGGCCGACGAGGTCCTGCGCTCGACGCTGGGCTGGTGGATCCTGACCCTCGCGGTCGCGGTGCCGGTCTTCGTGCCGGCGCACGCCGCGGCGACGCTCGCGGTCACCCGCGCCCTGCTGAGCGAGGGTCGGCCCCGCACCGACGTCCCGCCGCACTCGGTGCGGAAGCGCGTGGCGGAGTCGAGCCCGGCGGGGGCGCTCGCCGGGCTCACCTGGACGTACCTCGTGCTCGCGCTCGTCGCCGGGGCGGTCGGGCTCTTCGCGATGGACCGTGACGACGTCGAGCGCACCCCGACCGTCGCGGTCTCCGCGGTCGTCGGGGTGGTGACCGCGGTCGGCCTGCTGCTCCTGCGCGGGCTGCGCGCGCGCTGGTCTGCCTGGCAGGGCGTCGTGCGCACGACGTGGGGGCCGAACGAGGTGCGCTTCGCCGCGGAGGCCGAGCGTCGTCGGCGTGCGGCGCTCGGCCCGTCCGCTCCCTCGCGGACCGACGGACGGGTCGCGCTCCGGAACGACCGGGTGGCCGCCGTGCTGGGCGGCGCCGGCATGGTCGGCATCGTCCTGTTCCTGATCGGCCTGTGGATGCGGCACCCGCGCAAGTTCGGCCCGGACCGGTACTTCGGGCCGGTAGGTGAGGTGTCGATCGACGTCCTCGTCGGCGTCGGCGGTGCGCTGGTCGGGGCAGCGCTGCTCCTCGGCGCGGTGTGGCTCCTGCTCCCGGTGTCACGACAGGGACGGCAGCGCCGGGCGGGGCTCGCGCTCCTGCGCTCCCCCGAGCCGTCCGCACCGCCCGCCGACGACGTCGTCCGGGAGCTGCTGTCACCCTGGTCGGCGTCCACGACTCTCGCCCTCGTGCTCCTGGCCGGCTCCGGGATGCTCACGCCCTCCGTCCTGGCCGGCCTGGCGGGCGGCGGCGTCGCGCTCCTGGTCGACGGGGTGCCGTTCGCCGCCACGGCGGCGGTCCTGGTCGCGGCGACGGTCGCGGCGCAGTGCGTCGTGGTGGTCGGCGTGACCCGGTCTGCGCGATACCGCGCCCTGGCGCGCGAGCGCTGGCACCCGGGCGACGACGGACCCGCCTGACGCGTCGTCACGGCGTCGGGGCCGCGGCAGGACTGCGCCGGGACAGTGTGGGTCAGCGCCTTCCGCGCAGGCTCCGACGGTCGGCGATCACGGCCCACAGGCCCGCGACGGCGGCACCGAGCGCGGCGCACGTGACGAGGATGACCGTGAAGTAGACGCCCGGCTTGAAGACCGGCTCCGACACCTCCGACTGGAGCCACGCCCCCCCGACAGCGAGGCCGAGCACCGCGCCGAGCACGATCCCGACCGCGAGGAACCGGCCGTAGCGTGGCGCCCGACGCACCGTCGAGGGGTCGACGACGGACTCGACCTCGACCTCGTCGGCCGAGCTCTCGGCGCGCTCGGGCCCGACGTCGGGCCCGGTGCCGGTCGCAGGGGCGGCCGTGGACGGGGGGACGTCCGACGTGTCGGGGGCTGCGCCGTCGGGCGCGGGGGACTGCTCGGAGCTCACGGCCACGACCCTACCCGCGGTTCCTGGGAAGCCCGGACGCGGGGCCCGGCTCTCGCGGACCACGAGTCCACCGAGCGGACGACGCACCGCGGCCCGGGTCCGTCGGACGGAACCCGGGCCGCGGCCTCACCTCGTCGTGATCAGCGGGAGATCGTCACCCGCACGAGAAGGCGTCGTGCTCGACGGGGTACTCGCGCACCCCGGTGCCGTCGGCGAACGACGCGGTGACGGTCACCGAGCCGGCCGGGACGGACGTCGCCCGGACCGCGAACGACTGGTAGGCGGCCGCACCCGGGGCGACGCCCGTGAACGTGCGCTGCCCGTACGGCGTGCTGAGCACGACGTCGACGGGGACGTCGTCGCCGTTCACCGCCTTGACCGCCAGGTAGACCTTGCCCGCCATGCAGCGCGGGCTGACGACCACGTCGGTGAGCACGGCTCCCGTGGGCTCGCCCGCCTCGACCGTGACCGGGATCCGGGCGGTCGTGCCGCTCGACCTGGCCACGACCCAGAGGTCGTACTCCCCCGCCGCGGCGTCGGCCGGGACCGTCGCCGTCAGCGTCGCCGCCCCGCCCGTCACCGTGGCGGTGCCCGCCGGGGTGCCCGGGTTCGCCGGGTCGAACGTGGCGTCGGCGGCGACGAGGTAGCCGTCCACCGAGGTGTTCGCCGGCGACCCGAGCGACGTGAGGTTCAGGCCCGAGAGCCCGACGCTCACCTCGGAGCCCGCGGCCACCGGGCCGGGGAGCTCGTCGACCACGACGCGCGAGCGGTCGAACGACGGCGACACCGGCGAGCTCTGCTGCAGGTACGCGATCCACGCGTCCCGGTCGACCAGACCGGAGTCGCGCGCGTCGGCGCCGTCCGTGAACACCCGGAAGTTGTCACCCCCGGTCACGAGGAAGGAGAACGTCGCCACGCGGTACTCGCCCGCGAGGTCGATCGGCTCCCCGTTGATCGTGACCGACGAGACGTTGCTCCCCGGGGTCGCGTTCGGGTCGGCGGTCGCCGCCGTCCACGACACGTTGTCCGAGAGCCCCAGGGCGAGATACGGACGCGACGGGCGCGTGCCGTCCGCGAGGGTCTGCCACTGCTGCTCGAGCATCTCGACGACCTGCTCGCCCGTGAGGGTCACGGTCCACAGGTTGTTGACGAACGGCAGCACCGCGTTGGCCTCGGCGAACGTGATGACGCCGTCGCCGTTGTGCAGCAGCTCGGCGCGCAGGCCGCCCGGGTTGACGACGCCGATGTCCGCGCCGCCGCGCGCCGGGTCGGCGAGCGTCGCGAGGAGCGAGTCGGCGACGAGGTTGCCGAGCGTGGACTCCGACGCGCGGTCGTCCCGTCCGGTCGTCGGCGTCGGGCCGGGCCCGACGTACGTCCCGCCGGGGCCGGTGTACGAGCCGCCCGTGAAGGCGGTCGTGATGTCCGCCGTGACCTCGCCCACCGGCTGGGAGCCGATGACCTCGGCCT
Organism: Cellulosimicrobium sp. NPDC057862; assembly: GCF_042797035.1. Lineage (NCBI taxonomy): Bacteria > Bacillati > Actinomycetota > Actinomycetes > Micrococcales > Promicromonosporaceae > Cellulosimicrobium > Cellulosimicrobium sp. NPDC057862. Next base: position 419,744 of record NZ_JBHVMH010000002.1, read on the forward strand.
CGGCCAGCGCCGGGTCCAGGACGTCCTTGACCGCCTGGACGCGCGGGTAGGTGGCGACGAGCGTCTCCCACAGGGTCGTCGTGCGCGGCACGTTGACCACCTCGTAGTCCGTGACGTCGCTGGTGGCGTTGTCCACGCGCAGCGTCACGTGCCCGACGTTCTCGCCGTAGCTGCCCGTCTGGATGATCGGGCGGGTGGCGCCCTCCACCCCCGGGACCGGGGCGTCCCACGCGTACTGCTTGTGCGTGTGGCCGGTGAAGATGGCGGCGACCGACGCGTCGGTCCCGTTGACGATGTCCGCGAAGGCGCCGCCCGCGGCGACCTCCTCCTCGAGCGTCGAGCCGTCCGGCGTGCCGGCGCCCGCTCCCTCGTGGTAGAGCGCGACGAGCACCTCGGCCTCGCCGTTGGACTCCTCGCCGTCCTGGAGCTGGGCCGCGACGCGGTTGACCGCCTCGACGGGGTCACCGAAGTCGAGCATGGCGATGCCCGACGGGGTGACGAGCGTCGGTGTCTCCTCGGTCACCGCGCCGATGATCCCGACCCGCACGCCGTCGATGTCGAGCACCTCGTACTCCGGCAGCGCGGGGTTCTCGGTCCCCTTGTCGTAGACGTTGGCGCCCAGGTAGGTCCAGTCCGCCTCGTCGGCCACGCGGCCGGTGAGGTCCGTGAAGCCCTGGTCGAACTCGTGGTTCCCGACGGCAGAGCTCGCCAGGTCCAGCGCGTTCAGCACGTCGATGGTCGGCTGGTCCTGCTGGAGCGCCGAGGCGAACAGCGAGGCGCCGATGTTGTCGCCGACCGAGATGAACGCCGTGCCCTCGGGGTTCTCGGCCCGCAGCTGCTCGACGGTCCCCGCGAACGAGAGCGTGTTGTTGGTGACCACGCCGGTGGTGGCGTTCCGCACGTACGGCTCGATGCGGCCGTGGTAGTCGTTGATCGCGAGCAGGTCGATCTCCGTCGTCCCGCCCGGCTCCTCGCCCGCGAGGTCGAGGCCGACGAGCACCGGGTCGTGGTCGGAGGACCGGAACGGCGTCGTGTCGTAGAGGATCGACGCGTTGTAGTTGTACCGGCTGTACTCGTTGGCGATCGGCTCGACCGAGTTGATGTTCCACACGTCCGTGCCGGTGACGGCGCCGGCCGCGCCGGCCGAGGCGAACACGTGGTCGAGCGAGCCGACGTACCCGTCGAACAGGTAGGTGTGCTCGCCGGTCGTCTCGCCGAGGTCGGTGTAACCCGCGTCCTTGAGGACCTCGAGCGGGTCCTCCTGGGAGTACGAGTTGAAGTCGCCCGCGAGCAGGATCTTGTCCGTCCCGGCATCTGCCGCGACGTCCTCCGCGAAGCCGACGAGCGCCGTCGCCTGCGCGACGCGCGACGCGTTGAACGCGCCCTGGCCGTCGCCCGAGTCCTCGTCGCCGGGCAGCACGGCCGTGCCGGAGCCCTTTGACTTGAGGTGGTTCGCGACGACGAGCACGTCGTCGCTCGCGGCGTCGTCACCCTCGGAGACCCCGCCCGCCGGCTGGAACACCTGCGCGAGCGGCTCGCGCGCGTTGACGAACGCCGCGTCGTCGAGCAGGATCCGCGAGTCCCCGACCGGCTCGGCCGCGTCCACCTGGTAGATGTACGCGAGCCGGATCACGTCCTCCTCGTCCGGCAGCGCGGCCGGCGACGGGACGAAGGCCCACTCGTCCCCGCCCGCGGCGTCGTTGAGCGCGTCGACGAGGTCCGAGAGCGCCTGGTCGCGGTCCTTGCCGAACGGCGTCGAGTTCTCGATCTCCATGAGCGCGACCACGTCCGCGTCGAGCGCGTCGATCGCCGCGACGATCTTGGTCTCCTGGCGCTCGAGGTTCTCCGCGTTCGCCGCGCCGCGGGCGTCGCAGCCACGGTTGACCGTGATCGGGTTGCCCGCGCGGTCCGTGTAGTACGTGCAGCCCGTGAGCTGGTCGCCGGTCGTCGTGAAGTAGTTGAGCACGTTGAACATCGCGACCGACAGATCGCCCCCGACCTCGGCCGGGGCGTCCTCGCGCGTGTTCGCGAACGTGGCCGGCTGCACCGTGGCGGCGTTCCCGCCGTCACCGGCGGTGAGCTGCGTCAGCGGCTGGAACGTCCAGGCGTCGAACCGGTAGTCGAGGATGACGGGCGTCGTGAAGGACACGCCCGCGCCGACGCGCGCCGGTGCCCCGCCCGTGAGGTACGGGAGCGGGATGCCCTTGTTCGCCGTGTTGTTGAAGTTGGTCGTCGCCCCGTCGTCGAGCACGACGGCCCGCGCCGCACGGTCCGTGACCGCGGCCGCGGCCTCCGCGCTGCCCGGGCGCCCGGCCGACGTCGGCTGGACGAACGGGTCCGTTCCCGCGGCGAGCAGGAACGAGCCGTAGAAGTTCGTGTCGTAGTTGTCCGCGACGACGTAGTCGCCCGCAGGCTGCACGAGCATGCCCTCGAGCACCTCGCGCGCCGCGTCGGTCGCGGGGAACGCGACGTTCGCGGGCTTGACCGCCTCGGCCGCCTCGTCGAGGACCGTCCAGCCGCCCGCCGCGGGCGTGATCTGGGTCAGCGTGAAGTACTCGGACACCGCGCCCGTGACCTCGACGTGGTCGCCGACCTGCACGGCCGCGGCGCCCGCCTTGGAGTAGACGAAGATCGCGTCCGACGCCGTGTGCGAGGCCTCGAGGTCCCCGCCCGTGCCCTCGGTCTGCAGGTAGAAGCCGTCGTAGCCGCCCGTGGGGTAGGTGGCGGTGACGACGCCGCGCGTCGTGACGTTCTGGCCGACGAGCGGGCTCGCCGCGCCCGTGCCCTGGATCTCGGCGATCGGGACGACCTCGCCCGGCTCGGGGTCAGGGCCGCCGCCGTCGCCGCTGTTCTGCGGCGTGACGGTGCCGGAGAGCGTGAAGTCCTTGCTGTTGTCGTCGGTGTCCGCGAACCCGGTCCGGTTGATCGAGGCCGGCACGTTGTTGGCCGACGGCGCAGGGCTCACGGCGGTCTCGAACGTGTTCGACGTCCCGTACCCGACGAGGTCCACGACGTTCGCGGCGCCCGCGGCGTTGCCCGCGGGCAGCGTGACCGCCGAGGTGGAGCGCACGAGCGCGAGGGTGCCCGTCGTGCCCGACGGGTTGAGGCCCCCGGTCGCGTCCGGCGTCGGCAGCGCCGCGCCGGTGGACCCGTTGGAGCCGCCCTGCACGAGGAAGTAGCCGCCGGGTGCGACCGTGCCGGTCAGCGCCGTGACGCCGGTGAAGGCGCCCGTGCCCGTCGCGGAGCGGTACTGCAACGACATGCCGGAGAGGTCGATCGCCGCCTGCGTGGGGTTGTACAGCTCGACGAACTTGTGGGTGTAGGGGGCGTTGGCGCTGCCGCCGCTCAGGTAGGCCTCGTTGATGACGAGGCCCGACCCGTCGGGCGCCGCGCTCGCGGCGGTGGCCGCCGCGACGGAGAACGGCGCGGCGAGCGCCACGGTCAACGTGCCCGCCACCACCCTCCGTCGCCGCAGGTGCTGGTGGTCGGTCACGCTGACTCCTTCATCTCGTGCGGACGGCCGGGCAGCAGCCGCTCACGTCCACGCATCGGACGGGACGACGCCCTGCCTCCGCGGGACATCGCACCCCACCTGGATGAACGGGCGGTTGCTGCCACGTCACCGCCGCGAGAACGTCGCCGCACGTCGTCGTGCTGCGAGCGCCCGCGCGGACGGCGGCCGATCATCATCGGACGCTAGCCCCCCGCGTGCCGCGCCGCCAGACCTGGGGCGGAGAACGTTACGCACCGGTAACACGTCCGTCCGTCCCGTCGCGCCCAGGAGCACGGCCTCAGCGGGGGCGAGCCGCCTGGAGCGGCAGGAGCCACGAGATGTCCGAGCGCTCGCCCGACGCGCGGACGCGACCGTCGGCGACGGCGTCGGCCCACGCGAGCGCGCCGGTCACGAGGCCGAGCCAGGTCTGCGGGTCCGTCTCCACGACGTTGGGCGGCGTCCCGCGGGTGTGCCGGGGACCCTCGACCGCCTGCACGGCGCCCGCGGGCGGCACGCGCACCTCCACGGTGTGCCCGGGCGCGACGTCCGCGAGCTCCTCGAGCGTGAACCGCACCGCGGTCGTCACGGCCTTGCGGTCGCCGGGGTCGTCGCGCCACGCCGCCAGGGCGAGGCGGCCGGCGGCCGGGTCGGTACGTCGTCGGGCAGGCACGAGGACCAGCCTAGGTCGCCCCGCCCACCCTCAGCCGACGGTGAACCGGACGCGGCGCCCCGCCACCGACGCCTCGCGCAGCGTCGCCCGGACGGGGTCGCCGAGCGGGAGGTCGGTGCCCTCGGCGCCCTCGACCGGCGCGCGGACCGCGGGGTCGGTGAGCACGACCTGGCCGCGCCGCGCGCCGGACGCGTCGCCGCCCTCCCGCTCGAGGCGCCGACCGCGCTCGCGGTCGTCCTCGACGTCGACGACGACGCCGTCGAACTCCTCGCCCTCGCGGCCGCTGAGCAGCGCCGCCTCGACGACGTCCACGATCGCGCGCTCGTACGACCCCGCGCGCTGGCCCGTCCGCGCCATCGTGCGCGGCAGGCCGGGCAGCGCGTCGCGCACCCAGCGCGGCACCTCCTCGCCCGCGCACAGCGCGAGGCACACCTCCGTGCCGTAGCGGTCCACGAGCCGCCGCAGCGGTGCCGTGACGTGCGCGTACTCGGCACCGATCGCGGCGTGCGCGGCGTCGTCGGGCACGCCGGGCTCCTGCCCCGTCCCCCCGAACGCCTCGTACGACGCGCCGCGGAAGAGCGACGTCGCCTCGTTGAGGAAGGCCGCGTGGCGCGGGACGCGCGAGTCGAGGGTCGGCACGAGGTCCGCGTACGCCGTCTCGCGCGGCCAGTCGATGCCGAGGGCGCGCGCGGTGCGGCGCAGGCGCGCGAGGTCGCGCGGGTCGGCCTCGGGCAGCGCGCGGAAGACGCCGACGCCGCCCGCCCGCATGAGGCGCGCCGCCGCGATCCCCGTGAGCAGCGAGATCTGGGCGTTCCACCCCTCCGCCGGGAGGGTGGACCGGAACTCGAGGCCGAACGTGCCGTCGTCGAGCGGGACGATCTCCTGCTCGGGGACCTCGAGGGACACTCCCCCACGCTCGCGCTCGCGCGCGCGCCGCAGCTCGCCGACCTCCCGGAGCAGGAGGAGCGCGGCGCCGCCCGCGTCCTCGGACCCGCCGCCGTCGATCGCGGTCTGGGCCTCGTCGTAGGTGAGTCGCCGCGTCGACCGCACGACGGCGCGGCGGACCGTCGCGTCGAGGATCTCGCCCCGCGCGTCGAGCACGACGCGCCACGCCGCCGCCGGGCGCTCCTGGTCCGGCAGGAGGCTCGCCGCCCCCTCGGAGAGCACCGCGGGGTGGAGCGGGGTGCGGCCGTCGGGCGCGTAGAGGGTCGTCCCGCGCTCGTGCACCTCGGCGTCGATCGCCCCGCCCGGCGCGACGAACGCGCCGACGTCCGCGATGGCGTAGTGCACGACGAACGCCGCACCCGCAGGACCTGCCAGGTCGTCCCCGGCGCGCTCGAGGTGGAGCGCCTGGTCGAGGTCCATCGACCCGGGCGGGTCGATCGTCACGAACGGGACGTCACGCAGGTCGACGCGGCCCTCGCCGAGGACGGCGCCACCGTCGCGGACGACGGCCTCCGCCTCGGCGAGCACCGCGGCGGGGAACGAGTCCGGGACCTCCATCTCGCGGCGCAGCGCCGCGAGCGCGCCGGCCACGGTCGCGGCCGGGTCCACGGAGGGCGTCGGCGCAGGGGACTCGGCGGGGCGCACCAGGCGCAGATGACGGGTGGGCACGAGCCCGACCCTACCCATCCGCCGCCCGGCCGTCTCCCGCCCGATCGTCTCCCGGTCGTCACCACTCCGGGTCGGGACGACGGCGCGCACGGAAGAGCGCGCGGGCCAGGGCCTCCGACAGACCTGGCCCGCGCGACGGGTACGCGCCACCACCGACGCGTACGACGGGAGGCAGCACCCGCCGCCCGGATCGAGCGGGCGACGGGTGCGCCGGTCTCACATGCCGCGCGTGCCGAACCGGTCGCGGTCGGCACCGGCGCCCGACCCCGCCGCGGCCGCGGCGAGCTCGCGGCGCACCTCCTCGCGCAGCTTCCCGTGGTTCTGCGGCTCGGGCGCCGCGCCGAGGAGCAGCTTGGTGTAGTCGTGCTGCGGGTCCAGGATCACCTGGTCCGACGGCCCGCGCTCCACGACGTTCCCGCGGAACATCACGAGGATCTCGTCGCTGAAGTGCCGCGCGGTCGCGAGGTCGTGCGTGATGTAGAGGACCCCGAGGTTCTCCTCCCGCTGGAGCCGGGCCAGCAGGTTGAGCACCCCGAGCCGGATCGACACGTCGAGCATCGACACCGGCTCGTCCGCCACGAGGAAGCGCGCACCCGGCGCGAGCGCGCGGGCGATCGCGACGCGCTGGCGCTGCCCGCCCGACATCTCGTGCGGCTGCTTGGCCGCGAACACGGGCGCCGGGGTGAGGTTCACGCGCTCGAGGAGCTCGTGGACCCGCGCGTCGATCGCCTGGCGCCCGCGGGCGACCCTGTGCAGGCGCAGCGGCCGCTCGAGGTGGTGGCCCACCGTGTGGAACGGGTTGAGCGACGCGAACGGGTCCTGGAACACCATCTGCACGTCGTGCCGGTAGGCGTCCAGACCACGGCCGCGGGTCGCGGACGGCTTGCCGTCGAGCAGGATCTCGCCCGACGTCGGCGTCTCGAGCTGGGCGATCATGCGCGCCACCGTCGACTTGCCCGAGCCGGACTCGCCGACGACCGCGATCGTCTTGCCGGGCTCCAGCGTGAACGACACGTCCTTCACCGCGCGCAGCCGCGTGCGGCGCAGCCCCTTGCGGATCGAGAAGTCCTTGACCAGGTTGCGGACCTCGAGGGTGCTCATGCGTGCGGTCCTTCCTGGCTCTCGCCGGTGCCCTCGCCCGTGCGGACGAACGAGCCGCGGTCGCCGGTGAGGCTCGGGAACGAGCCGAGGAGTCGGCGCGTGTACGGGTGCTGGGCGCCCTCGAAGATCGACTCCGCCGTGTCGATCTCGACGATCTCGCCGCGGAGCATCACGGCGATGCGGTCGCTGATCTCCAGCAGGAGCGGGAGGTCGTGCGTGATGAACACGACGGCGAACCCGAGCTGCTCGCGCAGCCGCATGATCTCGCGCAGGATCCCACGCTGGACGACGACGTCGAGCGCCGTCGTCGGCTCGTCCATGATCATGACCTGCGGGTTGAGCGCGAGCGCCATCGCGATCATGACGCGCTGGCGCATGCCGCCCGACAGCTCGTGCGCGTAGCTGTCGAGGCGCAGCGGGTCGACGCCCACGAGCTCGAGGAGCTCCGCGGACCGGGTCGCCCGGTCCTTGCGCGACGTCCCGGGCCGGTGGGTCTTGAGGACGTCCCCGAGCTGGTCGCGCACGCTGATGACCGGGTTGAGCGAGTTCATCGCGCCCTGGAACACCATCGAGACCTTGTCCCAACGGAACGCGCGCAGGGCGTCGCCCGAGAGCGCGACGACGTCGACGTCGCCGCCGTCCTGGTCGTGGAACGTCACCGTCCCGGACGTGAGGAGCGCGGGGGGCTTGAGGAGGCGGTTGATCCCGTACGCGAGCGTCGTCTTGCCGCAGCCCGACTCGCCCGCGAGCCCGAGGATCTCGCCCCGGTGCAGCGTGAGCGACACGTCCTTGACGGCGTGGACGACCGGCTCGACCTCGTAGTCGATCGAGACGTGCCGCGCGGTGAGCACCGGCTCCTTGCCGACGAGGTAGGCGGCGTGGCGCTCGCTGGTCAGCGGCCCGGCGGCCGTGGTCGTGGCGGTCATGCGCCCACCGTCTCCTTCGCGTCGTCGGTGTCGGTGTCGGTGTCCGTTCCGTCACGGTCGGTGCCGTCGGCGTCGGGGGCGTCCGACCCCGCGCCGTCGGGGTCCGCGTCCGCGGCGAGGCCGGCCTTGCGGGCCTTGCGCACGCTCTTGACCGCGGCCGGGCCCAGACGCAACCGGGGGTTGATGATCTCGTCCAGGCTGAAGTTGATGAGCGCGAGCCCGCAGCCGAAGAGCGCGATGAGCAGCCCCGGCGGGACGAACCACCACCACATGCCGAGGCTCAGCGCGTTGTTGGCGCTCGCCTGGTTGAGGATCGTGCCCCACGTGATCGAGCCCGACGGTCCGAGCCCGAGGAACGACAGCCCCGCCTCGGCGAGGATCGCGAGGAGCACCGCGCCGAGGAACTGCGCCGTGAGGAGCGGCAGGAGGTTGGGGAAGATCTCCACGAGGATGATCCGCGGCGTCTTCTCGCCCGCCACGCGCGCCGCGGACACGTAGTCGCGCGCACGCAGCGACTTCGCCTGCATGCGGAGCACGATCGCCGCACCGGGCCAGGCCGTGAGCCCCAGGATCACCGCGACGATGATCAGGGACCGTGTCTGGAGGTAGGCCGAGATGACGATGATCAGCGGCAGGCCCGGGATGACGAGCATGATGTTCGTGACGAGCGAGAGGGCCTCGTCGGTGAACCGCCCCCGGTAGCCCGCGACGATGCCGAACACGATCGAGAGCACGAGCGCGATCCCGCCGGCGATGAGACCCACCATCAGGGAGCCCTGACCGCCGTACGCGACCTGGGCGAAGATGTCGTTCCCGATGTGGTTGGTGCCGAGCAGGTGCTCGGCGCTCGGCGGCAGGAACCGCGCGTTCGCCGTGGACCGCGGGTCCTGGGTGAAGAACGGCGCGACGAACGTGAACAGCAGGATGCCGACCACGAGGACGATCCCGGCGGTGAGCTTGCCGGACCGGCGCGGGAGCATCGCGCGCAGGCCACGGCGGGCGGGCGCGGCAGGGGCGTCCTGGTCGAGCGCCGCGGGGACGTCGCGGACGTCGGGGACGATCCCCTCGGTCGTCGTCGCCGGCGCGAGGCCGTCGACCACGACCGTGGCGGCGGGGGCCGCGTCGGCGGCGGGGGTCACGAGCTCCGTGTCGCGGGTGTTGTCAGACATTGGCGCGCGCCCTCGGGTCGATGAATCCGTAGATGATGTCCATGAGGAAGTTCGCCGCGAGCACGGCGAGCGTGATCACGAGGAACGTGCCCTGCATGAGCGCGAAGTCGCTCGCCTGGACCGCGTTGAACAGGAGCTTGCCCAGGCCCGGGTAGCTGAAGACCTGCTCCATGACGACCGACCCGGCCACGACGAACCCCAGCGCGACACCGAACCCGGCGAACGACGGGAGCGCGGCGTTGCGGGTCGCGTAGGTGATCGCCACCCGCATGCGGCGCAGGCCCTTGGCCTCGGCCGTCGTGACGTAGTCCTCGGACAGCGTGGACACCATCATGTTGCGCATCCCGAGCAGCCAGCCGCCCACCGACGAGAGCACGATCGTCAGCGCGGGCAGGAACCCGTGGTAGATCACGCTGCCCACGAACGCCCACGACCACTCGGGTCCGTTGTCGAAGCCGAAGATGTCGTAGCTGCCGATCCGCGGGAACCACCCGGTCGAGACCGAGAAGACCGAGACGAGGATGAGGGCGAGCCAGAAGTAGGGCACCGCCTGGAGGAGCGTGGACGCGGGGATGATGCTGTCCACCCACGTGCCGCGCTTCCAGCCGGCCCACGCCCCCAGCCCGACACCCAGGACGAACGAGATGATCGTCGCGAGTCCCACGAGCCCGACCGTCCAGGGGAGGGCCTGGCCGATCAGCTCGGTGACGGGCTGGGGGTAGTACGTGATGGAGATCCCGAGATCTCCCTGGAACAGACGCCCCCAGTAGTCCACGTACTGGTCCCACAGGGAGGCGTCGCCGTCCGCGCCGAAGAGGAGGTCGATGCTGTTCTGCATCTGGGGCGTCAGCTCGCCGCCCTTGCGCAGGAACTTGTCGATGAAGATCTGCTTGGGGTCACCAGGCATGAGCTTCGGGATGAGGAAGTTCAGCGAGACCGCTGCCCAGAGGGTGATCACGTAGAACGTGATCCGTCGTGCGTAGTACCTCATGATGCGTGTTCCTCGTTCCCCGGTCCTCCTCCTCGGCGCGTTCGCATCAGCTCGTCGGCTCGAGCTTCGAGAGCACGACGCCCAGCGAGACCGTGCTCCACGACGGCGGGAAGGCGTAGAGGTCGTCCTCGGTCGGCCAGCCCGTGAAGTCCTTCGTGTCCATGAACGTCTGCGAGGCGTTCACGACCACCGGGATGTAGGGCAGGTCGCGGACGATCTCCTCCTGGATGACCGCGTACTGCTCCTGCTTCGCGGCCTCGTCGTTCGTCGAGGCGGCCGCCTCGACCGCGGCGTCGACCTTCGGGTTGGTGTAGCGCACGTAGTTGAAGAGGCCGGACTCCATGACCTCGCCGACCGGGCGCGTGTAGTCCGTCGTCATCCACTGGCGGTAGATGCTGAACGGGTCGTCGAGCGAAGGGCCCGTGATGCCACCGACCATGAGCTGGTAGGTGCCCGCGACGCGCGCGTCCGACATCTCCTGCTGCGTGACCTTGTTGTGGACGATCGAGATGCCGGCGGCCTTCGCCTGCTCGACGAGCAGGTCACCGACGGCGTTGTAGTCGTTCCAGCCGTCGACCGTGACGAGGGTCAGCTCGACCTTCTGGCCGTCCTTCTCGTAGATGCCGTCCGCGCCCTGGGTGTAGCCGGCGTCCTCGAGGACCTTCGACGCCGCCGCGGCGTCGGCCGTCTGCGGGCTCTCCGCCTCGACGTCGGGCGAGATCCAGCGGTCGTCACGGCCGAGCAGCGCGAACGTCGGGGACGCCTCCGCGGCGAGACCGGCGAACGCCTTCTCGTTGATCTCGGTACGGTCCATCGCGAGGTTGATCGCCTGGCGCACCGCGACGTCGGTCTGCGGGCCGGTGCAGCCGAGGTCGACCGACACGCACGTGTAGATCGTCGTCGGGTCCTGCGGCGTGTTGATCATGCTCAGGCGGCCGTCCGCGGTGATGCGGTCGGGGTCCGCGACGAACATCGCGGTCCAGTCGACCTTGCCGGTGGTCATGAGGTCCTCGGCGCTCTGGTTCGCGTCGATGCCGAGGTAGCGGACCTTCTTGACCCGGGGCGCGCCGTCCCAGTAGTCCTCGTTCGCGACGACCGTGTAGGCCGCCTCCGTGACCGCGTCGGCCTTGAACGGACCCGTACCGACCGGGTTCTCGTTCGCGAACGTCACCAGGTCGTCGACCTCGGACCAGATGTGCTCCGGCACGACGAGCGACGTGCCGAGGAGCTGGACCTCGGACGTGAACTGCGGGGAGTCGAACGTCCACGTGACGGTGTACGGGTCGACGGCCTCGACCGAGATCACGAAGTCGCGCTGGGCGGCCTCGTTGGTCTGCGAGAAGACCACGTCGTCGGCGTCGAAGTCCTCGCCGTCGGTCCACTTGACGCCCTCGCGGAGCTTCACCGTGAGCTCGGTGCCGTCCTCCGACCACTCGAACGACTCGCCGAGGCGCGGCTCCGGAGGGCCGGCCTGCGCCTTGTTGTAGTAGAAGAGCGGCTCGTAGATCGCGCCGTTGGCCGCGTGCAGCGGGTTCGGCGAGTACGGGTTGAAGTTCGCGACGATCGGCGTCTGCGTCCCCGCCCACACGTTGAGCGTGCGGCCCCCGCTCGCGCCCTCGTCGCCGTCACCGTTGCTGCCGCCACCGGAGCAGCCCGCGGCCAGGAGAGTCACGCCGGTCACGAGCGCAACCGCCGTGAGCAGGCGCTTGCGCGCCGTGCTTCGAATCATCATCGGTCCTTTCGCATGGACGACGCGTCCTCGCGTCGTTCGTCGTGGCGCCCTGGGGCGTGTGGCAGGAACACTAACTAATCGATCCCGGGTCGCCGACGAATACGACAGGAAAGTTACCTAACTGAGACATGGCCGGCTGCGGCGCTGCTCGGGAAGGGCGACGGCCGGCCCCCGCGTGGCAGGGACCGGCCGGTCGGGCGACGTCGGGACGCGGCGTCGTGAGCGCGTCACGAGCGCACGGGACGCCCGCGAGCGAAGAGCGCGACGCTACGGCGCGGCGCGGAGCGCCGCGCTCGCCGCCGCGGCGACCTCGGGGTCCGTGACCTCGTAGCCGGCGTCCCCACCACCCCCGGGACCGGCGTCGTCCACGACGACGCGCTTCGCGGAGAGGTGCACGGCGTCCACGCCGGCGGCCACGAGCGCGCCGACGTCCCGGGGCTGCACTCCCCCACCGGCCATGACCTGGACGCGGCCGCCCAGGGCTCCGCGGGCGTGCGCCGACATGGCGCGCAGGCGCTCGACGCCGTCGATGCTGCGGGCGGCGCCGCCCGACGTGAGCACGCGCACCACGCCCGCGCCGGCGAGCGCGTCGAGGGCCGCGAGCGGGTCCGCGACGACGTCGACCGCGCGGTGGAACGTCACCTCGCGGCCGTCGGCCGCCTCGACGAGGGCGCGCACAGCGGCGACGTCCACGACGCCGTCCGGGGTCAGGGCGCCCACCACGACGCCCGCCGCACCGGCCGCGACCGCGGCCCGGACGTCGCGGACCTGCACGTCGAGGTCGGCTGCCGAGAGGACGAACCCTCCCGGGCGCGGGCGCACGAGGACGTGCACCTCGACGGCAGGACCGCCGGCGGCGGTCTCGGCGGCGGCCACGACGGCCGCCTCCACGAGGCCGGCGCTCGGCGTGAGCCCGCCCGTCGCGCCCAGGCCGACGCACAGCTCGACCCGCCGCGCGCCCACGGAGGCGGCCACCCGGACGCCCTCCGGGTCCTGCACCGCGAGCTCGAGCACGACGTCGCGGCCCGCGTGCACGGCAGGGCCCTCGGGGTCGGTGGTCGTCACTGCGCTCTCCCGTCGTCCGGTCCGACGACCGTCACGTCGCGCGGCGTGCGCGACGGCGGCCGTCGGCCAGGGTAGACGACGGTCAGATGACGCCGAGCGCGAGGATCGCGTCGGCGACCTTGGTGAAGCCCGCGACGTTGGCCCCGAGCACGTAGTTGCCGGGCGCGCCGTACTCGTCGGCCGTCTCGACGCACCGGTCGTGGATGCCCGCCATGATCTGCGCGAGCCGCTCCTCCGTGTACTCGAACGACCACGAGTCGCGCGACGCGTTCTGCTGCATCTCGAGCGCCGAGGTGGCGACGCCGCCGGCGTTCGCGGCCTTGCCGGGCGCGAACAGCACGCCCGCCTCCTGGAGGAGCGCGACGGCGGAGGGCGTCGTCGGCATGTTGGCACCCTCGGCGACCGCGACGACGCCGTTCGCGACGAGCTGCTTGGCCGCACCCTCGTCGAGCTCGTTCTGCGTCGCGCACGGCAGCGCGACGTCGCACGGCACGTCCCAGATGGAGCCGTCGGTGACGACGCGCGCGCCCGGGCGACGGGCCGCGTAGTCGGCGACGCGGCCGCGCTCGACCTCCTTGACCTGGCGCAGCAGGTCGAGGTCGACGCCCGCCTCGTCGACGACGTAGCCGGAGGAGTCGGAGAAGGCGACGACGTTCGCGCCGAGCTGCTGGGCCTTGGCGGTCGCGTAGGTCGCGACGTTGCCCGAGCCCGAGACCACGACGCGCCGGCCGTCGAGCTCCTGCCCGCGCGTCTCGAGCATGTTCTGCGCGAAGAGCACGGTGCCGTACCCCGTCGCCTCGGTGCGCACGAGCGAGCCGCCCCACGAGATCCCCTTGCCCGTGAGGACGCCGGACTCGTAGCGGTTGGTGATCCGCTTGTACTGGCCGAACAGGTAGCCGATCTCCCGGCCGCCCACGCCGATGTCACCGGCCGGGACGTCGGTGTTCTCGCCGATGTGCCGGTACAGCTCGGTCATGAACGACTGGCAGAACCGCATGACCTCGCCGTCGGAGCGGCCGCGGGGGTCGAAGTCCGACCCGCCCTTGCCGCCGCCGATCGGCATGCCGGTGAGCGAGTTCTTGAAGATCTGCTCGAAGCCGAGGAACTTGACGATCCCGAGGTAGACCGACGGGTGGAACCGCAGGCCGCCCTTGTACGGGCCGAGCGCCGAGTTGAACTCGACCCGGAAGCCGCGGTTGATCTGCACGCGGCCCGCGTCGTCCACCCACGGGACCCGGAAGATGATCTGGCGCTCGGGCTCGCACACGCGCTCGAGGACTGCCGCCTCGACGTAGCGCGGGTGCTTGCGCAGCACCGGGCCGAGCGAGTCGAAGACCTCGCGCACGGCCTGGTGGAACTCGGCCTCGCCGGGGTTGCGACGCAGGACCTCGTCGTAGACGGACTGCAGTCGGCTGTCCATGGGTACTCCTCGTCTGGGCGGAAACTCCTGCTGACGGTACGCCTGTGCCAGAAGTTCCCGTACCGCCGTCTCACTCCCTGCGCACCCGGAGACGCCGCGCAGGTCCCCCACGGACGACACAACCGTCCACCCACTGAGAAACCCGATCGATCTGGTGCGGTTTTCGTGGAGCCGTTGCTATACCCGACCCCAGGTCACGAGCACCAGCGCCAAGCCCCGGCTCGCTGGTCGGCAACCCCCTGTCACGGCGGGGTGCTCCGGGAGATGACCAGGCCGCGCGCGACCGGCCCCGCACCCGCGGGACGGCCGCGCGGCAAGCGTGATCGACGACTACTGCGAGGTACACATGACACACCGCTCCCTCCCCCCGACGGTCCTCGCCGTCTCCGGCAACCCGCGCCCCGGATCGCGGACGCTCGGTGCCGCCGAGACCGTGGCGCACCGCGTCGCGGCCCTCCTCGGGGCGACCGACGTCTCGACGATCGACCTCGCGGCGGTCGCCACCGAGATCCTCGGCCCCGAGCGCCCCGCGGCGGACGCCGCGCGCGACCGGCTCGCCGCGGCGACCGTCGCCGTCGTGGCGACCCCGGTCTACAAGGCGTCGTACACCGGTCTCCTCAAGGCGTTCCTCGACCTGTACGGCCCGGACGGGCTCGCGAGCGTCGTCGTCGTGCCGCTCGTCGTGTCGGGCAACCCCGCCCACGCGCTCGTCGGCGAGGTGCACCTGCGGCCCGTGCTCGTCGAGCTCGGCGCCGTCGTCCCGACCCGCTCCCTCACCGTCACCGAGCCGCAGCTCGCGGACCTGGGCCCGGTCGTGGACGCGTGGCTCGCCCGCGAGGGCGACGCGCTCCGCCGCGCCGCGACGCCGCTCCCCGGGGTGGACGACGGCGACCCGCAGCCCGCCGACCAGGCCGTCACCGACGCGTTCGCGGGGGCGGCCCGATGACCGCCGAGCTCACCCACCTGGAGGCTCTCCTGGCCGAGCAGGACGAGCCGCAGCTCTCCCCCGACGAGTACAAGTCCGTGTTCCGCGGCCACCCCGCCGGGGTCGCCGTGGTCGCGCTCGAGCACGACGGCCGCCTCGTGGGGTTCACCGCGACGTCGGTCATCTCCGTCTCGGCCGCGCCCCCGCTGCTCGCGTTCTCGCTCGCGTCGACGTCGTCGTCGTGGCCCGCGGTCTCCGCCGCGCGGACGCTCACGGTGAGCTTCCTCGCCGACCACCAGGACGACGTCTCGGCACGCTTCGCCACGAGCGGCATCGACCGGTTCGCCGACGGCGGCTGGTCCCGTCTCGACACCGGCGAGCCCGTGGTCGACGGCGCGCTCTCCTGGGTCCGGGGCCGCGTCGTCCAGCGCACGCCCGTCGGCGACTCCTACCTGGTCTCGCTGCGGGCGCTCGCGTCGAGCGTCGGCACGGGCGCCGGCCCGCGGCGCCACGAGGCGGCCGGCACGCCGTCGCCCCTCGTCTACCACGACCGCACCTACCACCGGATCGGGGACCACTCGGCGCTCTGACCGCACCCGGCGGGCACCACGGGCGAGGGGCCCGCCGGCGGACGTACCGCCGTCGGGCCCCTCGTCCGTCCCGTGCCGCCCCTCACGGGTGGACCGGTCACCAGCTCCAGCCGCGCGCGCTCAGCTCGAGCTCCTCACGGAACCGCTCGTCGTCGCCCGTGCGGAAGCCCGCCCGCAGCGGCGCGTCCTCGACCGAGAGGCCCGTGAGCCGGCACGCTTCGCGCAGCAGGGCGTCGTAGGCGCCCTGGACCGCGAGGTAGTGGTGGGCGCGGGCGTAGACGTCCGGGTCCGCCTCGATCCGCCGCATCTCCGCCGCGAGCTCGCTCAGCCGCACCTGGAGCGCGAGCGTCGCGAGCGGGTCGGGGGGCGCCGGGCGGCGACGCAGCAGGTGCGGCCGGCTGGTCGTCCGGTGGCTCGGGGGCCGGCCGGCGCGGCGCAGCACCCACCACGCGGCGGCGACCGTGCACGCCGTCGCGCACCAGACCATCAGCAGCCACGACATCGGAGCCGACCTCTGCGCGGGGAGACCCACCGGACCTCTTCAGTCTAGGTCCGCGGGACGCCGCGGGCCATGGGTCGCGGTCACCATCCCCCGGGCGGCAGCGCCGCCGTACGATGCCGACGACGGCAGCGGCGCACGACGGCAGCGCACCACGACGATGGGGGCCCGCGCATGGCGGCAGCACGACGGTTGCGGACGATCGCGTTCCGCGGCCAGCTCTGGGCCGCTCTCGTGCTCCCGCTGTGCCTCGTGGCGGGAGCCCTCGCCGCGGGGGGCGGGCTGCTCGTGGCGGGGTTCGTCGTCGCGGCGATACCCGTCGCGGGCCTGCTCGCCCTCGCCCCCGTGCTGGGGACGTGGGTCGGGCGCATGCGGACCGCCGACGACGTCCCGCTCCCCTACGCCGTCGTGACCGTGGCCCTGTGGGTCGCGGCGCTCCCCGTCGGCTTCCTCCTGGCCGCCGCCCAGCCGGTGCCGGTGGACGTCCCCGTGCCCCCGGGGCACGTCGTCGCGGAGGCCGCGAGCGCCGTCGTCGGCCCGGCGGTCCTGCTGCTCTGGGTCGCCCAGCTCGTCCTGGCGCTCGTCGGCGTCCGGGCGCGCCGTCCGGGCGCTCCCGTCGGCGTCGCGCGGGTCTCGCCGACGGGGCCGGGAACCGGCTCAGAACGGCACGGCATGGGTGCGTGACGCGGCGCCACCGGTGCGTGCGGCGGGAGCGGTAAGACCGCGCGCGTCGAGCAGCGGGCGGACGCCCTCCGCGAACCAGTACGCCTCCTCGAGGTGGGGGTAGCCGGACAGGACGAGCTCGTCAAAACCGGCCGCGCGATACTCCTCGATCAGGTCGGCGACCTCCTCGTGGCTCCCGACGAGCGCCGTCCCGGCGCCGCCGCGCACGAGCCCGACGCCTGCCCACAGCCCGGGGTGGATCTCGAGGTCCCGTGCGCGCCGCGTGGCCGCGAGGTCACCGCCGCCGTGGAGCGCGACCATGCGCTGCTGCCCGACCGACCCGGACGAGCCGAGGAGCTGCTGGGCGCCCGCGATCTGCTCGGGCGTGAGGTCGTCGAGGAACCGCTGCGCGACGTCCCACGCGTCGGCCGACCGGTCGCGCGTGATGACGTGCAGGCGCACCCCGAAGCGGATCGTGCGACCCTGCGCGGCGGCGAGCTCGCGCACGCGCTCGATCTTCTCGCGCGCCTGCGCGGGCGGCTCGCCCCACGTGAGGTAGACGTCGGCCTGGGCGGCCGCGACGGGCAGCGCGGCCTCCGACGATCCGCCGAAGAAGATCTCGGGGCGCGGGTCGGGCGGCGCGGACGTCCGGGCGTCGGCGATCCGGTAGTGCGTGCCCTCGTACGCGAGCGGCGCCTCGTCCCACACGCCCCGCACGACCTCGAGGAACTCGCGCGTGCGGTCGTAGCGCTCGTCGTGCTCGAGCCAGTCGCCGAACCGGCGCATCTCGTTCTCGTCGCCACCCGTGACGACGTTGAGGAGCAGCCGCCCACCGGACAGGCGCTGGAACGTCGCGGCCATCTGCGCCGCGAGCGTCGGCGAGACGAGGCCGGGGCGGAACGCGACGAGGAACTTCAGCCGCTCCGTGCTGCGGATCAGCGCGGACGTGACGAGCCACGCGTCCTCGCACCACGTGCCCGTCGGTGTGAGCACGCCCTCGTAGCCGAGGCGGTCGGCAGCGACCGCGACCTGCTCCAGGTAGTCGAGCGACGGCGCGCGGAACCCGGTCGCCCGGCCGGGCGTGTCCTTCGCGTGCGCGCCGTCGACGATCCCGCGAGCGTCGCCCGACGTCGGCAGGAACCAGTGCACGGCGAGCGGGCGGCGGGCGCCCGCCTCGTCGGGCGGGGGCGCGGGGGTCGCGGGCACGGCCGCTGCGTCGGCGCTCATCCCGCGAGCAGGTCCGGCTGCGGGTGCCGGACGCCCTGCACGGCCCCGCGCGGGATGGCGGCTCCGATCGCCGCGACGTCGTCCGAGGTGAGCTCGATCGAGGCCGCCGCGACGTTCTGCTCGAGGTACGCGAGGCGCTTCGTACCGGGGATCGGGACGATGTCGTCACCCTGGGCGAAGAGCCACGCGAGGGCGAGCTGCGCCGTCGTGACGCCGCGCTCGGCCGCGAGCTGCTCGAGAGACCGGACCAGGTCGCGGTTGTGCTCGAACGCCTCGCCCGCGTAGCGGGCGTGGGAGCGGCGCACGTCGTCCTCGGCGAAGCCGTCCGTCGCGTCGACGGTGCCCGTGAGGATGCCGCGACCCAGCGGCGAGAACGGGACGAACCCGACGCCGAGCTCGCGCAGCGTCGGCAGGACCTCGTCCTCCGGGTCGCGCGTCCACAGCGAGTACTCGCTCTGCACGGCCGTGACCGGGTGGACGGCGTGCGCGCGGCGCACGGTCGCCGCCGAGGGCTCCGAGAGCCCGATCGTCCGGACCTTGCCCGCCTCGACCAGCTCGGCGAGCGCCCCGACGGTCTCCTCGATCGGGACCTGCGGGTCGATGCGGTGCAGGTAGTACAGGTCGAGCCGGTCGGTCCCGAGGCGGCGCAGGCTCGCGTCGATCGCGGAGCGTACGTACTCGGGGCGCCCGTCGACCCGACGGCCGTCGGGGTGGCCGCCGGCCGGAGGCAGCCCGAACTTCGACGCGAGGACGATCTGGTCGCGGTGGGCGCCCAGCACCCGGCCGATGAGCTCCTCGTTGCGGCCGTGCCCGTAGACGTCGGCCGTGTCGACGAGCGTGACGCCGAGCTCGAGCGCCCGGCGCAGCACGGCCTCCGCCTCGACGGCGTCCGCCGGTCCGTAGGCGTCCGTGACGGACATGCCGCCGAACCCGACGGCGGAGACGGTGAGCGCGGCGTCGCCCGCACCGAGCGTGCGGGCGGTCGGGCGTGCGGGGGCGGACGGAGCGGCGGGGGCGGCTGGGGCGGCGGGGGTACGGTCGTCGGTCATGCCGCCAGCGGACCATCGCGAGCGCCCTGCGGCAAGAGCGAGGGCCGGTCCTCTCACCTGGCGAGAGAACGTGACGGGTCTCGTCGCGCCGGGTACCGCCCGCGCGTGTCACCGCAGGTCAGGCACGCCTGTCCTTGCTGGCGGGGACCGGGAATGGTGCCTAGTCTGGAATCGTTCAAGAGAACGAGTCACGAGTCGGCACCGACGGAAGCCGGGTGACCGCCGCACGTTCCGGGAGACCCCCGAGAGAGCGAGGAGCACCATGTCCGCACCCACCATCCACCGCGCCACCGCCCGCTTCGAGGCGTCGGGGGCGCTCCGCTCGCACCTCCAGCGCGTGCTCGTCGCGCTCGTCGACCTGCACGTCCAGGGCAAGCAGGCCCACTGGAACGTCACGGGCCGCGGGTTCCGCGACCTGCACCTCCAGCTCGACGACGTCGTGGACGCCGCGCGCGAGCACAGCGACACCGTCGCGGAGCGCATGCGCGCGCTCCAGGTCGTGCCCGACGGCCGCACCGAGACGGTCGCGACGACGACGGACCTGTCCCCGTACCCGGCCGGGCTCGTCTCCGTCGGCGACACGGTCGACGCGATCGTCGAGCGCCTCGCCCAGACGGTCGAGGTCGTGCGCGAGGTGCACGACGGCGTCGACGCCGAGGACCCGACGAGCGCCGACATCCTGCACGAGATCATCGCCGACCTGGAGAAGCAGGCCTGGTTCCTCTCGTCGGAGAACCGCGAGGCCTGACCAGCCCGGCCCCGCGAGGTAGAGCCGCCGGTCGCGAGGTAGAACACCTGGTGCTCTACCTCGCGACCGGCGGCTCTACCTCGTCGAGGGACGGGCGAGCCGCTCGTCGAGCCGTTCGTCGAGCAGGGACGCCACCCAGGCGACGAGCGCCAGCGCCGCGACGGCGGCGCTCACGACGACGAGGCCGTCGCGGTGAGCGTCGAGGACGCCCGGGGCCGCGCCGCCGGCCCGGGCCACGAACGTGCCGGTCATCGCGGCGATGCAGACCGTCGCGGCGACGCGCTGCACGAGCTGGAGCGCGGCGCCGGCGACGCCGCGCTCCGTGCCGGGGGCGCCCTCGAGCGTGAGCGTCTGGTTGGGCGAGATCGTCAGTCCTGCGACGGCGCCGGTGAGCACCTGCGAGACGACTAGCGCGGCGACCACGGTCGTGGTGGGCGCGACGGCCACCGCGAGCGCCGTGCCCGCGGCGACCAGCGCCTTCGCCCCGACCGCCACGGTCACCCCGCGCCGGCCGAACCGGCGGAACAGCCGCCACGAGAGGTTCGCCGCCACGACCGAGGCGACCGCGCCCGGCGTCGTGACCAGGCCGGCCTGGACCGGGCTGAGCCCCGTGCCGTCCTGGAGGAACAGCATGAGGACGGCGGAGTACCCGAGCGCCGCCCCGAAGCTGAACGCCGCGACGACGCAGCCGAGCACGTAGGTCGGGGAACGCAGGAGCGCCGGTGCGAGGACGGGTGTCCGACCGCGCCGCGCGTAGCGCGGCTCCCACACGACGAGCGCTCCGACGGCGGCCACGAGCACCCCGAGCGACAGCGGCAGCACGACGGCGCGCGGCCCCTCGGCGACGAACGGGACGAGCAGCCCGAGCGTCACGAGCGTCACGAGCACCAGGCCGACGGCGTCGAACCCGCCGCCGACGCGGCCGCCAGGCGGTGTCCGGCGCCCCGCGCCCCCCGAGCCGCGACGCAGCACGCGCTGGGCGACGACGGCGACGGCGAGCCCCAGCGGCGCGGCGAGCCCGACGGCGACGCGCCACCCGGCAGCGGGCCCGAGGGCGGAGAGGATCCCACCCCCGACGAGCGGGGACAGGACCATGGCGAACGCGCCCGTCGAGGCGTACGCCCCGAGCGCACGCGCGCGGGCCGAGCCGGCGTAGTGGTCCTGGAGCAGGCCGATGACCTGCGGGTTCGCGGTCCCGGCGCCGACGCCCTGGAGCAGTCGAGCGACGACGAGCACGTCGGCGTCAGAGGCCGTCGCGCCGACGAGGCTCCCCGCGGCGAACAGGGCGAGCCCGACGGCGAGCGGCCCGCCGCGACCGAGCCGGTCGCCGAGGCGGCCGGCCGGGACGAGCGCGAGCCCGAACGTCAACGAGTACCCGGCGAGGATCCACTGGAGCTGCGCGGTCGTCGCGCCGAGCTCGCTGCGCAGCGCAGGTGCCGCGACGGTGAGGATCGCCGAGTCCAGCAGCGTGACGAACCCGGTCGCGAGGCAGACCCGCAGCACGGCCCGCGACGCCCGACCGTCCGCTCTCACGGCCACGCCGGGGCGCCGCCCGGACGGCCGCTCACCCGAGGTAGCTCGTCACGACGTCGTGCAGCGCGGTGGCGGTGAGCCCGAGCGACTCGACGTCGACGCGCTCGTCGTTCCCGTGGAACAGGGAACGGAACACCCCCGGGTCCCACTGCTCGCTGAGCAGGCCGAACCCGTAGGCCGGCACGCCGCGGCGGCGGAAGAAGCGCCCGTCCGTGCCGCCGGTCCCGAGGACCGGCACGACCTCGGCGCCCGCGTGCGCGCGCACGGCGCGCTCGATCGCCTCGTACGCCGCGCCGTCGGTGGGCGACTGCGACGCCTCGCCGAACCAGTCCCCCTCGACCTGCACGTGCTCGCGCAGGTCGCCGAGGGCGTCGTCGAGCAGGTCGGCCACGTCCTGCGGGGTCGCACCCGGGAGGACGCGGATGTCGAGCGTCACCTCCGCGAGCCCGGGGATGACGTTGGGCTTCGAGCCTGCGTGCAGCACGGTCGGCGCGACGGTCGTGTGGGTCGTGGCGTGCGCGACCGACGCCAGGGCGCCGAGCTCGGGGAGCGCGTCGTCGAGCCGCGCGGGGTCGAGCAGCGCGGCGCGGACGTCGGGCGCGAGGTCGAGCGCGGCGACGTAGCGGCGCCACAGGTCGCCGATGACGACCGGCCCGCGGTGCGCGGTGATCCGCCGCACGGCCTCGGCCGCGAGCACGATCGCGTTGAGCGACCCGTACGGCCCCGACCCGTGCCCGGGCCGCCCGACGACCCGCAGCCGTCGCCCGGCGCCGCCCTTCTCCCCGACCGCGACCGTGCGGCTCCCGCGGGAGCCGAGCGGGACCCCGCCCGACTCCGTGAGCACCGCGTCGACGTCCACGAGGTCGTACCGGTGCTGCGTGATCCAGTCGACGCCCCACGTGCTGCCGTGCTCCTCGTCCGCGACGGCGGCGAGCACGAGGTCGCCGCGCAGCCGCTGCCCGCTCTCCGCGATCGCGCGCGTGACGACGGTGAAGGCCGACGTGAGCCCGAGCATGTCGATCGCGCCGCGCCCCCAGACCCAGCCGTCGACGAGCTCGCCACCGAAGGGGTCACGCGTCCACCCCTCCGGCTCGACGGGCACGACGTCGGTGTGCCCGACGAGCGCGAGCGACGGCGCGTCCGGGTCGGTGCCGCGCAGGCGCGCGACGAGCGACGTGCGGCCGGGGCGCGGCTCGACCCACTCGACCTCGAGGTCGAGACCGTCGAGCGCGTCGGCGACGGCGCGCGCGTTGCGCACCTCGTGCCCCGAGCCGACGGTGCCGTCGTTGACGCACGCGTTGCGGATCATCGCCTGGAGCAGCTCGGTGGTGCGGCCGGCGAGCTCCGTGCGCGACGGCGCGGGGGCGGGGTCCGCGAGGACGCGCGGCCCTGCGCTCGGCCGGGTGCGGGGTCCTGCGGCGCGTGCGGCGGCGACGGTCATCGTGCGCTCCCTGCTGTCGTGGACGACGCCCGGGGCGCGTCCTGGAGCGCGCGGCGGCCGGGGATGGCCGCGACGAGCTCGCGCGTGTAGTCCTCCTGCGGGTCGAGCAGGATCTGCTCGGTCGCCCCCTGCTCGACGACGCACCCGCGGTGCATGACGCCGACGTGGTCGGACACCTGGCGCACGACAGCGAGGTCGTGCGAGATGAACAGGTACGCGAGCCCGTGCTCGGCCTGGAGCCGCACGAGCAGCTCGAGGATCTGCGCCTGCACGGACACGTCGAGCGCCGAGACGGGCTCGTCGAGCACGACGAGCGCCGGGTTCAGGGCGAGCGCCCGCGCGATGGCGACGCGCTGGCGCTGGCCGCCCGAGAGCTCGCGCGGTCCCCGCCGGAGCACGTCGGGCGGGAGCGCGACGTCCTCGACGAGCGCACGCGCCCGGTCGGCGCGCTCGGACGGCGACCCGACCCGGTACGCCCGCAGCGGCTCGGTGACGATCTGCTCGACGGTGAACCGCGGGTCCAGCGACGCGTACGGGGACTGGTAGACCACCTGGAAGCCGCGGCGCAACGACCGCAGGCGCTCGCCGCGCGCGGTCGTGATGTCCTCACCCGCGAACTCGACGGTGCCCGCGGTCGGGCGCTCGAGGCGCAGGGCGAGACGCGCCGTCGTGCTCTTGCCGGAGCCGGACTCCCCCACGAGCGCGTACGTCTCGCCGCGCCCGACGGCGAGGCTCACGCCGTCCACGGCGACGAGCGTCCGGTGCGCGGCGCCCCGCGGCAGCGTGAACTCCTTGCGCAGGTCCCGCACCGCAAGGACGGGCGTGCTCGCGGTGTCCGGACCGGCGCCGTCGGGCACCGCGATCCCCTGACCGTCGGCGCGGCTCGCGACCGCGGCGCGGCTCGCCTCGCCGCGCGGGACGACGCCCTCGACCGGCACCGCCTCCGGGGTACCGCCCGCGACGAGGCGCGAGCTCGCGAGGCTCGGCGCCGCGGCGATGAGCTGCTGGGTGTACGGGTGGCGCGGGGCGTGCAGCACCTGGTCCGCCGTGCCCTCCTCGACGACGACCCCGCGCTCGAGCACGACGATCCGGTCGGCGCGGTCCGCCGCGACGCCGAGGTCGTGGGTGATGAGCAGGACGGCGGTGCCGAGGTCGCGCACGAGCCCGTCGAGGTGGTCGAGGATGCGGCGCTGGACCGTCACGTCGAGCGCACTGGTCGGCTCGTCGGCGACGACGAGGCGCGGCCGGGCGGCGACCGCGATCGCGATGAGCACGCGCTGGCGCATGCCGCCGGAGAGTTGCGACGGGTACTGCCGCGCACGCGCCTCCGGGTCGTCGATCCCGGCCTGGCGCAACAGCTCGACCGCGCGCTCGCGCGCCTCCTTGCGCCGCGCGAGCCCGTGGATGACGAGCACCTCCGCGACCTGGTCGCCCACGCGCGTGACGGGGTTGAGCGAGACCGTCGGGTCCTGCGGCACGAGGCCGACGTCGCGGCCCCGCACCTGCTGCCACTCCTTCTCGGAGAGGTCGCCGACGTCGCGTCCGCCGAGCCGGATGGTCCCGCCCGTCACCGCGCCCCCGCGCGACAGCAGGTGCAGCGCCGCGTGCGCCGTCGTGCTCTTGCCCGACCCGGACTCGCCCACGAGCGCCACGACCTCGCCCGCCCCGACCGTGAGGTCGACGCCGCGGACGGCGGCGTACGAGCCGCCGTCGCGCGTGCGGTAGGCGACCTCGAGCCCGCGGATCTCGAGCGCGGGCGCCTCGTCCGGCGTCGTGCCGGGGCGCTCCTGCGTGGTCGGCGTCGTGGCGGTCATGCGTCCCCTCCGGTCCGTTCCAGGGCCCGCGCGATGCGGTTCGCCGACAGCACGACGGCGACGATCACGAGGCCCGGCATGGTCGTGAGCCACCACGCGGTGGCCAGGTAGTCGCGCCCGCCCGAGACGAGCGACCCCCACTCGGGCGCGGGCGGTGGCGTGCCGTAGCCGAGGAAGCTCAGCGCCGAGATCGCGAGCACGGCGGTCCCGAGCTCGAGCGCGACGAGCGCGAGCACCGGTCCGGTCGAGTTGGGCAGCACGTGGCGCCCGAGCACGCCGTACCAACGCACGCCCGACGCGCGGGCCGCCTCGACGTACACCGACGTCGAGGTCCGCAGGACCTCCGCCCGCATGACGCGCGCGAACGTCGCGACGCTCGTGATGCCCACCGCGATCGCGACCTTCACCGTCCCGAACCCGAGTGCCGTGATGATCGCGAGCGAGAGCAGGATGCTGGGGATCGCGAGCAGCACGTCGACGAACCGGCCGACGACGTCGTCCACCCACCCGCGCACGAACCCCGCGAGCAGGCCGAGCAGCGACCCGGCGACGAGCCCGACCGCGACCGCGATCACGGTCGCGCTGAGCGATGCCGACGCGCCGTGGACGACGCGCGCGTACACGTCCCGCCCCAGGTGGTCGGTGCCGAACAGGTGCGCGCCCGACGGCGGCTGGAGCCGGTCCGCGGGCACGCCCGTCAGCGGGTCGTACGACGTGAAGAGCTGCGGGACGACCGCCCACGCCGTGACGAGGAGGACGACGAGCACGGCGACGACCAGCCCGGGACGCCGGACGGCGTACCGCACCCCGCGGCGCCACCGGCCCGCGGGGCCGGCACCGCGGACCCGGCCGTACCGGATGATCGCGCGGGCGTCCTCGCGGTCCGCGACCTCGATCTCCTCAGGCGTCCGCGGCTCGGGGACCTCCGGGGTCCCGGGCAGCGCGTCGTCCGACGGCGGGACGTCCGTCCGCGGGACGTCCCGCGCCGGAGCGGCGGCGCGATCGCTCGCGATCGTCGGGACCTCGACCGCGTCGCGGAGCACGATGCGCACTCCCGGCCTGGTGCTCATGCGGCCACCGCCTTCTGTCGTGCGTCGATCCGGGGGTCGAGCAGGGGGTAGAGCAGGTCGACCACGAGCGTGACGACCACGAACACGAGGGCCGAGAGGACGACGACCGCCTGCACCACGGGGATGTCCTGCGCGTCCACGGACGTGACCGTGAGCCGCCCGAGGCCCGCGCGCGAGAACACCGTCTCCGTGACGACCGTGCCGCCGAGCAGCCCGCCGACCAGGACCCCGAGCACGGTCAGCGCGGGGATCGCGGCGTTGCGGAGCGCGTGGCCGAAGTGCACGCGCGCCCGGCTCGCGCCCTTCGCGCGCGCCGTCTCGACGTACGGCTCGCCGAGCGTCCCGCGCAGGCTCCGGGCGAGCACCTGGGCGAGCGCGGCGCTCGCCGGCACGGCGAGCGTGATCGCCGGCAGCACGAGGCTGATCGCACCCTCGTTGCCGATCGCCGGGAACACCGGGAGCTGGAAGGAGAACCACTGCAGGAGCAGCAGGCCGAGCCAGAACGGCGGCAGGGCGACGCCGAGCGGCGGGAGCGACGCGAGCGCATGGCGCAGCCAGGCGGCGCGCGGGAACGTGCTCGCGATCGCGATGCCGGCGCCCGCCACGACGGCGAGGACGAGCGCCGCAGCCGTGAGCTTGAGCGTCTCGGGCAGCGCCTGGAGCACGAGCTGGGTCGCGGGCGCGCCCGACGAGTACGACGTGCCGAAGTCGAGGCGCAGCGCGTGCCACAGCGCGTCGCCGTACTGCACGAGCACCGGCCGGTCGAGGCCGTACTGCGCGCGCAGCGCGTCGAGCAGCGCGGGGTCCACCTGGTCCGCCTCGCCGCCGCCGCTCGCCATGAGCGCGGCCGGGTCGCTGGGCAGCAGGTAGAGGACGAAGAACGAGATCGTGAACGCCGCCCAGAGCACGAACAGCCCCTGCCCGGCGCGACGCAGGACGTACCGGCCCATGGGTCGGTCCTCCTTCCGTGGGGAGACGGTCCGTCTGCCCGACGCCGTGGCGTCGGGCAGGCGGACCCGTCGGGTCAGCCCTGGGTGACCCAGGCGTCGTAGAAGTCGAGGCGCGACGACGCCTCGAACGTCAGGCCGTGGACCGTGTCGGCCGCCGCGATGGTCGTCGACAGCTCGTAGACCGGGATCGCGTGGCCCTTCTGGACCAGGAGGCGCGACGCCTCCGTGACGAGCTCCTGCCGCTCGGCCGCGTCGGTCGCCGCGGCGGACGCGTCGAGCAGGTCGTCGACCTCCTCGGCGTCGCGCTGGTTGATGTTGCGCGCGTTGGCCGAGAAGATCGTCCGCAGCACGTCCGGGTCGGAGCGCGTGAGGTTGTAGTAGTCGAAGTCGAAGTCGCCGCTCTCCTTGATCGCCTGCGACTCCGCGACGGTCACGTGCTGGAGCTGGAGGTCGACGCCGATCTGCGCGAGCTGCTGCTGGACGAGCTCGAGCGGCTCCGGCACCTGCCAGAACGTCACGGTCGTGGAGAGCTTCTGGCCGTCCTTCTCGCGGACGCCGTCGGCGCCCTCGACCCAGCCCGCGTCGTCGAGGATCTTCTTGGCGCCCTCGGGGTCGTAGGCGAGCTCGTCCGCGATGCTCTCGTAGAGCGGCGTCGAGTGGGACAGGACGCTCGTGGCCGGCTCGTCCTGCGCGCTGAGCACGGTGTCCGCGATCTGCTCGCGGTCGATGCCCTTGAGGATCGCGGTCCGCACGGCCTCGTCGCCCGCGAGCGGGCTCGACTCGTTGGGGAACAGGTTGAAGACGACGCCCGGGTTGGCGCGGTACTCGAGCCAGAACCCGTTGCCGTCGAACTGCGGGAGGTCGACGGTCGAGATCGCGGCGGTCGCGTCGATCTGCCCGGACTGCAGGCTGCCGCTGCGCACGCTCGCCTCGGGGATGACCTTGAACGTCACCGTGTCGAGGTAGGCCTCGCCCTGGTGGTCGTTCGCCTCCGAGCCCCACGCGTAGCCCGCGACCTTCTCGAGCACGATCTCCTGGTCCTGCGTGTACGACTTCACGGAGAACGGACCGGAGCCGACGAACTTCCCGGCGCAGCGGTCCTCGACGCTCAGGTCGGCCGACGACGGGGCGAGGAGGCCCAGCGAGAAGGTGGAGGTGGCCTGGAGGAACTGGGCGCTCGGCGCCGAGAAGTCGACCGTGAGGGTCTGCGGGTCCGTGACCGTCGTGCCCTCGTAGCCGACGAGGTACTGGGACCCGAGCGACGCCGTCGCGCCGAGGGCGACGATCGCGTCGAAGTTGGTCTTGACCGACTCCGCGTCGATCGGCGTGCCGTCGGCGTACGTCGCGTCGTCGCGCAGGTGGAACGTGTAGCTCGACGCGTCGTCGTTCACCTCCCAGCTCTCCGCGAGCCACGGCACGATCTCGCCCGACTCGGGGTCCTGCGCCGTGAGCGACGCGACGGTCTGGCGCGCCGCGGCGATGGCGTCGTTGTTGCCGACCTGCTGCGGGTCGATGCAGTGCGAGTCGACCGTGATCGCGAAGGTCAGGTCGCCGCCCGCCACGGGCTCGCCCGTCGGGCTCGGCGACCCGCCGCCGTCGGACGCGCCGGAGCCGCCGCCCGCGCACGCGCTGAGCAGGAGGCCCGTCGCGGCGGCCGCCGCGGCGACGGTCAGGGACCGGCGTCGGTGAGGTGTGGGGATCATGTCGTGCTGCTCTCCTCGTGTGCCGGCTGAGGACCGGCGGTCGTCCGGCGCCGGTGGTCGTCCGCGCCGGGCCGAGGGCCGGCGCGGCGGGGAACCCACCGGGGTGCCGTGCTTACCGCGCAGCGGGAGCCACGCGGTCAGGTCGTTCCCGGAGCACCCCGTCACGTCGAAGGGTTGCTGGTCAGCGAGCCGGGCCTGGGTGCTGACGCTCGTCACCTGGGAGCAGGAAAGACAATCCCGACCGGTTGAGTCAAGTTTCGAGACGACCGTCCCGCCAGGCGGACGGATGTTTCGTCTCCCCGCTGTGGGCATGAGAGGGGCCCGGTCTCGCCGCGGCGAACCGGGCCCCTCTCATGCCCACGACCGGTGGGGCGGGTCAGGCGGCGGTGAAGCCCGCCGCGCGACGGGCGTCGGCCGGGCTCCACAGGTCGGTCTTCACCTCGGCCTGCACCACCGGGACCACCTCCTCGGCGAACCGGCGCAGCACGTCCTCCTGCTGCGTCGCGGGGATGAGGTGGTTGACGGACACCGACTGGAGGTCGTGCCCGTAGGAGGCGTGGTAGTCGAGGATCTTCTCCGCCACGCGCTCCGGCGAGCCCACCAGCGCCGGGCCGCGCTCGACGGCGTCCTCGACCGTCCGGAAGCTCGGCGCCTTCCCGACGGCGTCCGGCCCGTAGCCGCGGCGTGCGGCCGCGGCGACCTGACCCTCGTAGATCGGGCGGTACTGCTCGACCGCCTCCTCCGTCGTGTCCGCGAGGAACAGCCCGCCCGAGCCCGACCCCACGAACCCGTACGCCGGGTCGTGCCCGTTGGCCGCGTACCGCTCGCGGTAGTGGTCGATGAGCACCTGATAGTTCTCGCGCGGCTGGAGCGCGTTGGCGCTGACGATCGGGTCCCCGTACCGCGCCGCGAGCTCCACCGCGAACTGCGACGTCGCCGACCCGTGCCAGACGCGGAACGGCCCTGCGAACGGCCGCGGCAACGTCGTCGCGTGCTCCAGCGCGTGCCGGTGCCGGCCGCTCCAGCTCACGTCCTCCTCCGACAGCAGCAGCCGCAGCAGCTCGTAGTTCTCCTGCAGGTACTCGTACTGCTTGTCGATGTCGAGCCCCAGCAGCGGGTACTGGAGCACCTCGTTGCCCTTGCCGATGACGATCTCCAGCCGTCCGCGGCTGAGCTGGTCCACCGTCGCGAGGTCCTCGGCGACCCGGATCGGGTCGAGCAGCGACAGGACGGTGACGCCCGTGCTCAGCAGGATGCGCGACGTCCGCGCCGCGACCGCCCCGAGGATCACCGTCGGTGCCGACGACAGCACCTCGCCCGCGTGCCGCTCCCCCACCGCGAACGAGTCGAACCCGAGCTCCTCCGCCAGCACCGCCGTCTCCACGACCCGGTTCAACCGGTCCGCCGGCGCGACCGCCTCCCCCGTCACGGGGTGGGGCGGGTTGAACACGATGTCGAGTACCTGGAACCGCACGATCCTGCTCCTTGCTGTCGCTGTTGCTGTCGTTCGGGTCGGGTCGAGGTCGAGGTCCGCTCACGCGGTCGGCTCCCCCGGTCCCGTGAGTGCATGAAATGCGTCGTCCTCACGCCTTGCGGACGACACATTTCCTGCACTCAACGGTGGCCCGGACCGGGTGCGGTCCTGGTGCGCGTGCTGGGGCGCCGATCCAGGACCTCGGGCGTCAGGCCGCGGCGGCCTCGGCGGTCGCGGCGTCGCGCTTCGCGACCTCCTCGCGGACGATCGGGATGACGTAGCGGCCGAAGTCGATCGCGTCGTCGAGCAGGTCGTAGCCGCGGGCGGAGATGACGCGGACGCCGAGGTCGTAGTACGCGAGGAGCGCCTCCGCGACCTGCTCGGGCGTGCCGACGAGCGCGTTGGAGTTGCCGGCGCCGCCGGTGGCCTTGGCGGTCGCGGTCCACAGGGCGGTGTCGAAGCGCTCGCCCTGGGCGGCGATCTCGAGGAGTCGCTGCGAGCCCGCGTTCTCGGGCTTGTCGATCGGGTGCCGACGGCTGAGCTGCCCGCCGGCCGCGGCCTTGCGGGCCTCGATCCGGTCGAGGATGCGGTGCGCCTTCTCCCACGCGAGCTCCTCGGTCGGCGCGACGATCGGCCGGAACGCGGCGTGGATGCGGGGCGGCGTCGCGCGGCCCGCGGCGGCGGCCTCGGCGTGCACGCGCGCGATCTGCTCGGCGGTGCGGTCGAGGGGCTCGCCCCAGACGGCGTAGATGTCGGCCTCGGCCGCACCGACACGGAACGCGGCGTCCGACGACCCGCCGAACGAGATCGTCGGGGTGCGACCCTCGAACGGCTTGGCGTCGAGGACGAAGTCGTCGAAGTCGTAGAACGGGCCGTGGTGGTCGAACGGCTCGGCGCTCGCCCACGCCTGCTTGACGACCTGGATGTACTCGTGGGTGCGCGCGTACCGCTCGTCCTTGGTGAGCGTGTCGCCCTCGCGGCCCTGCTCGTGGTCATTGCCGCCGGTAATGAAGTGGACGGAGAGCCGCCCGCCGGAGAGCTGGTCGAGCGTCGCGAACGTCTTGGCGGCGTACGTCGGGTAGGACACGTTGGGCCGGTGCGCGAGCAGCAGCTCGATCGAGTCGAGGCGCGCCGCGGTGTAGGCGGCGAGCGCTGCGGGCTCGGGGCCGGAGGAACCGTACGCGAAGAGGACGCGCGTCCAGCCGTTGTCCTCGTGCGCGCGGACGATGCGCTCGAGGTACGCGGGGTCGAACGCGGCGGTCGTGCGCTCGGTGGTCTCCGAGGCGTCGTTGGTCGTGGCGATGCCGAGGAACTCGACGGGCACGGTGGTCTCCTTGTCGTGGGGATGGGTCGTTCAGGGCTGGCGGGTCGGGCAGGTCGACCGCAGCGACCGGACGCCGGGTGGCCGGACGTCGTCGGGCACCGTGGCGAGGGTCAGGCCTGCGCCGGTGTCGGGTCGGCGGGTGCCTCGACCGGGTCGGACGCCGGGAGGCCGGCGTCCTTCCAGGCCGGGAAGCCGCCGTCGACGTGAGACACGTTCGTGTAGCCGCGCTGGGCGAGCGCCTCGGCGACAGGACCGGAGCCGTTCGGCGACCCGCACACGACGACGACGGGCGTGTCGAGCGAGATCGCCGGGTTGTCGGCGGGTCCGAACAGCGCGTCGAGGTCGTGGCGGTCGGCGAGCGTCGCGCCGGGGATCTCGCCGTGCGACGCGCGGCCGCCCGCGGAGCGCACGTCGATCAGCAGCGCGCCGTCGGCGACCTTGGCGCCGGCGTCGGTCGCGGTCTGGAGGGGTGGGGTGGTCGTCATGGGTTTCTCCTTCGAGGGATCGTCGCGAGATCGACCCGTACGTCCGAGATCGACCCTCAGGAGGTCGACCTGGCGACGCGCGGGTCGATCTCGCGTCAGGGGGTGGTGGCGAGTGCGGGAGCGACGGCGGCGCCCGCGGTCGCGCCGGGGGCCGAGCCCGCGAACCAGTGCTCGGCGAGCAGCTCGAACGAGCGGCGCGCGTCGTCGGCGTCGTGGGTCGCGGTGGTGACGAGCAGCTCGTCGGCGCCGGTCGCGCGGCGCAGCGTCTCGAGCCGCTGCACGACCGTCTCCGGGTCGCCGACGATCCGCGTGTCGACGCGGTCGGCGACGAGCGCGCGCTCGGCCTCCGGTCGCTCCTCCCACGCGGGCGACGTGCCCGGCTCGGGGTAGGCGATCGCCCCGTCGGCGCCGCTGCGGATGGAGAACACCCAGTCGGCGAAGGGCGTCGCGAGCTCGCGCGCCCGCTCGATCGTGTCGGCGACCAGCACGTCGGCGGACACGACGACGTACGGCTCGTCGAGCACGCCCGGCCGGAACGCCTCGCGGTACGCGGCGACGGTGTCGATCGTCGCCGACGGCGCCACGTGGTAGTTCGCGGCGATCGGCAGCCCGAGCTCGCCCGCGACGCGCGCGCTCTCGCCCGGGCTCGACGCGAGGACCCACAGGTCCCAGTCGGCACCCTCGACGGGCGGGCTCACGTACGGCGTCCCGTGCTCGTCGCGGTACGTCCCGGCACGCAGGCCGAGCACGAGGTCGAGCTCGTCGCGGAAGCTGACGGGGGTGCGCGAGGCGCCGACGATCCGCTTCTGCGCGAGGATCCGCTCGCGGAGCACCGAGTCGTTGAGGTTCGACGGCGGCGCACCGGGGACGTACAGCCCCTCGACGACGCGCGGCCCGGTCGCACCCGTGCGCGCGGCCCGTACCGGACCGTCGGAGTCCTTGCTCTGGCCGCCCTTCGGCGGCGAGAACGCCCGCCCCAGACCGAGGTCGACGCGGCCCGGGTGCAGCGCGGCGATCGTCCCGAACTGCTCGGCGGCGACGAGCGGGCTCGTCGTGCTGAGGAGCACGGCACCGCTGCCGACGCGGATGCGCTCGGTCCGGGCCGCGACGGCCGCGGCGAGCACGGCGGGCGAGGCCGAGCCGACCCCGGGCGACAGGTGGTGCTCGGCGTACCAGACGCGGTGGTAGCCGAGCCGGTCGAGGTCGCGCGCGAGCCCGACGGCGCGGCGCACCGCGTCCTGGCCCGTCGCCCCCTCGGGCACGATCGCGAGGTCGAGGACGGACAGCGGGACGCGGCCGGACGCCGGTCGCGGCCCGCCGGCGGTGGCGGTCTGGTGCGGGTGCTGGTGGGACGACATGGCTTCCTTCAGTGGTGGAGCGGTGGCCGGTGGTGGAGCGGCGGCTGGTGGTGGAGTGGTGGCTGATCGTGGAGCCGGTGGATCCCGGCTGCTCCCGACCGCGGGACGGGATCGGGGCTACTTGGACGGGAAC
Organism: Cellulosimicrobium sp. NPDC057862; assembly: GCF_042797035.1. NCBI lineage: Bacteria > Bacillati > Actinomycetota > Actinomycetes > Micrococcales > Promicromonosporaceae > Cellulosimicrobium > Cellulosimicrobium sp. NPDC057862. The sequence continues at coordinate 452,911 of NZ_JBHVMH010000002.1, forward strand.
CCGAGCGCGGCGAGCGTGGGTCGCAGGTGGGCGCGCCCGCGCAGGGCGCCGGGGACGCGCAGGCGGTCGACGACGCGGTCGCGCCACCCGCCGTCGAGCCCTTCCTCGCGGTAGAAGGGCGCGATCCGCTCCTCGTACGCCGCGACGTGCTCGTGCTGGCCCGCGGCCCGGTAGCGCTCGGCGTGCAGCACCGCGGCCTGCGGCAGCCGCGGCTTGACGCGCTCGCTCCCCGCGGGATCGGGGTGGCCGACGACGAGCCCCACGACCGCGACGACGCCCTCGGGCAGGCCGAGCTCCGCCGCGACCTGCGCGGGGTGGTTGCGCAGCGCCCCGATGTAGACGGTGCCGAGGCCGAGCGACTCGGCAGCCACGACGGCGTTCTGAGCGGCGAGCGCGGCGTCGAGGAACGCCACGACGGTCGTCTCGAGGTAGTCGGTCGCCTCGAGCCGGACGCCCTCGCGCTCACCGAGGGCGCGCGCCCGGGCGAGGTCCGCGAGCCACACGAGCAGCAGCGGCGCGGTACGGACGTGCGCCTGGTCGCCCGCGAGCGCCGCGAGCCGGTCCTTGCGCGCGGGGTCGGTGACGGCGACGACGCTCCAGACCTGGAGGTTCGACGACGTCGGAGCGGACTGCGCCGCGGCGACGAGCGTCGGCACGACGTGGTCGGCCAGCGGGTCGGTCAGGTAGCGGCGCACCGTCCGGTGACGGAGCTGCGTCGCGAGGACGGCGCCCGGACGGTCCACGACCGGTGCCAGTCCCTCGGTCGCGCCGGGCGCGACGTCCTCGACGGTCACGGGGTCCACGCCGTACCGCGCAGCGAGCGCAGCCCGGGCTCCGCCGGTGTCGTGGGACGGCGTGGGGAGCGTCTCCGGGACTGCGGACGGAGCCGGAGCGCCCGCCGCGGTGGGTACGGGAGCGATCGTCATGAGGCGGTCCTCTCGGGGAGCGCGGCGAGCCGGGCGAGCGAGAACCGCTCGGCCGCGGTGACGCCGTCGGACGTGGTGGCGAGGTCGGCGAGCACGCGGCCGATCGCTGGAGCGAACTTGAAGCCGTGGCCGGAGAACCCGGCGCCGACGACGACCGGGCCGCGGCGGTCGAGCACGAAGTCGTGGTCGGGCGTCGTGGTGTACGTGCAGCTCACGGGGACGTACGCGTCGGGGTCGAGGCCGGGCAACCAGGTGCGCACGTAGTCGCGCAGCGCGGCGAGCTGGCCCGGCTCGGGCCGGTACGAGCGGCGGTCGGGGTCGACGACGGGGCCGACGCCGTGGAAGCCGACCTTGACGCCCTCGCCCGGGGTCGCGAGGCCGTAGACGCCGCTCGGCCACGCGGTGCCGGGACCGACGTCGTGCGTGAACGCGGGCCACCCCTGCGGGGACGCGCCCGGGACGAGCGCGAAGTGTGCGGGCTGCTCCTGGGTCACGACGAGCGGGAGCTCCTGGCCCAGCAGCCCGCCCGTCGGGGCGCCGAGCAGTCCGGCGCTCCACGCGCCGACCGTCACGACGACGACCCGTGCGACGACGTCGCCGCCGTCGGTGACGACGCGGACGCCCTCGGGGACCCGCTCGACGTGCCGGACGGCGACCTCGTGGCGGACGTCGGCGCCCCGGGCGGCCGCGGCCCCCTGGAGGGCCGCGACGGCGCGGTCGGCGTGGAGCCGCCCGGCCGTCGCGACCTCGTGCAGCACCCGGCCCTCGAACCGCAGTCCCGGCCACCGCTCGGCCGCGGCCGCGGGGTCGAGCCACTCGTGCTCGATCCCCCGGGCCGCGAACGCCGCGCCGATCGCGTCCGCGCGGCGCTCGGCGGCGCCGTCGCGCCGCCCGTGGCTCACGCCGCCGGTGACGGCGAGCAGCTCGGTGCCGGTCTCGTCCTCGACCTCGCGCCACAGGCCGAGCGCCTCCTGCGCGAGGTCGAGGTACTCGGGCTCGGCGTACGTCGTGCGGTAGATGCGCGACGTCCCGTGCGAGGCGCCGTGCGCGTGCCCGGGCGCGAAGCGCTCGAGCAGCACGACGTCGCGCCCGCGCCGGGCGAGCTGCCACGCGGCGGCCGAGCCCATCACGCCGCCCCCGACCACGAGGTGGTCGACGTGCTGGGTGCTGGTGGTCATGCGCGGGTCACTCCGTCTTCGGCAGGCCGGGCGGGTTGGTCTGCGACTCCTCGACGGCCTCGGACTCCAGGCCCCACCGCTGGAGCACCTCGAGGTACGTGCCGTCCTCGATGGCGTGGTTGATCGCGGCGGTGATGGCCGGGGCGGCCTCGTTGCCCTTCTTGGTCGCGACGGCGATCTGCGCGGTGTCGGGCCAGCCGCCGTTGAGCGTGCCGACGACCGAGAAGTCCTGCGGGGAGATCGCCGCCTGGTACGCGAGGGAGGCGTTGGGGCCGACGTACGTCTCGATGCGCCCGGACTGGAGCGCGAGCAGGACGTCGGAGAACTGCTCGTAGTACTCGGGGCCCTGGATCGGATCGAGGCCGTCCTCCTGGTTGAGGCGGTCCCACTCGAGCACGATCTTCTCCTGGTTGGTCCCAGAGCCGACGGCGACGACCTTGCCCGCGATGTCCTCGCGCTTCGTGATCGACGTGATGTCGGAGTCGGCGCCCACGAGCCAGCCGAGCTCGTCGTTGCGGTACGTGGAGAAGTCGATGGTCTCCTTGCGCTCCTCGGTCACGGTGACGTTGGAGATCACGGCATCGACGTCGCCCGAGCCGAGAGCCAGCGGCCAGTCGGCCCAGGCCTTGACCTCGAGGCGCAGGTCCTTGCCGAGCGCGTCGGCGACGAGCTGGGCGATGTCCGTCTCGTTGCCGATGGGCGTCTCGTCGTCGTCGGCGAGGAAGCCGAGCGGCGGCGCGGAGCCGGCGGAGATCGCGACGACGAGCTCGTCCTTGTCCTTCCAGGCGTCCGGCAGGAGGGCGATCGCCTCGGCCGACTCGGTGGTGCGGATGCGGTCCTGGTCCGGGCTCGTGCTCACGTCGAGGGCGTCCGAGACGGACGTCGTGCCCTCCTTCGTGCCGTCCGAGGAGGCCGCGCCCTCCTCCGCGGCGGCCGGGGCCTCGGTGCTCACCCCGGAGCAGGCCGCGAGCGCCAGCAGGGGCACGACGGCGAGGGCGGCGAGCGCGCGGGGGGCGCGGGCGCGGGTGGTCGTTGCGGTCACGGGAGTCCTACCTCTCGGGTGGTGCGTCGGTCGACGCGGGGAGTGCGGTGCGGGACGGCCGGGCGGCCGGTCGCGGGTGACGACGTCGGGGGTCGAGGGCTGTGCCGGTCGCCGGGTCGTGGACCCGGGCTCGCGCAGCCGGTCAGAGAACCTTCTGGAGGAAGGCGCGGGTGCGGTCGTGGCGCGGGTGGTCGAGCACCTCGGCGGGCGTGCCCTGCTCCACGACGACGCCGTCGTCCATGAACACGACGGTGTCGGCGACCTCGCGGGCGAAGCCGATCTCGTGCGTGACGACGACGAGCGTCGTGCCGGTGCTCGCGACGTCCTTGATGACCTCGAGCACCTCCCCCACGAGCTCGGGGTCGAGCGCCGAGGTCGGCTCGTCGAACAGCAGCACCTTGGGCCGCAGCGCGAGCGCGCGGGCGATGGCGACGCGCTGCTGCTGGCCGCCGGAGAGCTGGCGCGGCCGCGCGTCGGCCTTGTCCGCGAGCCCGACGCGCTCGAGCAGCGCCCGGGCCTCGGGCTCGACGTCCTCGCGGCGGCGGCGCTGCGCCGAGACCGGGGCCTCGACGACGTTCTCGAGCGCGGTGAGGTGCGGGAAGAGGTTGAAGCTCTGGAAGACGAACCCGATCTGGGTGCGCTGGCCGAGGATCTCGCGCTCCTTGAGCTCGCGCAGGGTGTTGCCCTTGCGGCGGTACCCGATGAGCTCGCCGTCGAGCGAGATGAACCCCTTGTCGACCTTCTCCAGGTGGTTGATCGCCCGCAGCAGCGTCGACTTCCCGGAGCCCGACGGGCCGAGCACGACCGTCACGGACCCGGGCGGCACGGTGAGCGACACGTCACGCAGCACCTCCAGCGTGCCGAAGCTCTTGTGGACGCCGTGGATCTCGACGAGCCCGGCGGTCGCGACGCCTGCGGTCGCGGTGGCGCCGGTCGCGGTGGCGGCGCTCATGCCGCACCTCCCGACGTGCGCGCGGTTCGGGTCAGCACGCCCACCCGGGCACGGGCCGCGTACGCGGGCGGGACGGAGTCGGGTACCGGCCGGCCGGAGAGCCGCGACGCCCAGACCAGGACGGTCCAGCGTGCCTTCTGCAACGGCGTCGGGGGCAGCGTGCGCACGGCGCCCTTCGCGTAGTGCCGCTCGACGTAGTACTGGACGACCGTGATGAGCGTGGTCAGCACGAGGTACCAGATCGACGCGACGATGAGCAGCGGCACGACGCGGCCGTTGCGGCCGTAGATGACGCTGACGATGTAGAACAGCTCGCCGTACGCGAGGACGTAGACGATCGACGTGCCCTTGAGGAGCCCGATCACCTCGTTGACGGCCGTCGGGATGATGGAGCGCATCGCCTGCGGCAGGATGATGCGGCTCACCTGGCGCCGCTTGGGGATGCCGAGCGACGCGGCCGCCTCCTGCTGCCCCTGGTCGACCGAGAGGATCCCGGCGCGCACGATCTCCGCCGAGTACGCGGCCTGCGAGAGCCCGAGGCCGAGGATCGCGGCCCAGAACTTGTCGATCACGGACAGCGTGTCGAAGTACAGGAACTCGGGCCCGAACGGGATGCCGACGCTGAGGTACGGGTAGAGGTACGCGAGGTTGTACCAGAGCAGGAGCTGCAGCAGCAGCGGCACGGAGCGGAACACCCACGTGTACGTCCACGACACCGACTGCAGGAGCGGCGAGCGCGAGAGACGCATGAGCGCGAGGACCGTGCCGAGCGCGAACCCGACGACCGACGCGACGAGCGTGAGCCGGATGGTCGCCCACGCGCCCTCGAGGATCGAGGGCCACGTGAGGTACTGCGCGACGACGTCCCACTCCCAGCGGTCGTTCGTCACGAGCGAGCTGACGACCATCGCGAGCAGCACGGCTACGCCGGCCGTCGCAGCCCACCGGCCGGGGTGGCGCGCGGGGACGATGCGCAGGCTCTCGAGCGGTAGCGCGTCCTCGACACCGCCGCGCCGGTCGGCGGGGTGCCGGCCCGACGGCGGCGCGAGCTGCCGGGACTCGTCCTGCGGGAGCGACACGGTGCTCATGGCGCGACCTCCAACCACTTCTCGAAGGCGAGCGGGCCGATCTCCTCGGGATCGGTCCCGGTGTCGAACAGGGGCGTGTAGCCCGTCGCGAGGTACAGGCCGGCGGCCTCGGGCTGGCGCGGGCCCGTCGTGAGGTACACGCGCCGGTAACCGCGCTCGACCGCGCGGTGCTCCAGCTCGGCGAGCACGACACGGGCGAGCCCGCGACGCCGGTGCGCGGAGTGCGTCCAGATGCGCTTGAGCTCCGCGGTCCGCACGGCGGGCGACCCGTCGGAGCGCCGCGCCGAAGGCCGGGCGAGGCGTGCCGGGTCGCCGAGCTCCGGCTCGGTCCGACGGCGGAACGCGCCGCCCGCGACCGGGTCGCCGTCCTCCAGCACGAGCACGAGCTCGCCGTGCGGCGCCGCGAAGTCCTGCGCCGGGTAGTGCTCCATCTCGGCGCGGAGCTCCTCCGCGGTGAGCACCCGCTGGTACCGCGTCCAGTACTCGTGGGACAGCTCGTCGAGGAGCGGCCGCACGAGCGGGTCGTGCATCGCGACGGAACGGACCTCGCGCGTTCCCCGCCCGGCGGGGCGCGCGGCGAGCGCGGTCACCGTGGTGCCCTCTCGCCCGCGGTGACGGCGAACGGCACGTGGTTGCCCTCGACCGGTGCCGGGCACGTCCCGAAGTCGCTGAACGCGTACGGCAGGTTGATCGTGCGGTTGAGGTCGAGCCGCACGCGCCCCTCGGTGCCGGGCGCCACGTCGGCGTCCACCCCCAGCACGCGCCAGGGCGCGACGTCATCCGCCTCGTCGCTGAACAGCAGCGTCACCGCGCCGCCGGCCTTTCCCGTGAGGACGAGCGTCGCGCGGCGGGAGACCCCGTCGCGCTCGACCACGAGGTCGACCTCGCCGACCGTGCTCACGTGGTGCACCAGGCCGGGGCGCGCGGCGCCCACCACGACGGACCGCGGCGCGTCGTACCAGCACACCGCCGCGTCCACGACCCAGGCGGGGTCGTGCGTGAAGGTCGGGACGCCGTCGAACGCGAGCCGGGCGGGGGCGAGCGGGTCGCGCAGGCGGACCGCGTACCGGCCCGTGCGGCGCACGACCTCGACCGCGACCTCGCGCGTCTCGTCCCGCTCGTCGTGCCCACCGCTCCGCCCGGTCGCCGGGAAGGGCCCGGGCTCCCGGCCTTCCGGCAGGTACGTCCCCGCGACCGCCGACCCGCCCTCCGGGACGACGACCGTCGTGACGGCCGCGCCCGCCGTCGTACGCACGGCACCGTCCGCGCCGGCGCGATGGTGCGCGCCGTCGGCGTCGGCCCACCAGAGTCCGGGCACGCCCGGCAGCGCGGCGGGCTCGGTCGGCAGCCAGTGATAGGCGACGAGGCTCAGCCAGCCGTGCGGCGGGCGCAGCGCCTCCTCCCGCTCGGCGTGCCACTCGGCCCACGCCGTGGCGTCGGGCGACGGGGGCGACGCGGCGTCGTCGGGCGTGCCGGCGGTGGGCGCGGTGGCCACGGCGCCCGTGGCGGTCGGCGTGCTCGTGCTCATGGGTCCTCCGAGGTCGGTGCGGTACAGGTCTGCGGGACGGACGCGCGGGTCGGGCTGCGGTCAGCCGACGAGCTCGGCGGGGGCCGGCTCCGGGTCGGCGGCCCGCGGTGCGGCTCCGGGCCGGGCGAGGCCGAGGTGCTCGCGCAGGGTCGTGCCCTCGTACTCGGTGCGGAACGAGCCGCGCTCCTGGAGCAGCGGGACGACCTGGTCGAAGACGTCGTCGAGGCCGCCCGGCGTGAGGTGCGGGACGAGGATGAAGCCGTCCGACGCGTCCTCCTGGACGTGCCGGTCGATGTCGTCCGCGACCTGCTGCGGCGTGCCGACGAACCCGCCGCGCGACGTCACCTGGAGGACGAGCTCGCGGATCGACCAGCCGTTCGCCTCGGCCTGCTCGCGCCACGCCGCGGCGACCGCCGCCGGGTCCTTCGCGTGCCGCACGCGTCCCCGCGTGATCGACAGGTTCTCCGTGTCGGGGTCGACGTCGGGCAGCGGTCCCTCGGGGTCGTACGCCTCGAGGTCGCGGCCCCAGACCTGCTCGAGGAACGCGATCGCCGTCGGGCCCGAGACCTGCTGGAGCCGGATCTCCCGCGCGCGCTCCTCCGCCTCGGCGGGCGTGTCGCCCAGCACGACGACGGTCGCGGGCAGGATCTTCAGGGAGTCCCGGTCCCGCCCGTGGGCAGCGAGGCGTCCCTTGACGTCCTCGTAGAACGCGCGCCCGGCGTCGAACGTCGAGTGCGCGGAGAACACGACGTCGGCGGTCCGGGCGGCGAAGTCGCGGCCGTCGGCGGAGTCGCCCGCCTGGAACAGGACCGGGTGGCCCTGCGGCCCGCGCGGCGTCTCGAACAGCCCGACGACGTCCGCGTACGTCCCGTGGTGCGCGACCGGCCGCACCGCGCCTGGCCGCAGGAACTCGCCCGCGATCCGGTCGGACAGCACCGCGTCGTCGTCCCACGAGTCCCACAGGGCGCGCGCGACCTCGACGACCTCGGCCGCCCGGGCGTAGCGCTCCGGGTACGGGAGGTAGCCGCCGCGGCGGAAGTTGGCGCCGGTGAAGGCGTCGGGGCTCGTCACGAGGTTCCAGGCCGCACGGCCCTCGGACAGCAGGTCGAGCGTCGCGAACTGCTTCGCGAGCTCCCACGGCTCGTTGAACGTCGTGTTGATCGTGCCCGCGAGGCCGAGGCGGTCCGTGACGGCGGCCAGCGCCGCGAGCACGGGCAGGGTGTCCGGCCGCCCCACGACGTCGAGGTCGTGGATGCGGCCCTTGTGCTCGCGCAGGCGCAGGCCCTCGGCGAGGAAGAAGAAGTCGAGCTTCGCGTCCTCGGCGCGGCGCGCGAGGTGCTCGAACGAGGCGAAGTCGATCTGGCTGCGCGAGCGGGGGTCGCTCCAGACAGTGGTGTTGTTGACGCCCGGGAAGTGGGCGCCGAGGTGGATCTGCTTGCGGGGGCGCGTGCTCATGTCGTCGGTCCGTCCGGGTTCAGGCGATCGCCGCGTAGCGGTTGGCGGGAAGGGGGAGGCCGAGCGTGTCGCGCAGCGTCGCCCCGGGGTAGGCCGTGCGGAACAGGCCGGCCCCCTGCAGGAGCGGCACGACGCCGTCGACGATCGCGTCGAGGTCGGTGCTCAGGGACGACGGGCGCAGGAGGAACCCGTCGGCCGCGCCGGCGTGCCCCCACTCCTCGACCGTGACGGCGAGGTCGCGCGCCGTGCCGACGTGAGTGAGCGAGTCGGTGTCCCACGAGACGCCCTCGAGGTCCTCGAGCAGGTCGAGGCGGGCCTGGGCGCTCGCGCGCGTGTCGCCGATGACGACGTACGCGTCCACGAGGACCCGGAGCGCGTCGGGGTCGCGGCCCGCGTCGGCGGCGGCGTCGCGCACCTGCGTCCGCAGGGCGACGGCCTCGTCGCGGGTCGCGGCGCGGACCCGCACGACGTCGGCCCGGCGGGCCGCGAGGTCGAGCGACGCCGGCGTGTCCGCCCGGACGACGACGGGCGGCTGGCCCTGCGGCGGGCGCGGCGTGATCGACGGCCCCTTGACGGCGAAGCGGATGCCCTCATGGTCGACGTAGTGGAGCTTCTCGCGGTCCACGAACCGGCCCGTCGCGACGTCGCGGATCTCCGCGTCGTCCTCCCACGAGTCCCACAGCCGTGTGACGACATCGACGGCCTCGTCGGCCTCGGCGACCGCGTCGGGCTCGTCCTGGGCGCCCTTGCGACCGAAGGCCGCGGCCTCCGCCGGGGTCGTGGACCACCCGACCTGCCACCCGGCGCGACCCGCGCTCACGTGGTCGATCGTCGCGATCGCCTTGGACACGTGGAACGGCTCGGTGTGCGTGGTCGTCACGGTCGGGACGAGGCCGATGCCCGCGCTGCGGGGCGCGAGGCGGGACGCGACGAGCGCCGCGTCGAGCCGGCCCCGCACGGACCCGTTGCGGCCCGGCTGGAGCGTGAACGCGTCGTCGAGCGTGACGAGGTCGAGCAGTCCGCGCTGGGCGGTGGCGACGAGCTCGACGAGGCGCTTGGCGTCGAAGAGCCGCTGGGCCTGGGAGCCCACGGTCCGCCAGGCGGCGGGGTGCGCGCCGGCGTCGGTGAGGTCGACGCCGAGATGGAGGGTGCGGGCGGGGCGGGGGTCGGACATCGCGAGGATCCGTTCTCAGTTGAGCCGACGGCGCGCTCAGGGCGCGGCGGGGTGCCGGAGGGTGGGCAGGGCGGTCCGGCCGCGCGGCGGCAGGACGGGGCTGGGAAGCCGGGAGGGACCCGGACCGCGCGCTGTTCGCGCGCGGTGTCAGGGACGGGTCGTCGTCAGCGACAACAGGCGACGCGCGCGGGACCCGTGGTCCCGAGGGCGCGGGCGCCAGGGCCGCCCGCGAACGGACAGGGGCACGTCGACGCGTGCGCGGCGCTCACCGCGGTGCTCGACATTCGCCGGTCCATCGTCCGTCTCCTTCGTGCCCGTCGCCGGGCTCCGCGTCGTTGCCCCGTGCCACGCGCTGACCGCGCGACGCGGGGCCTGGTCCTCACCCGGGGCACCCCGCCGCGCGGGAGGGTTGCCGTCCGACGAGCCGGGGCTTGATGTCGGAGCTCATGACCATGTCCTGTGACCGGGGTACGTCGACCTCGGTTGCGCGGGAACTTACGAGCGGCCACCGCGGGGTGTCAACGCACCGAGGAGACCTTCCCACATACTGGACTTGATCGGTCAACTTTGAGTCGTCCAGGGCGCTATTTGCACCGAGTGCATCAATGCACTTAGTGTCAAGAGGTGCCCCTCCCCTCCGTGACCGAGCCGTCGGGTGCGCCCGTGACCGACCCGGCGACGGGCTCTGCGACGAGATCTGCGACCGGCCCCGCGCCCGACCGCCGTACCGCGCTGCGCGCACGGCACCGCCGGGCGATCGTCGGCGCGGCGACGTCGCTCATGGAGGAGAACGGGGGTGCCCGGTTCACGGTCGACGAGCTGGCCGCCCGCGCCGACGTCGCGCGGCGCACGATCTTCAACCACTTCGCGTCGCTCGACGACGTGGTGGTCGAGGTGTGCGAGGACGTGCTGGGCACCGTGGTCGACGCGCTCGGGGCGAGCGCGGCGGAACCGGGCACCGACCGCACGACCCCGCTCGACGACCTCACCGCGGCGCTCCGCAGCACCGACCTCGTCGGCCCCATGGCCTACCTCACGCGCGCCCTCGGCGGGACCGCGACCGAGCCCACCCCGCGGGTCACGACGATGGTCGTGCGCACGTTCACCCACCTCGCCGAGCGCCTCGTCGCCGAGACGACGCGCCGGCACCCCGACGTCGACCCGCTCGAGATCGAGATGCTCGTCGCCGCGCTCATGGCGGGCGTGCTCGTGATCCAGCGACGCTGGTGGGCCGCCACCGGCGCTGCCGACGACGACGCGTCACGCCGCACGTGGGACGACCTGCTGGACCAGCTGGTCACGCGGACGCGCACCGGCCACGCCACCACCGCCTGACGCCCGAGAGCACCGCCGACCGACCCGCACCCGACCCGCTCCACGACGCACCCGGACCTCACCGGACCTCCCACCGAAGGACCCTCATGGCTGAACTCCTGTACCGCCTCGGCCGCGCGTGCGCGCGGCGGGCGAAGACCGTCCTCGCGGCATGGCTCGCGGTCCTCGTCCTCGCCGGCGCGGCGTTCGTCGCGTTCGGCGGCACGCTCGCCACCAGCTTCTCGATCCCGGGGACGCCGACGGCGGAGGTGACCGACCGGCTGCAGACGGCCCTCCCCGAGGCGTCCGGCGGGAGCGGCACGATCGTCTTCACCACCGAGGACGGGTCCGCGTTCACCTCCGAGCAGGAGGCCGCGATCGCCGACCGCATCGCGGACGCCGAGGAGGTCGACGGCGTCGAGACGGTGATCGACCCGTTCGCGACGCAGGCCGAGCTCGCCGACCAGGCCGCTCAGGTCGACGACGGCCGCACGCAGATCGAGGCGGGGCGGACGCAGATCGAGGACGGACGGACCCAGCTCGACGCCGGTCAGGCGCAGATCGACGCCGCCCGCGCCCAGCTCGACGCCGGCCAGGAACAGCTCGACGCGGCCCGCGCTCAGGCGGAGGCCGCCGGTGCGCTCGCGCAGGCCGCACCGCAGCTCGACGCGCAGCAGGCGGAGCTCGACGCCGGCCGGGAGGAGCTCGACACCCAGGCCGCGGCGCTCGCCCAGCAGCGGACCGCGCTCGAGGACCAGAGCGCGACGCTCGAGGAGCAGTCCGCCCAGCTCGAGCTCTCCGCGCCGCTGCTCGAGATGGCGTCCGAGATCCGCATGGTCTCCGAGGACGGGAGCGCCGCGGTCGCGAGCGTCGCGTTCACCGAGCCCAACATGGACATCGAGCAGCAGACCAAGGACGACCTCGTCGCCGTGTTCGCCGACGACCCGGTCGACGGCGTCCAGACCGACTTCTCGGCCGACATCACCCAGGGCGTGCCCCAGGTCTTCGGTGTCGGCGAGGCGGTCGGCCTGGTCGTCGCGGCGATCGTCCTCGTCGTCATGCTCGGCACGCTCGTCGGCGCCGGGCTGCCGATCCTCACGGCCCTCGTCGGGGTCGGGATCGGCGCGCTGACCGCGATGGCGTTCTCCGGCGTCGTCGAGATGTCGTCCGTGACCCCCGTCCTCGGCCTCATGCTCGGGCTCGCGGTCGGGATCGACTACTCGCTGTTCATCGTCAACCGGCACCGCCGCCAGCTCAAGCAGGGCGACGACGTGCACGAGTCCATCGGGCTCGCGAACGGGACCTCGGGCAACGCCGTCGTGTTCGCCGGCGCGACGGTGCTCGTCGCGCTGCTCGCGCTCAACGTGACCGGCATCCCGTTCCTCGGGCTCATGGGCACCGTCGGCGCGCTGTGCGTCGCGATCGCGGTGCTCATCGCCGTGACCCTCACCCCGGCGCTGCTCGGCATGATCGGGCCGCGCATCCTCAGCAAGCGTGAGCGCGCCGCGCTCGCCGGGGCGACCGGCGAGAGCGCGTCGGGCACCGGGGGCCCCGCCGCGCCGTCGGGCCCGGCACCCGCCCGGCCGATGTCGACCCTGCGGGCCGTGGGCACCGCGCTGCTGAGCGTCGCCGCGCTCGCGGTGATCGCGATCCCCGCGCTCGACCTGCGGACCAACCTCCCCGACGGGTCGTCGGAGGCCCACGACTCCACGCAGTACCGCGCCTACTCGACGATCGCCGAGCAGTTCGGCGAGGGCACGAACGGGCCGCTGCTCGTCGTCGCCGACCTCCCGGGCGAGCCCACCGAGGCCGAGGCGCTGGAGTACCAGGTGCGCGTCGCCGAGGAGCTCTACGCCCAGGACGACGTCGTCGCGGTCGCCCCGATCGGCACGTCCGAGGACCGGACCGTCGCCGCCTTCCAGGTGGTCCCCGCCGAGGGCCCGACGAGCGAGTCCACCGAGCAGCTCGTCCACGACCTGCGCGCCCTCGAACCGCTCGACGGCGAGGTGACGCTCGGGGTCGCCGGCTCCGCGAGCGGCAACATCGACATCTCCGACAAGCTCGCGCAGGCGCTGCCGATCTACCTCGCGGTCGTCGTGGGGCTGTCGCTGATCATCCTGGTCCTGGTGTTCCGCTCGATCTTCGTGCCGGTCGTCGCGACGCTCGGGTTCATCCTGTCCTACTTCGCCGCGCTCGGCGGGGTCGTCGCGATCTACCAGTGGGGCTGGCTGTCGGGGGTGTTCGGCGTCGAGACGCCGGGCCCGATCCTCAACTTCCTGCCCACGATCCTCGTCGGCATCCTGTTCGGCCTCGCGATGGACTACCAGCTCTTCCTCGGATCGGGGATGCGCGAGGCGTACGCGCACGGCGCCCCCGCGCGCGTCGCGATCGTGCAGGGCGTGCGCGCGGGCCGGTCCGTCGTGACGGCGGCGGCGATCATCATGATCTCCGTCTTCGGCGGGTTCGTGTTCTCGCACAGCGCGATGATCCGGCCCATCGGGTTCGCGCTCGCGTTCGGCGTGCTGGTCGACGCGTTCGTCGTGCGGATGCTGCTGGTCCCGGCGCTCATGCACCTCGTGGGCGACAAGGCGTGGTGGCTCCCCCGCTGGCTCGACCGCATCCTGCCCGACGTCGACGTCGAGGGCGCCGCCCTGGAGCGCCGCCACCCGCACCACCACGGCGGCGACGCCGGAGCGTACGGTGCGGACGGCGCCACGACCGACCCCGACACGTCCGAGCCGGAGCCCGCCCGCGGCTGATCCCGCCCGCCCCAGGTGCCGAACCCGGGGTTGTCCCCGGTTTCGGCACCCGAACCCGGGGACAACCCCGGGTTCGGCATCAGGGGCGGGGCACGTGGACCGTCGCGACGATCGCGCGGTGGTCGCTGCCGGGCACGGGCAGGGAGTCGACGTCGGTCACGACGTTCTCCCGGTCCGTCACCACGTGGTCGAGGTTCAGGACCGGCGGCACGGTACCCGGCCGCGGCGACCACGACAGGTCGAGACCGTTTCCCGAGGCGCGCGACGCGTCGTGGAACCGGTCGCCCAGCAGCCGCCGGAACGTCGCGTGGTCGTGGGTCGCGTTGAAGTCGCCGACCAGCACCTGCGGGAGGGGGTCCGCCGCCGCCCGGTCGGCGAGGGCGGCCGTCTCCTCGCCCCAGACCCGCACGTACTCCGGGATGGGCGGGATCGGGTGCACGGCGGTGACCCGCACCGGCACGCCGTCGAGCTCGACCGTCGCGGAGGGCATCGCGTCGTTGGAGAACGGCTCGACGTCGACGTCGTCCAGCGGCAGCGCGCTCCACAGCCCGCTGCCGAGCACCCCGGACCCGACCTTCGCGTCGGCGCTGTACGGGAGCATGTCCTCGATGCCCGCCGCGACGAGGCGCTCGCGCAGATCGGTCGTCAGCTCCAGCACCGCGAGCACCTGGACGTCCTGCTCGCGCACGAGGTCGACGAGCGCGTCCGCGTCCGCCGACCCCAGCCACGCGTTCGCACCCATCACGCGCAGCGACGCCGCGTCGTCGGGCGGCGCCGGGCCGGGCACGAACGCGGGTACGAGCCACACCGCCTGCGCGGCGACGCACACCGCGAGCAGCGCCGCGAGGATCCACCGGCGCGCGACGAGCGTGACCACGAGGCCGACGACGGCCGCCGCCGCGACGAACGGCGTGAACCCGACGACCTGCGCGAACGGCGTCACGGCGTCGTACGGGACCGCGCGCACGAGGGTGAGCAGCGCGACCGCCACGGTCCCGAAGGAGAGCAGCACCGTGAGCACCCGACCGCCGCGCCGCCGTCGGGCGGTGACGCGCGCGGGCGGGAGGCTCGTGGTCGCCGAGGTCATGCCCGCACTCTCGCAGCGTCGGGCCCGGCGCCGCGACCCGCCGCACCACCCCGACCGCCGACCTCCACGAAACCCGCGCAGCATGGCACCCCGGTCCGACGAGCACGACATGAGGGTCGCTCTCCGCCCGAGAACGACCGTCATGTCGTGCTCGACAGCGGGCAGGGTCGTGCTCGGCCAGGGTCCAGAGACGACGACGCCCCGGTCACCTGGGCGGTGAGCGGGGCGTCGGTGGTGCGGGTGTCAGCCGAAGATGGCCGGGAGCGTGCCGCGGAAGGCCGCGTCCGCCTCGCTGAGCGGGACGGTGAACAGGCCCGCGACCTCGAGCGCCTCGCCCGACTCGGCGGCGGCGCCGGGCTCGGTGCCCGTCTCGCCGATCTTCAGCACCGGGACGCCGCGTGCGACGCACGCGTCGACGAGCTTGGACTCCTCGCCCCGCGGCACGGCGACGAGCGCGCGCGCCGTGGACTCGGAGAACAGCGCCTCGAACGGCGTGACGCCGTCGCGCTCGGTGAGCGCGTCGAGCGACACCGTGGCGCCGACGCCGAAGCGCAGCGACGCCTCGAGGAGCGCCTGGGCGAGGCCGCCCTCGGAGAGGTCGTGCGCCGCGGACACCAGGTCGTCGCGGCTCGCGTTGACGAGCACGCCCGCGAGCGCCTTCTCGGCCGCGAGGTCGACCTGCGGCGGGAGGCCGCCGAGGTGCCCATGCGCGACCTCGGCCCACGCCGAGCCGTCGAGCTCGGGGCGCGTCGTGCCGAGCAGGTAGATGCTCTCGCCCGTCTCGCGCCAGCCCGACGGCGTCGCGTGCGCGACGTCGTCCAGCACGCCGAGCACGCCCACGACCGGGGTCGGGTGGATGGAGGAGTCGATCTGGCCGGGCTCGCCGGTGCCGTTGTACAGCGAGACGTTGCCGCCCGTGACGGGGACGCCGAGCTCGCGGCACGCGTCCGCGAGGCCCTCGATCGCCTCGACGAGCTGCCACATCGAGTCGGGGTCCTCGGGCGAGCCGAAGTTGAGGCAGTCGGTCACCGCGAGCGGGCGGGCGCCCGTCGTCGCGACGTTGCGGTACGCCTCGGCGAGCGCGAGGCGCGCGCCCGTGCGCGGGTCGAGCTTGCCGTAGCGGCCGTTCGCGTCCGTAGCGAGCGCGACGCCGAGACCGGTGCTCTCGTCGACGCGGATCACACCCGAGTCGTCGGGCTGGGCGAGCGCGGTGTTGCCCTGGACGAACCGGTCGTACTGGTTCGTCACCCACTCCTTCGACGCGAGGTTCGGCGACGCGAGGAGGCGCAGCGCCGTCGCACGCAGGTCGTCGCCGCTCTCGGGACGCGCGAGCGCGTCGGCCTCGACCGTGCGGGCGTTGAGCCCGTCCTGCCACGACGGGCGCGCGTACGGGCGGTGGTAGACCGGGCCCTCGTGCGCGACGGTCCGCGGGTCGACGTCGACGATGCGCTCGCCGTGGTGGTCGATCGTCAGGCGGCCGGAGTCGTTGACCTCGCCGATGACCGCGGTCTCGACGTCCCACTTGCTCGTGATCGCGAGGAACTCGTCGAGCCTGTCGGGCGCGACGACCGCCATCATGCGCTCCTGCGACTCCGACATGAGGATCTCGCCGGCGTTGAGCGTGGGGTCGCGCAGCAGGACGTCGTCGAGCCACACGTGCATGCCGCCGTCGCCGTTGGAGGCGAGCTCCGACGTCGCGCAGGAGATGCCGGCGGCGCCGAGGTCCTGGATGCCCTCGACGACCTTCGCCGCGTAGAGCTCGAGGCAGCACTCGATGAGGACCTTCTCCATGAACGGGTCGCCCACCTGGACGCTCGGGCGCTTGGCGGGCACGCCGTCCTCGAACGTCTCCGACGCGAGGATCGAGGCGCCGCCGATGCCGTCGCCGCCCGTGCGGGCGCCGAACAGCACGACCTTGTTGCCCACGCCCGACGCGTTGGCGAGGTGGATGTCCTCGTGGCGCAGCACGCCGAGGCACAGCGCGTTGACGAGCGGGTTGCCCTGGTACGAGGCGTCGAACACGAGCTCGCCGCCGATGTTCGGCAGGCCGAGCGAGTTGCCGTACCCGCCGACGCCGGACACCACGCCGTGCACGACGCGCGCCGTGTCCGGGTGGTCGACGGCGCCGAAGCGGAGCTGGTCCATGACGGCGACGGGGCGCGCGCCCATCGAGATGATGTCGCGCACGATGCCGCCGACGCCCGTCGCGGCGCCCTGGTAGGGCTCGACGAACGACGGGTGGTTGTGCGACTCGACCTTGAACGTCACGGCCCAGCCGTCACCGATGTCGACGACGCCCGCGTTCTCGCCGATGCCGACGAGCAGGTGCTTCTTCATCTCGTCCGTGGTGGCGGTGCCGAACTTCGACAGGTGCACCTTGGACGACTTGTACGAGCAGTGCTCGGACCACATGACCGAGTACATCGCGAGCTCCGCGGCCGTGGGGCGGCGCCCCAGGATGTCGCGGATGCGCTGGTACTCGTCGGGCTTGAGGCCGAGCTCGGCGTACGGCTGGACCTCGTCGGGGGTGGCGGCGGCGTGCTCGACGGTGTCCAGCGTCGGTCCAGCGGCGGGACGGGCGTCGGAGCGTGCGGAAGCCTGGGGTGCGGGGGCGGTCATCGTTTCCCTCGGGTGGGCGCTGATGCGGGGAGCGCACGACGGCGCGCGGTCCAGTCTACCGGCGGGTCTCGGGACGTCGTGGCCCCGTCCGCCCTCCGGTCCCCGCGCGGTCCGAGCGGCGCCGGTCGCGCCGGTCGCCTCAGGCGACCAGACCCACGACGACGCCGATCACCCCGAGCAGCGGGGGGACGAGCTGCACCAGCGCGGCGCGCGCCTTCGACGGCGACGACAGGATCAGCACGAGCCCGGCCGCGACCATCGACCCCGCCCCGGCGACGACGAGCGTGAGGCCGACGTCCTGCCGGTCCGCCGCGTACAGGAGGATGCCCAGCACGACGAGGACCGCGAGGAACAGGTTGTAGAAGCCCTGGTTGAACGCGAGCTCCTTGGTCGCCTCGGCCTCCTCGCGCGACGTGCCGAACGTCGCTCGCGTCCGCGCGCTCGTCCAGGTGAGCGACTCCATGACGAAGATGTACACGTGGATCGCCGCGGCGACCCCTGCGAGCGCCAGCCCGAACCCGATCACGGTCGGTCCCTCCCGGTCCGCGAGGCCGCACGGTGCACGACCTCCCGCCGGCGGGCCGGCCCGGGTCGCTGCCTCAGCGCTCCTCAGGGTTCCACAGCAGCGGCTCCGCCGCCGCGAGCGCCACGGCGAGCGCGCCGAGCGCGAGCCCGACGCGCGTGTGCGGCAGGCGCACGCCCCGGGCGCGCAGCCGCTCGCCGCGGCGGTACGCCCACTTCTCCCCCGCGACGGCCAGTGCCGTCGCGAGCACGACTCCTCCGGCCACGGCCGCCCCGACGACTGCGGGCGGGACGGACGTCGGCTCGTCGTGGTCCGGCGCGTACGTGTTGTCCTCGCGCACGGCGTCGTCCGCCGGCCCGGCCTCGGGCACGGCGCTCGTCCCGCCGCCCGGCGCCGCGCCGAGGTCCTCTGCGTCGACCCCCGCCGCGCGGACGGCGTCGCGCAGCGACCGGACGCCCTCGCGCGCCTCGCGCCCCTCCGCGGTCGAGGTCACCGTGAGCACCGCGCCCGTCGTCACGACCGCCGCCTTGGCGAGCGCGCGGGCCCATCGCGGCCGCACGACGTCGGGCACGGCGTACCAGGCGACGGTCATCAGGCCCGCGATCGCCACGGTGCGCGGGTCGGCGGACCGCCGGGTCGGCTCGTGCTCGGTGGTCATCGTGTCCCTTCGTCGGACGGGTGCGGTGCGGCGCGGAAGCGTTCGCCGATCCCAACGGACCGCGGCCCCGCGGAGTTCCGGCGGCGGTCGGTGCCCCCACCGGATGCCGCCGAACCCGGGGTCCCTCCCTGCCCGCGGACGAGGGCGAGGAGCAACCCCGGGCTCGGCGCCTGGTCAGGGCGCGACGGCGCGCAGCCGCTCCCGCAGGTAGCGGACCGCCGGGGCGTCGGTCATGGTCGCGCGCCAGACGACCGTCACCGGGCGGGTCGGGACGGGCTCGCGCACCGGCACGGCGACGACGTCGGCGGGCAGCGGGCCACGACCGAGCCGTGGGACGAGCGCGACGGCGAGGCCGTGCGCGACGACCTCGACCTGCGACGCGAACTCGAGGCACCGGAAGTCGATGCGTGGCACACGCGGCTCGCGCGCGAACATGTGGCAGAACCACTCGTAGCAGATCGTGCCGTCGGGGGTGCAGACCCACGTCTCGTCGAGCAGGTCGGCGGGCGTGAGCGCGGGTCGCCCCGCGAGGGGACTCGACGCGTGCACGAGCACGTCGGCCTCGTCGCGGAAGAGCTCCTCGGCGCGCAGGCTCGGGGGCAGCGCGAGGCCGACGCCCTCCCAGTGGTGGACGAGTGCGAGGTCCAGCGTGCCCGCCGCGACCGCCGCGACGGCGTCCCACGGCTCGGCCTCCTCGACGACGAGCCGCAGGTCCGGGACGTCCTCGCGCACCCGCGCGACGAGGGGTGCGACGACGCCGCGCACCGCCGTCGAGAACGACCCGAGCCGCACGGTCCCGGTGGGGCGGGCACCGGCGTCGTGCAGGCGGGCCCGCAGCGACTCGACCTGCTCGCGCAGCACGCGACCCTCCTCGACCACGCGCCGCCCCGCGGCCGTGAGCACGACGCCGCGGCCCTCCCGGTCGAGCAGGCGCGCGCCGAGGTCGCGCTCGAGGCGCTTGACCTGCTGCGAGACGGCGGACGGGGTGTACCCGAGGTCGCGCGCCGCGGCGTGCACGGTCCCGGTGCGCTCGACGGCGAGCAGCGCGTCCACGGCGGCGAGGTCGATCATGACCCCAGGCTATCGGGAAGCCGTGCTACCGGGAACCGTGCACGACCGTGCGCTGGACGTGCACGATATCCAGGGCGCACCCTCGTACCCATGCCCCTGCGCTCGTCCCTCCTCGCCGTCCTCGTCGCCGTCGTCTGGGGCGTGAACTTCGTCGTCATCGACCTCGGCCTCGGTGACATGCCGCCCACGCTGTTCGTCGCCCTGCGCTTCCTCGTCGTGCTCGTCCCCGCGATCTTCCTCGTCCCGCGGCCCCGCGCGCGCTGGCGGGACGTGCTGCTCGTCGGCGCGTTCATGAGCCTCGGCCAGTTCGGCCTCCTCTACACCGCGCTCGCGCTCGGCATGCCCGCCGGGCTCGCGTCGCTCGTGCTCCAGGCGCAGGTCGGGCTCACCGTGCTGTTCGCCGCCGCGGCGCTGCGCGAGGTCCCGACGCGCGCCCAGCTCCTCGGCGTGCTGGTCGGGGCCGCCGGGCTCGTCGTCGTCGGCGTGGGACGCAGCGCGTCGACGCCGGCGGTCGCGTTCGTCGTGACCCTCGCCGCCGCGGCGTCGTGGGCGGTCGGGAACGTGATCGCCCGCCGCGCCGGACGTCGCGACCACGGTTCTACCTCGCGAGACCAGGGCTCTACCTCGGCGAACCCGGCTCCCGCGCGGCCCGGGCTCGACGGGTTGTCCATGACGGTGTGGTCGGCGCTCGTCGTGCCGGTCCCCATGCTCGCGCTGTCCCTCGCGCTCGACGGGCCGGACGCCGTCGGGCACGCGCTCACGCACCTCACGCTCGCGCCCGTCCTGTCGACCCTGTACACGGCGTGGCTCGCGAGCCTCGTGGGCTACGGGATCTGGAACACGCTGCTCGCCCGGTACCCGGCGTCGGCGGTGGTGCCGTTCACGATGCTCGTGCCGCCGGTGGGAATGCTCGCCGCGTGGGTCGTGCTCGACGAGGTGCCGAACACGGCCGAGCTGGTGGGCGGCGTCGTCCTCCTGCTGGGCGTCGCCACGACGACCGGCGTCCTGCGCCGGCGTCCGCCGCACGGCGTGATCACCCCTCACGCACCGGACCCCGAACCCGGGGTTGTCGCACCCCACGCGGCCGAACCTGGGGACGACCCCGGGTTCGGCGAGCCTCCCGGCGACAAGGCCGGGTTCGGCAGCCAGCGGGCGACACGCGCCCGTTCGCGCTGACAGGACCCCGCGACCGGGGGTTCCATGGAGGTCCGGGGACGTCCGAGACGCGAGGGAGCCTCTCATGAGCCAGACCGCGGGTCGCACGGAAGAACGGCAGCAGCCGGAGCTCAAGCGCGTCATGGGGCCCAAGCTCCTGCTCCTGTTCATCGTCGGGGACATCCTCGGCACGGGCGTGTACGCGCTCACGGGCCAGGTCGCGGGCGAGGTCGGCGGGGCGGCGTGGCTGCCGTTCCTGCTCGCGTTCGTGGTCGCCACGATCACCGCGTTCTCCTACCTCGAGCTCGTCACCAAGTACCCGAGCGCCGCGGGCGCCGCGCTCTACACGCACAAGGCGTTCGGCATCCACCTGCTGACGTTCGTGGTCGCGTTCATGGTCATGAGCTCGGGCATCACGTCGGCGTCGACGGCGTCCAACGCGTTCGCGGGGTTCGTCTCCGACGGGTTCGGGCTCGAGCTCCCGACGGGCGGCGACGGCAGGCTCCTCATCGCGCTCGGCTTCATGGCCCTCGTCGCGCTCGTCAACTTCCGCGGCGTCGGTGAGAGCGTCCGGGCGAACGTCGTGCTGTCGCTCGTCGAGCTGTCCGGCCTGCTGCTCGTGATCTTCGTGGGGCTGTGGGCGACGACGCAGGGCCGCGCCGACTTCTCTCGCGTCGTCGTGTTCGAGAGCGCGGACGACAAGAGCGTGTTCCTCGCCGTGACGGCCGCGACGACGCTCGCGTTCTTCGCCATGGTCGGGTTCGAGGACTCGGTGAACATGGCCGAGGAGTGCAAGAACCCCGTGCGCGACTTCCCGCGCATGATGCTCACCGGGCTGTCGATCACAGGCGCGATCTACGTGCTCGTCGCCATCACGGCCGTCGCGCTCGTCCCCGTCGGCGACCTCGTGGACGACTCGAAGGGCTCGGCGCTCACGCAGGTCGTGGCGGCGGGAGCGCCGAACCTGCCGTTCGACACGATCTTCCCGTTCATCGGCATGTTCGCCGTCGCGAACTCGGCGCTCATCAACATGCTCATGGCGTCGCGCCTGCTCTACGGCATGTCCAACCAGGGCGTGCTGCCGCGCGCGTTCGGCCAGGTGCACCCGTTCCGGCGGACGCCGTGGGTGTCGATCCTCGTCACGACGGCCATCGCGTTCGCGCTCATCGTGTACGTCGTGCGGCAGTCGGGGACCGAGTCGGGCACCAACGCGATCGCGCTGCTCGGCGGCACGACGTCGCTGCTCCTGCTCGTCGTCTTCACGATCGTCAACGTCGCGCTCCTCGTGCTGCGCCGCGACCGGGTGGACCACCAGCACTTCCGGACCCGCACCTGGCTCGCGGTCCTCGGGGCCCTCACGTGCGCGTACCTCGCCGGGCCGTGGGCGCGCAGCGCCGAGCAGCAGGAGCAGTACGTCATCGCGGGCGCGCTCGTTGGCCTGGGGATCGTGCTCTCGTTCGTCACGTGGCTGTACAACCGCTCGGTGCGGCACCGCCAGATCGCCTTCTCCGACGTCTCCCGCCTCGAGGACGAGGTCGAGGACGACTCCGACGACGGCCGCTCCCGCTGAGCGACGACGTCCGCCCGGGCCGTCGGCCTCGGGCGGACGTCGTGCGCGGGGTCAGGCCGAGCGCTGGCGGGTGCGGAACGCCTGCGTCGCGAGCCAACCCATGACGACGGCCGCGAGCGCGAGCAGACCGAGCCGGCCCCACACCACGCCCCAGTCGGGTGACGCCGCGAGCGCCTCGCGCCCCGCGACGACGGCCCAGTCGAACGGGTTGAACCGCGCGACGTCGGCCACCCAGTCGGCGGACAGGCTCGTGTCCATCACGGCCGAGGACAGGAACATGAGCGGCAGGGTGATGAGCTGCGAGATGCCGATGAGCGCCTCCTGCTGGCCAGTGAGCAGGGCCATGGCGTTGCTCAGCGCCGAGAAGAGGGCTGTGAGCAGCACGACCGCGAGCAGCAGGGCCAGGACGCCGAGCGTCGTCTCGCCGGGCGTGCTGCCGAACCGCGCGCCGCACAGCCACGCGACCGCCAGCACGACGAGCGCCTGCCCGACCGCGATGACGGCCTGGTAGATCATCGTCGACGCCATGAGCGCGCCGCGCGACGCCGGCGACGTGAGGAAGCGGTCCATGACGCCTCGGTCCATGTCCTGCACGTACGACGTCCCGGCCCACGCGGCCCCGAACATCGCCGTCATCATGACGACGCCGGGCGTGATGAACTCGAGGTACGTCCCGCCGGTGGAGAACCCGGGGATCTCGACGACAGCCTTGAAGAGCTGGCCGAACAGCAGCAGCCAGATCATCGGCTGCACGAGGTTCATGACCATGAACACGGGGATGCGCGCGCCCTGGCGCAGCGCCCGGGCGGTGAGCAGCCCGGTGTGCACGACGGCGGTCATGCGGCTACCCCCTCGACGGTCGCGCCGGCGTCGGTCCCCGGGCCGCCCCCGGGTGTGACGTCGCCGGAGGACTGCGCGGCCGTGAAGGTGCGGCCCGTGTGCCGCAGGTACACGTCGTCGAGGCTCGGCCGCGCGAGCGTCGCCGACGCGACGGGGAGCCCCGCGACGTCGAGCGCGGTGAGGACGGTGGGCAGCGCGACGGCGCCCGAGTCGGCGCGGGCGCGCAGGGTCCGGCCCTCGACGTGCACGTCGCGAACGCTCGCGCACGTGCTGACCGCGGCGGTGACGCGGGCCGCGAAGGTGGCTCCGGCGTCGGGCACGAGCGCCGCGGGGGCGAGCTCGACGACGATCCCGTCGCCGCGCAGCTCGTCCTTCAGCGCGTCCGGGGTCCCCGCGACAGCCACGCGACCGTGGTCGACGATCGCGAGGTTCGCGGCGAGGCGGTCGGCCTCCTCCAGGTAGTGCGTGGTGAGCAGGACCGTCATGCTCTCGCGCGCCGCCATGCGCTCGATCTCCGCCCACATCTCGGCGCGCGCCTCCGGGTCGAGGCCCGTGGTCGGCTCGTCGAGGAACAGCACGCGAGGGCGGTGGACGATGCCCATCGCGACGTCGAGCTTGCGCGCCATGCCGCCGCTGTACGTCCGCACGAGGCGGTCGGCCGCGTCCGTGAGCGAGAACCGCTCGAGGAGCTCGCTCGCGCGGGCACGGGCGTCGCGCGCGCCGAGGCCCTGGAGCCGGCCCGCGAGGACGAGGTTCTCGCGACCGCTGTCCATCGGGTCGGTCACGGGCTTCTGCGCGACGTAGCCGATCGCGCGCCGCACGCGCTCGGGGTGACGCGCGACGTCGATCCCCGCGACGGACGCCGTGCCGGAGTCGGCGCGGCTGAGCGTCGTGAGGATCTTGGCGGTCGTCGACTTGCCCGCCCCGTTGGGGCCGAGCAGCGCGAACACGGTGCCCGCGGGCACGGCGAACGACAGGCCGTCGAGCGCGCGCACGGGCGGGCGGCCGCGGCCGCCCGGGTACGTCTTGCGCAGGTCGACGGCGTCGATCGCCGTCTCCCGCGCGCGGGTGGTGGAGGGCACGATGAGGCTCCTTGTGTCGGGAGCCGTCTCGCCGGGGGTGGCCACTCCCACGCGGCTAGCATGGGAGGGCCCTGGGTGACTGTTGACGCAGCGTTCTGTCGGTTCCGGCGGGACGACTCGGGCTCGGTGGTCCGGATGTTGGCGCATCCGGGCCACCACTCTTTGTCCGTCCGGCGCGCACCCGGTCGGGCGCGCGCCGGTGGTTCAGGGGGTGAGGTCGGCGGGCAGGTGGCGGCGCACGACCTCCTCGATCTCCTCGGGCGAGGCGCCCGCGGCGCGCAGGCGCGCCATCTCGGCCCAGCCGTCCTGGCCGCCGACCTCGCCCGTCTCCAGGCGCGCGGCGAACCGGTCGATCCAGACGCGCTCCGCGCGCAGCATGGCCAGCCGGTAGTCGGCCTCGACGAGGAAGATCTCCGGCAGGCCGGCCGCCGCAGCGCCGGTGAGCCCGGCGTCGCGCGTGCGGATCTCCGCGTCGAGCGAGGCGAGACGCGCGCGCAGGAGCGCCGCGACCTCCTCGGGCGAGAGCATGGCGATGAGCGACAGCCCCGCCTCGACGTCCGGGTACTCCTTGGACGGCACGGCGAGCAGCTCGCGCAGCCACGCGGCGGCCTCGACCTTGCCCGCCTCCGTGATCTCGTAGACGACGCGTTCGGGCCGGTTGCCCTCACGCTCCGAGTGCGACGGCGTGATGAAGCCGTGCTTCTCGAGCGACTTGATGACGGAGTAGAGCGAGCCGAAGTTGAGCCGGATGCTGTCGTCCTTGCCCCGCTCGCGCAGGGTCGTCGTGATCTCGTACGGGTACATGGGCCTCTCGGCGAGGCTCGCGAGCACGGCGAGCGCGAGCGGGTTGGACACAGGACGACGGGACATCGCTCACCTCCGAATACTTGACTCAGAGTATTCGATGTCGATTGCTTGCGCAAGGAATGCTGGCCGGCCTCGGCGTGCGCCGAACATGGAGCTGTGGCCCGTCCGGGCGCGGGACGGGCTGCATCCGCATGATCGGCGCGCCGGAACCGCGTGTTCGCCGGAACCGCCGGGGACGACGACGGCCGTCGCGCATGATGGGTCCATGCAGATCCGCGTCGCCGCCTACGCCGTGATCGTCCGCGAGGACGGGAGGATGCTCCTCCCCCACTGGAGCGAGGGGGACCACGACGGCTGGACCCTGCCCGGCGGCGGCATCGACCCCGGCGAGCACCCGGAGGCCGCGGCCGTCCGCGAGGTCCGCGAGGAGACCGGCTACGACGTCGTGCTCGACGGCCTGCTCGGCGTGGACAGCATCGTCGTCGACGCTGCCGCACGGTTGCGCGTCGAGGACCGCGACCGCTCGCTGCACGGCATCCGCATCGTCTATCGCGCGCACGTGGTGGGCGGAGAGCTGCGCGTCGAGGAGGACGAGTCGACCGACGACGTCGGCTGGTTCACGCCGGACGAGGTCGACGCGCTCGACCGCGTGGGGCTCGTGGACCTCGGCCGACGCTGGGCCGGGCTGCTCCCCGTGTCGTCGTGACCCGGTCCGGCCGCGCCGGTGCGCGACGGCGACCCGGAGCCGTCGTGCTGACGCTCGCCGCCGGAGCCCTGGCATCGGCAGTCCTCGCCGGCTGCACGCCCGGCGACGGAGTGGCCCCACCGAGCCTCGACGCGGCCACGACGACGCCCGCGGACGACACGTCCGGCGCGGGCGGAGACGCGGCGGAGCCGGGTCGGGCCCCTACCGCAGAGCCCGACGTCGTGCGCGTGCCCGTGGGACCCGTCGTCGTCGAGATCGCGGCACCCGCGCTGCCCTCCAGCACGCCGGGCGAGGACGACCTGGCGGTCGAGGTCTCGGCCGGCGACGAGGGGACGTCGGACGTCCCCCTCGTCCTCGCCGAAGCCCCTGCGCGGATCTCGGTCGAGGGGGGCTCGCTCGTGCGCCACGCCGACGGCACGCTCACCGTCCTGGACGACGCCGGCACCCCGGTCGGCGGGCTCGACAGCCCGCGCGTCCTCGGTGCGCACGGCGTCGGTCCGCACGGCGACGTACCGTCCGGCGAGGATCCGTCCGGCGAGGATCCGTCCGGCGAGGGGCTGTCCGGCGAGGGGCATGGCGACGGCGCGAGCGGGGACGTCGCGGACGACGACGCAGCGGTGGGCGGCGGCACGCCGAGCACCCCCGGCGTGCGGGTCGTGCTCGTCGACGCGCACCACGCGTGGGTGACGCTCGTGCCCACGCCGAGGGCACCGTCGGGCACCACTGCGGGCACCACGCCAGGTACCGACGGGACGGACGGGACCCCGAGCGCCCCGGGCGACGACGCGGGCGAGACGGGATCGTCCGGCGAGGGCCCGACGGCGGCGTGGGACGTCGTCGTGACGCTCGGCACGCAGTCCGTCCGGAGCACCGACTGGGGCGAGCGCGAGGGCGGGCGGTCGCTCGCCGTCGACCCGACCACGTGGGCGCGCGCCGCGGGCCAGGCGGGCCAGGAGCTCGTGTGGGCGCAGCTCGTCGCCGCCGAGCCGGAGGCCGACGTGCCCACGATGCACGACCAGCTCGTGTGCCACGCCGTCGGCGCCCCGGACAAGACGACGTGGAACCTGGAGCCGTGGCGGCCCGACGTCGGGCTGCTCGCCACGATGGCAGCACGCTGCAACCCGACCTGACACCAGGGCCTCGGCTCACGCCGAGCACGACGTCGCACGCGGTCCAACACGACATGGGGGTCGTTCCGGCGTCCAGAACGACCCCCACGTCGTGTTCGGCGAGAGCGGGGACAGCAACGGCCCGGGCGGCACGACGGCTGGTGGACGTCGTGCCGCCCGGGCCTGACCCTCGGCGGCGGTACCGCTCCGCCTGCTGCGCCGAGGACGTTCCAGGGACGGGCCGGTCAGCGACCGGCCGAGATCTGGTCAGCGGGCCTGCGGGCCGCCCTTCGCGGCCTTGCGCAGCGACTTCTCGCTCCGCGGCTCGTCGCCGCTCGCACGCAGGCGCCGGTAGTAGTCGCGCGCCTCGTCCTGGCGCTCCTTCTCGATGCCGGACGCGATCGTCGCGCGCAGGTGCTCCGGGCCGTAGCCCCACGCGTCGACGAGGTCCTGCGCGTGGGGGCGCAGCCGGTCGATGAGGCGGTCGAGGTAGCTCGTGACCGTCCGGGCGCGCTGCGTCGAGAGGCGGCCGTTGAGCAGGTACCACGCGAGGTGGCGCTCGACGAGGCTCAGGCCGAACAGGTCGCGGACCGTCGTGAGGACCTCGCGGGTGCCCGCGTCCTCGATCGTGTCGAGCGCCTGCGTGAACGCCTCCCAGCGCAGCAGCTCGGCGTGGGCGCGCGCCGCCTCGACGAGCTCGACCTGGTGGGCGTTGAACAGGTTCGTCGCCGTCTCCGGGTCGGCCTTCTGCGCGGGGCGCAGGGCCTGCGCGACGTCCGCGACCATCGTCTCGACCCGGTCGGTGAGCAGCGCGCGCTGCGTCTCGGGGTCGCGCAGGTGGCCGGCGGCGCGGCGCGGGTCGCCGACGTCCGCGAGCGCCTGCGCCGCACGCTTGAGCGGGGTGCGGTGCAGCGCCATGTCGCCCGCGCGCTCGACGACGACGCGCGCCATCTGGCCCGGGGTGATGCCCTTGAACTGCTTGCCGTAGTCGGCGAGCAGGCGCTTGGCGACGAGCTGGAGCAGGACGGTGTTGTCGCCCTCGAACGTCGCGTAGACGTCGAGGTCCGCACGCAGGCTCGTGATGCGGTTGGCCGTGATGAAGCCCGCGCCGCCGCACGCCTCGCGCGTCTCCTGGAGCACGTCGAGCGCGAACCGGGTGCTCGTCGCCTTGAGCGCGGCAGCCGTCGTCTCGAGGTCCTCGCGCTGCTCCGGGGTGTCCTCCTCGCCGGAGAACACGGAGTGGAACAGGTCGAGCAGGCGGTCGTGCGCGAAGTGCGCGGCGTACGTCTCCGCGATCGGCACGATGAGGCGGCGCTTGTGCGTGCCGTAGTCGAGGAGCACGACCTCCTCGGTCGCGCTCGCGCCGGTGAACTGGCGGCGCTCGTTCGCGTACCGCACGGCGATGGTGAGGCCGAGCTTCGACGCGGTGACCGCGGCGCCGTCGAGCGACACGCGCCCCTGCACGAGCGACCCGAGCATCGTGAAGAACCGGCGCCCCGGGCTCTCGATCGGGCTCGAGTACGTGCCGTCGGCGTCGACCGAGCCGTAGCGGGCGAGCAGGTCGGTGCGCGGGATCCGCACCTGGTCGAAGTGCAGGCGGCCGTTGTCGATGCCGTTGAGCCCGCCCTTCTGGCCGTCGTCCTCGCCGCCCACGCCGGGCAGGAACGGCAGGCGCCCGAGCTCGTCGCGCTCGCCCGCCGTGTCGCGGATCGGCACGTAGAACGCGTGCACGCCGTGGTTCACGTTCTGGGTGACGAGCTGCGCGAACACGACCGCCGCGACGCCGTGCACGCCCGCGTTGCCGAGGAACTCCTTCCACGCCCCGCGGAACGGGGTGTGGATGACGAACTCCTCGGTCTCGGGGTCGTAGGTCGCGGTCGTGCCGATGCTCGCGACGTCGGACCCGTGCCCGATCTCCGTCATCGCGAAGGCACCCGGCACCGAGAGGTCCATCGCGCCCGGGAGGAGGCGGTCCTGCTGCTCGGGGGTGCCGAGGTGCAGGATCGCCGCACCGAACAGGCCCCACTGCACGCCCGCCTTGATCTGGAGCGACGGGTCGGCCGCGACGAGCTCCTCGAACCCGGCGAGGTTGCCGCCCGCGTCGTCCGCGCCGCCGAGGCGCTCGGGGTACCCGCGCCAGACCTGCCCCTTGCCGACGAGAAGGCGCATCTGCTCCAGCACGCGCTCGCGGTGCTCGCGCAGGGTCAGGCCCTCGATGCGCTGGAACGCCTCCTCGCCCGCGGTGGCGCGCGCCGTCGCGCGCAGGTCGGCCCACCGGCCGAGCAGGAGCTTCTCGAGGGAGGCGACGTCGACGCGGGCCTCGCCCGGCGGCGTCGCGCTCGCGGCGCCCGGGGTCGTCGCGCGCTGCGCGAGGGCGGGACGGTCGGACGTGGCGGTCATGGGATCTCCTTGAGGTCTGAGGCGGTCGCCGGGTGCTCAGGGCGGTCGGTGCCGGGGCGGCGGACGCCGTCGCGACGGGTCGCGGGCGCCGCACGCCGGTCGTCGTGGGAGCGGGGGGTGCCCGGGTTGTGGGAGAGCACGCCGACGGGCCCGGCCCAGAGCCAGGCGGCGACGCGCTCGGTGAGCTGCTCGCGGTCCGGGACGTCGGCCCGGTCGCGGTGACCGAGCCACCACTCCCCGGCGCCGCGCACGAACCCGACGGCGCCCGCGGCCCAGGCCGCGGCGTCGGCGGGAGAGACGTCGGTGACGCGGGCGAACGGCTCGGCGACGAGCTCGATCACCGAGTCGAGGAACGCCGCGAGGGGCGCGCGGCTCGCTCCGGCGGTCCCGTTGGTGATGCCGCTCGCGGCGAGCTGCGCCGCGGGCTCCTCCGTCCCCGCGACGGCGCTCGTCCGGGTGACGAAGTAGTAGACGTTGGGCGAGCTCTCGATCATCTCGAGATAGACGCCGACCATCGCGCGCAGCGCGCGCTTGGGCGTCTCGGCCGACTCGGCCGCCTGGGTCAGCGCGTCGTGCATCTGCCCCACGACGGCGGACCCGAGCGCGACCTGCAGGCCCGTCTTGTCGTCGAAGTAGCGGTAGATGATCGACTTCGACGTCCCCGACGCCGCCGCGATCTCATCCATGGAGACCCCGGGACCTCCGCGGTGCACGGCCTTGCTCGCCGCCCGGATGAGCTCCGCGCGGCGTGCCGCCCGGTGCTCGTCCCAGCGGGTCGACCGGCCGTCCACCGCCGCGCCCGGCTGCACCCGTCCTCGGGTGGCCGCTCGCGCGTCGGCACCTGTGTTCACGTCGCCCTCCGTTGCGCCCGACCTCGATGTCGTCGGTGCCTGGTCCTCCGGCACCGCGTCGGGGCAGGGCACGGCCCTGTGACCCGACTCACGAAACCGAGAGTATCAGGTACTCTTGGTATTGGACACCAGCCGGCCCTCTCCCTGCCTCCGCGCGCCGTCGACCACGACGTCGCGCAGAGGCTTCCTCCCCGGGCCGGGACCGACGCAGCGCAGCGAGCACGGACAGGAAGTGAGGCACAGTGGCCAACCGCACCAGCCCCCGCCGGACCCCCGAGCAGACCCCCGAGCAGTCGCCCGGACAGGCCGCCCAGCAGGCGGAGACGACCAGCACCCCCGGCGCCCCCCGCGACGCCTGGGTCGTGGGCGGGAACCGCATCCCGTTCGCCCGCGCGGGCAAGAAGTACTCGTCGGCGAGCAACCAGGAGATGTTCACGGCCGCGCTCGAAGGTCTCGTCGCGCGCTTCGGCCTCCAGGGCGAGCGGCTCGGCGAGGTCGTCGGGGGCGCGGTGCTCAAGCACTCGCGCGACTTCAACCTCGTGCGAGAGTCCGTGCTGGGCTCCTCCCTCTCCCCCGAGACCCCGGCCTACGACCTCCAGCAGGCGTGCGCGACCGGCCTCGAGGCGACGATCACCGTCGCGAACAAGATCCGCCTCGGCCAGGTCGAGTCGGGCGTCGCGGGCGGCTCCGACACGGTCTCCGACGCGCCCATCGCCGTGAGCGAGGGCTTGCGCCGGGCGCTCCTGGAGGCGAGCCACGCGAAGACCTTCGGCCAGCGCGTCAAGGCCTTCGCCAAGGTTCGGCCGTCCGACCTCGCGCCCCTCACCCCCGCCACCGACGAGCCGCGCACCGGCCTGTCCATGGGCGAGCACCAGGCGATCACGACGGCGCGCTGGGGCGTCTCGCGCGAGGCGCAGGACGAGCTCGCGCTCGCGAGCCACGAGCATCTCGCGGCCGCGTGGGACGCCGGGTTCTTCGACGACCTCGTCACCCCGTTCCGCGGGCTCGTGCGCGACGACAACCTGCGCACCGACTCGTCGCTCGAGAAGCTCGCCGCGCTCAAGCCGGTGTACGGCAAGCGCCTCGCGGGCGCGGTGGCGGGCGACGGGAGCAGCGCGGGGCCGACCATGACGGCGGGCAACTCGACCCCGCTGACCGACGGCGCGTCCACGGTCCTGCTCGCGTCCGCCGAGTGGGCGCGCGAGCGCGACCTCCCGCTGCTCGCGCGCGTCGTCGACGCCGAGACCGCGGCCGTCGACTTCGTGCACGGGCACGAGGGCCTGCTCATGGCCCCGGCCCACGCCGTCCCGCGCCTGCTCGCGCGCAACGGCCTCGCGCTCGGCGACTTCGACCTCTACGAGATCCACGAGGCGTTCGCCTCCACGGTCCTCACGACGCTCAAGGCCTGGGAGGACGACGAGTACTGCCGCACCGAGCTGGGCCTCGACGGCGCGCTCGGGTCGATCGACCGCTCGCGCCTCAATGTCAACGGGTCCTCGCTCGCCGCGGGCCACCCGTTCGCCGCGACCGGCGGCCGCATCGTCGCGACGGCGGCCAAGCTCCTCGCCGCGAAGACCGCCGAGACCGGCGCCCCGGCGCGGGCGCTGATCTCCGTGTGCGCCGCGGGAGGCCTCGGCGTCGCCGCGATCCTCGAGTCCGTCCCCGCGACGGACACCCCCGCCTGACGGCCCGACGACCCGAGAGGAACCACCGTGACCGACTCCTACGTCCAGGCCGTCAACTCCGGCTTCACGAAGACGCTCGCCAAGAAGCTGGGCCTACCCCGCCCGGCGGTCCTGCGCCGCTTCCGCGCGGGCGACCCGCTCACCGTCGGGCCCGTGCTCGTGCTCGGCGGCACGCCCGGCGTGCGCGACGACGCCGACCGCGTGGCCGAGGCCCTGCTCGCCTGGGACCTCGACGTCCGCCAGACCCCGGACGACACGACCCGCTGGGGTGCGGTCGTCGTCGTGCTCAGCGGGATCGAGCGTCCTGAGGACGCGTCCGCGCCCGTCCTGGCGCTCTCCGCCACGCTGCGCCGCCTCGCGCCCAACGGCCGCGTCGTGACGATCTCGCGCGCCCCCGCCGACACGGACTCCCCCGAGCTCGCCGCCGCCCGCGAGGGCGTCGACGGGTTCCTGCGCTCCGTCGCCAAGGAGCTCCGCTACGGCGCGACCGGCAACGGCATCCAGGTGACCGACGACGCCCCGGTCGACAGCGTGAGCGTCCTCGCCGCGCTCCGCTTCCTCCTGTCCGCCCGGTCTGCCTTCGTCGACGGGCAGGTGCTGCGGGTCGGCGCGCCCGTCGCCGACGTCGGCGTGACGGGCACGTACTGGGACCAGCCGCTCGCCGGAAAGGTCGCTGTCGTCACGGGCGCGGCGCGCGGCATCGGTGCGCAGGTCGCGCGGACGCTCGCGCGCGACGGCGCGAAGGTCGTCGTGGTCGACGTGCCCGCGGCGGGCGAGGCGCTCGCCACGGTCGCGAACGAGATCAAGGGCACGGCGCTCCAGCTCGACGTGACCGCCGACGACGCGGGCGCGCGCATCCTCGAGCACGCCCGCGCGCGGCACGGCGGGCTCGACGTCCTGGTGCACAACGCGGGGATCCTGCGCGACAAGCTGCTCGCCAACATGTCCGCGGACAAGTGGGACGCCGTGATCGCGGTGAACCTCGCCGCGCAGCTCCGGATCACGGAGTACCTGCTCGGCGCGAACGGGTTCTCCTCCGCGCCGCGCATCGTGTCGCTCGCGTCGACGAGCGGCATCGCGGGCAACCGCGGCCAGGCGAACTACGCGTTCTCGAAGGCCGGCGTCATCGGGCACACGCGCGCGTTCGCGCGCCTGCTCGCGGCGCCGGGCGGGCCGGGCGGCACGGCGAACGCCGTCGCGCCGGGGTTCATCGAGACGGACATGACGGCGTCGATCCCGTTCGTCCAGCGCGAGGTCGCGCGCCGGGTCGCGTCGCTCCAGCAGGGCGGCCAGCCCGTGGACGTGGCCGAGGCGATCGCGTTCCTCGCGTCGCCGGGTGCCGCCGGCGTGAACGGGCAGGTGCTGCGCGTGTGCGGGCAGAACGTGGTGGGCCGGTGACGGCGCCCGACGGCGTCGGGCCCGCACCCCGGTCGGGCGCGCCCGACCGGGTCGAGACCCTGCCCGCGATCCCCGGGCTCGGTGGCCTGTACGTGCGCGGGCTCGCGGCGTCGGGCCGGATCGCGGCGGCGCACCGCTTCCCCACGGGCGGCGGGCGTCGTGACCTGGAGCTGCCGGAGGTCACGTACCGCGTCGCAGGCGTGCCGACGGGCGACGACGCCGCGCCCGACCACGTGGGCAGCGCCGCGCACCTCGCGCGGTACGCACGCCTCGTGGGCGAGGCCCCGTCGGAGGTGCTGCCCGCCGGATACCTGCACGTGCTCGGGTTCCCGCTCGCGACGGCCGTCATGGTCCGGACCGACTTCCCTCTCCCGCTGCTCGGCATGGTGCACCTCGCGAACTCGGTGTCCGTGCTGCGTCCGGTGCGGCTCGGGGACACGCTCGAGGTGCGTGCCTGGGCCGAGGGGCTGCGTCCGCACCGGCGCGGGGTCCGGGTGGACCTCGTGACGGAGGTCTCCGTCGAGCGCACGGACGAGGAGCGCGCGTCCGGGAGCGGTCTGTCGGCGACGACGCCCGCCTACCGAGGGGTCTCGACGTACCTCGCGAAGGGCGTCACGCTCCCGGGCGGCCCGACGGGCGACGATGCCACGGCGGCGTCGGGCACGGAGGCGTTCGTCGCCCCGCTCCCGACGGCGCGCTGGACGCTCGGCGCGGGGACCGGTCGCGCGTACGCGGCCGTCTCCGGCGACCGGAACCCCATCCACACGTCGGGGCTCGGCGCCAAGGCGTTCGGGTTCCCGCGCGCCATCGCGCACGGCATGTACACGGCCGCGCGCGCGCTCGCCGAGGCGGGACCGCGCCGCGGCGACACGTACGACTGGACGGTGTCCTTCGCGAAGCCCGTCCTGCTGCCGAGCACGGTCGACGTCGCGCTGCGCCCCGCGGGCGACGTGCCCGCCCTGGTGCGGGACGCCGTCGGGCAGGTCACCCCTGCCGTGCCCGACGGTGCGGGCGACCCGACGACGGGCGTCGTCTACCAGGCGTGGGACGGCAAGGGCCGGTTGCACCTCTCGGGCCGGGTCACGCCGCGCCCCTGACCACCCCCGGCCCCGCTGCCAAACACGGGGTTGGTGTCGTTCTCGAGCGAAGAGCGACACCAACCCCGTGTTCGACGCCGCGCAGGCTCGTTCTCGGCGAGCCGACCGCCTACGCGAGGCGCGCGAGCAGGCCGTCGCGGACGGTCGGCCACTCGTCGAGCAGGATCGAGAAGTAGGCGGTGTCCTGGCGCGACCCGTCGGGTGCGACGCGGTGGCTGCGGAGCACGCCCTCGGGCACGGCGCCCAGGCGCCGGATCGCGCCGATGGACCGGCTGTTGCGGGCGTCCGCGCGCAGCGCGACGCGCGCGACGTCGAGGTCCTCGAACGCGTGGCGCAGCAGCAGGTACTTGCACGCGGGGTTGGTCACGCCGCCCCACCACGGGCGCGCGTAGAACGTCGAGCCGAGCTCGACCCTGCCCTGCGAGGGCACCCACTCGTAGAGCGACGTCGATCCGCGGACGACCTCCGCGCCGTCGGACGCGCCGTCCGCCGCTGGACCGACCACGGCGAACGCGAGCCGACCGGGGGCGGCGACAGCGTCGCGGACGTACCCGGCCATCGCGTCCGTCCCGCTGGGCACGCGGCTCGACATGCCGGCCCAGATGCCGTCGTCGACGAGCGCGCCGAGCGCGGGGGCGTGGCTCTCGTCGAGCGGGACGAGGCGGACGCCGAAGTCTTCGAGGGTGGTGTCGTGCTGCACCCGCACATCCCACCACACGCGGGGTGCGCGACCGCGTGCGAGTGACCCGACCCGTGCCTACGGTCGAGCACGCACCGACGAGAGGAGCACTCATGGGACTGGGAGACAAGGCCAAGCACGCCGCCGAGGAGGCAGGGGGCAAGCTCAAGGAGGGCGCGGGCAAGCTCACGGGCAACGAGCGGCTCGAGGCCGAGGGCAAGGCCGACCAGGCGAAGGCCGACCTCAAGCAGGCGGGCGACGACGTGAAGGACGCGTTCGACAAGTAGCCCGGCACGTCCCCGGCTCGCGAGGGCCCCGCTCCGGCGGGGCCCTCGCCGTGCGTCCGAGCGGTGCGCGGGTCTACGACGCCGCGAGCGGCAACGGGATCGGCTGGTGCGGCGGGGCGAGCACGGGCACGACGCGCGGCGCGTTGATCCGTTCCAGCAGCCCGACCTCGACGGTGGGCCACTCGGGCGCGAGGATCGAGAACATGACGGAGTCGGCGCGCGTCCCGTCGGGCGCGGTGCGGTGGCCGCGCATGACGCCCTCCTCGTACGCCCCGAGCCGGCGCATGGCCCCGAGCGAGCGCGTGTTGCGCGTGTCGACGCGGAAGCCGACGCGGTGCACGTCCCACGTCTCGAACGCGTGCCGCAGCAGCAGCCACTTGGTCACGGGGTTGACGAGGCTCCCCCACGTGGAGCGGGCGTAGAACGTCCGGCCGACCTCGACCCGGCGGTCGACGAGGGACAGGTCGCGGAAAGCCGTGCTGCCGAGCACGTCGCCGACGGACCCGTCGGGTCCGGCGGCGCGCACGACGAAGCCCGTCAGGTCGGGCGCGGCGCGCGTCGCGGCCACCAGCTCGGCCATCCCCGCGACCCCGAAGGGCATGGGGATGCTCATGCCTGACCACATCGCCTCGTCGACGAGGCCGGCCAGTGTCTCAGCGTGCTCCAGGGCCAACGGTTCCAGGCGGAATCCGTGCCCCGAGAGGACGACGTCGTGCAGCACAGCGCATATCAGAGCACACGCGGACGACGCCGCCAAGAGGGTCCGGCGACGTCGTGGACAACGCTCGTCGACGGCCCGGTGAACGGCTGTCCCGGCGGTCCCGCCGGCGCCGGGTCAGACGGCGGGGCCGCACCCCGCGGCGTCGGCGAGGAACCCCGCCGCGGCGGTCGCGAAGAGACCCTCGAGACCGGACCCCACGGGCACGGGGCGCGGGTCGTCGGCCACGGCCCAGCAGCCGTCGACGACCTCGTACCGCGTCGCAGGACCGTGCGCCACGTACGACCGCACGGCCTCGACGAGCCGGACGACGTCCGCACCCGTCGTCCCGACGCCGACGGACGCGCGGATCGCGCCCGCGTCGTACCCGAGACGCGCGAGCAGCGGGTGGGCGCAGAAGCGGCCGTCGCGCACGCCGATGCCGTGCTCGGCGGAGAGGTACGCGGCGACGAGGCCGGGGTCGTGACCCTCGACGGAGAACGTGACGACCCCGACCGGGTCGACGGCGTCCTCCCAGACCCGCACGACCCGCACGCTCGGGACCGCCTCCAGCCCGGCGACGAGCGCGGCGCGCAGCGTCGCCTCGTGCGCGTGGAGGTCCGCCGGGTCGAGCGCCGCGAGCGCGTCGCACGCCGCCGCGAGCGCCGCAGCACCCACGACGTTGGGCGACCCGGCCTCGTGACGCGCGGGCGCCGTCTGCCACTGCGTCCCCGTGACGGCGACCTGGCGCACCGCACCGCCGCCGGCGAGGTAGGGCGTGCCCGCGTCGAGCCAGTCGCGACGACCCACGAGCGCGCCCGCGCCGAACGGCGCATACGTCTTGTGGCCGGAGAACGCGACGTAGTCGACGCCCGAGTCGGCGAGCGAGAACCCGCGGTGCGGGACGAGCTGGGCGCCGTCGAGCACGACGCGCGCCCCGGCGTCGTGCGCGATCCGCACGACGTCCGCGACGGGCAGCGACTCGCCCGTGACGTTCGACGCGCCGGTCACCGCGACCAGGGCGTACGGGAAGCGCGCGAGCTCGGTGCGCAGGCCGGACAACGTCTCCGCGACGGACGCACCGCCGGCGAGGACCGTCGCACCGCCCGCGCGCTGCCACGGCAGGAGGTTCGCGTGGTGCTCGACGTCGAGGACGAGCACGCGTCCAGGCGTCCCGTCCGCGTTCGCCGGGACGCAGCCCGCGAGCAGGTTGAGCGAGTCGGTCGTGTTGCGCGTGACGACCGTGACGTCGTCCTCGCGCGCGCCGACGAACGCGCCGATCGTGCGTCGCGACGCCTCGTAGAGCGCCGTCGAGACCTGCGACAGGTAGCCCGCGCCGCGGTGCACGCTCGCGTAGAGCGGGAGCACCTCGGTCACACGGTCCGCCACGGAGCGAAGCGCCGGGGCCGAGGCCGCGACGTCGAGGTTCGCGTACGGGACGCTGCGGCCGTCGACGAGCGGGACGAGCGTGTCCGCGCCGACGACGGGCAGGAGCGCGGGCGCGTCGACGAGCGCCGCGAGGTCGGGGGCCTCCGCGACCTCGGTCGGACACGAGACGTCGGCGAGAGCAGTCATGGCACAGTCCTCCGAGGGCGGTCCGGGGACCGTGATCCCCGCGCTTGCCGCGCGCCGGTCGGCGTACGGCCTGGTCGTCACCCGGGGCACCCCGCCGCGAGAGGAGGGTTGCCGGCCAGCAAACCGGGGTTTCACGCTGGCACTCATGACCTGCGTCCCAGGATGTGCGCGGGGGACGCACCGTGTCAACCGGTGGTCAGGGCGTCTCGGATGGCGGGACGCAGTCCACGGGTAGGTCGAGGCGCCACCCGGACTCGTCGACCGCGAACGCGTCGAGCACCTCGCCGGTCCGCGCGTCGAGCACGACGACGGAGTCGGGCGGCCACTCGGCCGGGTCTCCCGGTGGCGCCTGCGGAGGACGCTGGAGCCGCGCGCCGCTCGCGTGGGCCTCGACGACCTCACCGGTGCGCGTGCTCGCCAGCACGACCTCGGGGTGCGCGTCGGCGTAGGCGTCGCACGCCTCGCCGTTGCCGTCCGAGCTCCACCAGCCCTCGTACCCTCCGACGACGAGGTCCGCCAGGTCGACCGGCTCGCCGGTCTCCACGGCGAGGGCGCTGTCGGGCGGGAGAGACGGGACGAGGTCCTCGTCGGGTTCGACCTGGACGACCCGCGGCCGCTCGGCGGGCAGCCCGGGGTCTGCCCCCACGACGTCCACCTCGGCCACCGCCCGCGGTGCGTCCTCGCCCTCGGGCGCCGTCCACAGCAGGACGACACCCACCACGACCGCTCCTCCGACCACGGCCGCGCCCACCGCACGTCCTCGCCCGATCCGCATCGATCCCCCTGCCCACCGGGACCCCCGCCCGGCCGCGCGGCCACGCTAGCGCGACCGTCCGACGTCGGGCACCCCGCCCGCGGGCCGCTCGGCGAGACGGGCGTTCCGCGCGTCGGACACGTGGCGTACGATCCCGAGCAACCATCCGGAGCGGCCGAGTGACGTGGCACGTCGACGCCGCAGCAACCCCCCGGTCCGTCGCGAGACGGTCGGGCGCAGGGTGCTACTGCCACGATCGATGGAGGAGGACTCATGAGCGACCAGTCCCAGCAGACGTCGGCACCCGGGGCGGCACTGCCCGATGCCCGGCCCGCCGTCGGCTACGCCGGCGACATCACCCCCCAGCAGGCGTGGGACCTGCTGACGAGCGACGAGCGCGCCGTGCTCGTGGACGTCCGCACCGAGGGTGAGTGGCGCACCATCGGCGTGCCCGACGCCACGGACCTCGACCGCGACGTCGTGTTCGACGAGTGGGTGACCCCGGCCGGGCCCAACCCGCGCTTCGTGGACCAGCTCGTCGAGGCGGGCCTCACCCCCGGCGACGAGCGCCCCGTCGTGTTCCTGTGCCGCTCGGGCCAGCGCTCGATCGGCGCCGCGCGCGCTGCCACGGCCGCGGGGCTCGGGCCGTCGTACAACGTGCTCGAGGGCTTCGAGGGCGCCCAAGGCTTCTCGGGCCTGCGCGACGTCGAGGGCTGGAAGGTCCGCGGCCTGCCCACGACGACCTACGACGAGGCGGCCCGGTGAGCGCCGCGCAGCCCGGGAGCGTGCCGGGCGGCTCCGGCCGCAAGCCGCTGCCCGCGAGCGCTCGCCCCGCGACGCTCGCCGTGCGCGGCGGGCACCACCGCACGGAGTTCCAGGAGACCTCCGAGGCGCTGTTCCTCACCCAGGGCTACACCTACGACCGCGCCGCCGACGCCGAGGCCGCGTTCAAGGGCGAGCTCGACCGGTTCGTCTACTCGCGCTACGGCAACCCGACGGTGCACGCGTTCGAGGAGCGCCTGCGCCTGCTCGAGGGCGCAGAGGCCTGCTACGCGACGGCGTCCGGCATGTCCGCGGTCTTCACGTCGCTCGCCGCGCTCGTGGGTTCCGGGTCGCGGATCGTCGCGGCCCGCGCGCTGTTCGGGTCGAGCATCGTCATCTTCGACGAGATCTTCGCCAAGTGGGGCGTGCGGACCGACTACGTCGACGGGCACGTGCTCTCCCAGTGGGAGGAGGCGCTGTCCACGCCGGCGGACGTCGTGTTCTTCGAGACGCCGTCCAACCCCATGCAGGACATCGTCGACGCGCGGCGCGTGAGCGAGCTCGCGCACGCCGCCGGCGCAGTGGTCGTGCTCGACAACGTGTTCGCGACGCCGCTGCTGCAGAAGCCGCTCGAGCTCGGGGCGGACGTCGTCGTGTACTCGGCGACCAAGCACATCGACGGCCAGGGCCGGGTGCTCGGCGGCGCGATCCTCGGGACCGAGGAGTACGTCAACGGGCCCGTGCAGACGTTCATCCGGAACACCGGGCCGTCGCTCTCGGCGTTCAACGCGTGGGTCCTGCTCAAGGGGCTCGAGACGCTGCCCGTGCGCGTCGCCGCGCAGAACGCCGCGGCGGCGCAGGTCGCCGAGGCGCTGGAGCAGCTTCCCGGGATCGGGCGCGTGCGCTACCCGTTCCTCGCGTCGCACCCGCAGCGCGAGCTCGCGCAGTCGCAGCAGAGCGGCGGCGGCACGGTCGTGACGTTCGACCTCGCCGTCCCGGAGGGCACCGACCCCGAGACCGCGAAGAAGCGCGCGTTCACGTTCCTCGACGCGCTCCAGGTCGTCGACATCTCGAACAACCTCGGCGACGCCAAGTCGCTCGTCACCCACCCCGCCACGACCACGCACCGCAAGCTCGGCCCCGAGGGCCGCGCCGCCGTCGGGATCGCGGAGACGACGGTGCGCCTGTCGGTGGGCCTGGAAGACCCGCTCGACGTCATCGAGGACGTGGAGCAGGCGCTCAACGCCTGACTCTCCTCGCGCCGACCATGTGGTTGTGGCCCGTCCCGACGCCGGGACGGGCCACAACAGCATGGTCGGCGGGCAGCGGGGGCAGGGTCGGTGCGGTGTGCGTGGGAAAGACGTGGACCGGTCGCACCGACCCTCCTAGCGTCGGAGGGTGCCTGACGCGATCTTCGACGACCCTCGACTCGCCGCCCTCTACGACCCGCTCGACCCGGACCGCTCCGACCTCGACGTCTACGCGGCGATCGTCGACGAGCTCGGCGCGCGCCGGGTGCTCGACGTCGGGTGCGGCACCGGGACGTTCGCGTGCCTCCTGGCACGGCGCGGGATCGACGTCGTGGGCGTCGACCCCGCGGGCGCGTCGCTCGACGTCGCCCGCACCAAGCCGGGCGCCGGCCGCGTGCGTTGGCTGCACGGCGACGCGACCACGCTCCCGCCGCTCCGGGTCGACCTCGCGACCATGACGGCGAACGTCGCCCAGGTGTTCCTCACCGACGACGCGTGGGCCACGACCCTGCGGGGCATCGGCTCCGCCCTCGTGCCGGGCGGCCACCTCGTGTTCGAGACGCGCGATCCCGCGCGCCGGGCGTGGGAGGGGTGGACCCGCGAGGCGACGGCCACGCGCGTGGACGTGCCCGACGTCGGGCCGGTCGAGTCCTGGACCGACCTCACCGACGTGTCGCTCCCCTTCGTGTCTTTCCACGACACGACCGTGCTGCCCGACGGCACCACGCTGCACTCCGACTCGACGCTCCGCTTCCGCGAGCGCGCCGAGATCGAGGCGTCCCTGGTGGCGTCCGGGTTCGAGCTCGTGGACGTCCGTGACGCGCCCGACCGTCCCGGCCGGGAGTGGGTGTTCGTCGCGCGGCGCGCCGACCCGGCCGTCGGGTGAGGCCCACAGCCCGTCGCCGTGCTCGGAGAGCTCTGTGGACGACGGTTCGACGGTGTGGGACGCACCTCGTAGATTCCTCGTAGCGCTCGGTCACCGGCCCGGCGCGAGACCACGCCCGACCACCACCGACAGGGGTCCGCTGTTGCTGCACGTGCACCGCTCCGAGCGTGCCGAGGCGCTCGTGGCGCCGCTCGCCGCCGTGCTCGCCGAGGCACCGGAGGACCCGTTCACGCCGGACGTCGTGGCCGTGCCGACGCGCGGGGTCGAGCGGTGGCTCGCGCAGCGGCTGTCGCACCACCTGGGTGCGGGCGAGACGTCGGGCATCTGCGCGAACGTCGACTTCCGTGGGCCGCGCCGGCTCGTGGAGCAGGTCGTCGCGGACCTCACCGACCTCGACCCCGACGACGACCCCTGGCGCCCCGAGCGGCTCGCCTGGTCCGTGCTCGAGGTGCTCGACGCGCACCTCGCCGAGCCGTGGGCGGCGCCGCTCGCCCGGTACGTCGGCGACCCGGGCGACGAGGTGCGCCGAGGGCGACGGCTGACTCTGGCGCGCCGGCTCGCGGACCTGCTCGTCGACTACGCGCGGCAGCGGCCCGAGGTCGTGCTCGCGTGGTCGCCCCCGTCGCCGGGGACCGGCGACACCCCGGACGACCTCGCGTGGCAGCCCGAGCTCTGGCGGCGCCTCGTCGACCGCGTCCCGGCCACGGACCCGGCGCGGCGCGTGGAGGAGGCGGTCGCCGCGCTGCGCGCCGACCCCGCGGCCGTGGACCTCCCGCCGCGGCTGTCCGTGTTCGGTCCGACGCGGCTGCCGGAGGACGAGCTCCGCGTCCTGCGTGCGCTCGCCGAGCACCGCGACGTCCACCTGTGGCTCGTGCACCCCTCGCCCGCGCTGTGGGACAAGGTCGCGGCGTACGACGGCGGCCCCGCCACGAGCGACGACGTCGCCGACGATGCCACCCCGGACGACGCGGGCGCCCGACGTCGCGCGGACCTGCCCACGCTCGCCCGGCACCCGTTCCTCGCGTCGACCGGTCGTGACGCGGTCGAGCTGCAGCTCCGGCTCGCCGGGGGCGGCGTGGTGCACGAGACCCGCCACGAGGCCGCGCCCACGCCGCCGACGCTGCTCGGCGCGCTGCAGGGCGCCCTCCGCACGGACACGCCGGACGGGACCCACGTCGTCGACCCCGCCGACCGGTCGGTCCAGGTGCTCGCGTGCCACGGCCGGGCGCGGCAGGTCGAGGTCCTGCGGGAGACGCTCGTCGGCCTGTTCTCGGCCGACCCCACGCTCCAGGCGCGCGACGTCATCGTGCTGTGCCCGGACGTCGAGACGTTCGCCCCGCTCGTCACGGCGACGTTCGGCGCGGTCCCCGAGCTCGGCGAGGACGCGCACCCGGGCCAGCGCCTGCGGGTCAGCCTCGCCGACCGCGGCGCCGGGACGACCAACCCCGTGCTCGCGCTGCTCGCCACGCTGCTGCGACTCGCCGACGGCCGGGTCACGGCGTCGGAGGTGCTCGACCTCGCCGCGAGCGCGCCGGTCCGCCGCCGGTTCCGGTTCTCCGACGACGACGTGGACCGCCTGCGCCAGTGGGCCGTCGAGGCGGGCGTGCACTGGGGCGAGGACGGCGAGCGGCGCGCGCGGTTCGGGATCGACGGGCACGTGCGGCAGGGCACGTGGGACGCGGCGCTCGACCGCCTCCTGCTCGGCGCGGCGATGGCCGACGAGGACGCGCGGTTCGTCGGTCCGGCGCTGCCGCTCGACGACGTCGGCTCGACCGACGTGGACCTCGCGGGCCGCCTCGCCGAGCTCGTCGCGCGGCTGACGGAGACACTGCGCGCGCTCGACGGGGTGCACCCGCTCGCGCACTGGCTCGACGCGCTCGACCGCGCGCTCACGATGCTCGCCGAGGCGCCGCCCACGGAGGCGTGGCAGATCGGCTCCGCCCGCCGTGTGCTGGGCGACGTGCGCGCGGCAGGCGCGGCGCACGGCGGGGTCGCGCTGCGGCTCGCGGACGTGCGCGCGCTGCTCGACGACCGCCTCGCGGGACGGCCGACCCGCGCCGGGTTCCGCACGGGCGCGCTCACCGTGTGCTCGCTCGAGCCGATGCGCTCGGTGCCGCACCGGGTGGTGTGCCTCCTGGGCCTCGACGACGGTGTGTTCCCCCGCACCGCGGCGCCCGCGGGTGACGACCTGCTCGCGCGGCACCCGGAGATCGGCGAGCGCGACGCGCGCAGCGAGGACCGGCAGATCTTCCTCGACGCCGTCGCCGCGGCGGGCGACCACCTCGTCGTCGTGCACACGGGCGCCGACGAGCGCACCGGCGCCGCCCGGCCGCCCGCGGTCCCCGTCGCGGAGCTGCTCGACGCGCTCGACCGCGTGGCGACGACGGTCGACGGCCGCCCGGCGCGCGAGCACGTGGTCGTGCAGCACCCGCTCCAGACCGTGGACGAGCGCAACTTCGTCCCGGGTGCCCTGGGCGTGCCCGGGCCGTTCAGCCACGACGACGCCGCGCTCGCCGGGGCCCGTGCCCTGCACCGCGGGCGCCGGCCCGTCGGGGCGCTCGTCGGCGCACCGCTCGACCTCCCCGCGGACGGCGCGGGCGGCGCCGGGTCGCCGGGCGCGCCGGCCGACGTCGAGCTCGACGACCTGGTCCGACTGCTGGAGAACGCGCCGAGGTGGTTCGCCCAGCACACGCTCGACGTGGGCCTCGTGCTGGAGGAGGACGACGTCGAGGACCGCCTCCCGCTCGCGCTCACCGGGCTCTCCGGCTGGGGCGTGGGCGACCGCGTGCTGCGGGCCGCGCTCTCGGGTGTCGACCCGAACCGGGCGATGCAGGCCGAGTGGCGCCGGGGCCAGGTCCCGCCGCGCGAGCTGGGGCGCTCGGCGCTGCAGGAGGTGGTCCGCGCCGTCGGCCCGCTGCGCGTCACCGCCGTGGGGGCCGCGCGCGAGGCCGACCTCGCCGCCGGTCGCCCGGTGAGCCAGGACGTGCTGAGCTCGGCCGAGACGGTCGACGTCCGCGCCGTGCTGCCCGACGGCCGCACGCTCGTCGGGAGCGTCCCCGGCGTGCACGGCGCGCGCGTCGTCCGCACCGAGTACTCCCGCCTCGGGCCCAAGCACCGGCTGCGCGCGTGGGTCCAGGCGCTCGCGCTCACGGCGAGCGACCCGGGTCGCCCGTGGGACGCCGTCGCGATCGGTCGCTCGTCCCGGGGGCCGGGCGTCGCCTGGTCGACGCTCACGCCGCCGGACCGGGACATAGCGGTGCGGGTCCTCGCCGACCTCGTGGCGCTGCGCGACGAGGCGGCGCGCGAGCCGCTGCCGGTGCTCCCCGAGGTGTCGCTGCGCTACACCGAGGAACGGAGCACGAGCGACGCGCGCGACGCCCTGATGCGCGCCGGCTGGGCGTGGAACAAGGGCTTCGAGCGCAAGGACCCGTACGTCGTCCTCGCGTGGGGCCAGGACCCCGCCCTCCCCGACGTCGCGGGGCTCGCCACCACGGTCGACCTGGGCCGATTCCCCGACGACCCGACCCGCCTCGGCGCGCTCGCGCGCCGCGTGTGGGAGCCCCTGCTGGAGAACGAGCTGCGAGGTGCCCGGTGAACGGCGCGACGTCCCGGACCCCGACGGACGGTGCCGCCCCGCACGGCGACGTGGCGAGGAGCGGCACCCCTCGGCGCTTCGACCCGTTCGGCGAGCTGCCGACCGGGACGGTCGTGCTCGAGGCGAGCGCCGGCACGGGCAAGACCCACACGATCGCGACCCTCACGACGAGGTACGTCGCCGAGGGCGTGGCGGCCCTGCCGGAGATCATGCTCGTGACCTTCGGCCGTGCCGCGACGTCGGAGCTGCGCGACCGCGTCCGCGAGCGCCTCGTCGCGACCGAGCGCGCGCTGCGCGGACCGGGTCCGGCGTCCA
The DNA here is from genome assembly GCF_042797035.1 of Cellulosimicrobium sp. NPDC057862. Taxonomy (NCBI): domain Bacteria; kingdom Bacillati; phylum Actinomycetota; class Actinomycetes; order Micrococcales; family Promicromonosporaceae; genus Cellulosimicrobium; species Cellulosimicrobium sp. NPDC057862. The sequence goes on from NZ_JBHVMH010000002.1 coordinate 497,785, forward strand.
GCCCGGACGACCTCGTCGCGTTCCTCGCCGCGGTCGACGACGACGAGCTCGCCCGTCGCCGCGAGCGCCTGCGCGTCGCGCTGTCCCAGCTCGACGCCGCGACGATCACGACGACGCACGGCTTCTGCCAGCAGATGCTCACCGCGCTCGGCACGGCGGCGGACGTCGACCTCGCGACGAGCTTCCTGCCCGACGTCGCGGACCTCGTCGAGGAGGTCACGGACGACCTGTACGTGCGGAGGTTCGCGGACCAGCCGGAGCCGATCCTGTCGCCGCGCGACGTGCGCGACGTCGCCCGGGTGGCGGTGAGCGACCACGGGGCGGTGGTCGCGCCGTCGGACGCGGCCGAGGGGTCGGTGGCCGCGGCACGGTACGAGGCCGCGGTCGCCGCGCGCCGCGAGGTCGAGGCGCGCAAGCGCGCGATGCACCTGCTCGACTACGACGACCTGCTCGTGCTGCTGCGCCGCGCGCTGACGGACCCCGAGCACGGCGCGACGGCGGCGCGGCGGGTCCGGTCGCGGTTCCGCGTCGTGATGGTCGACGAGTTCCAGGACACCGACCCCGAGCAGTGGGAGATCCTGCGCACGGCGTTCCACGGGCATCCCGAGGAGTGCCGCACGCTCGTGCTCATCGGCGACCCCAAGCAGGCGATCTACGCCTTCCGCGGCGCGGACGTCGTGACATACCTGCGCGCGGTCGAGGACGCGGCGGACACCGCGACGCTGAGCAGGAGCTGGCGCAGCGACGGCCCGCTCCTGGCGGGCCTGCACGCCCTCCTGGGCGAGACGGCGCTCGGGGACCCGCGGATCGTCGTGCGTCCCGTCGACGCCGCCCACCCCGAGTCGCGGTTCTCGGGCGGCGCGCCGGTACGGCTGCGGCAGGTCACGCGGCGTGCCTATCGCCTGGGGGGATCGTCGGCCCCGTCAGCGCCCGACGCGCGCAGCCTGCTCGCGCAGGACGTGGCGGCGGACGTCGCGGGCCGCCTCGGGACCGCGGACGGCGGCGGCGACCGCGTGCGCGACGACGGGCTCGTGGCAGCGGGCGACGACGCGGGCGGCGTCACTGGACTGTGGCGGCCGCTCGAGCCGCGCGACGTCGCGGTGCTCACCCGGACGAACGCGCAGGCCGAGGCGGTGCGCTCCGCGCTCGTCGCGCTGGGCGTCCCCGCCGTGGTGTCGGGGCCGTCGAGCGTGTTCGGCTCGGCAGCGGCCCAGGACTGGCTCACCCTGCTCGCCGCGCTGGAGCAGCCCGGCCTGCACCGCCGCGCGACGGCGCTCGCCCTCACGCCGTTCGTGGGCTGGGACGCGCAGCGGCTCGCGACGGCCGGGGACGCGGACCACGACGAGCTCGGCGACACGGTCCGGGCCTGGGCGCGCCTGCTCGCGGACCGGGGCGTCGCCGCCGTCGCGGAGGTCGCGGCCCGGCGGGGCGCGACCGCGCGGGTCATGGCCCGGGTCGACGGCGAGCGCTACCTCACCGACCTGCGCCACGTCACGCAGGCACTGCACGAGGCCGCGGTCACCGAGGGACTCGGCACGGCCGCGCTCACCGCGTGGCTGCGCGCCCGGATCGCCGAGGTCGGCGCGGTGTTCACCGACGAGCGGACCCGCCGCCTCGAGACGGACGCCGCGGCCGTGCAGGTCGTCACGGTGCACGCCGCGAAGGGCCTGGAGTTCGGCGTCGTCTACGTCCCGTTCGGCTGGGAGCGGTTCGAGTCGGACGACCAGGAGCTGTTCGCGTTCCACGACGACCACGGGCAGCGCGTCCTGCACCTGGGCGGCGTCGGCTCCCCCGGGTTCGTGGACGCCAAGGCGCGCTGGCGTGACGAGGAGCTGGGCGAGGACCTGCGCCTGCTGTACGTCGCGCTCACGCGGGCCCGGCACCAGGTCGTCGTGCACTGGACCCCGACCAAGCGCAGCACCGGGTCCGGCCCCCTCACGCGGTTGCTCCTCGCGGACCGGATGCTCGGCGGCGAGCCCGGCCGCCACGCCCGGCCCGACGCGATGCGCGATGACGCCGTCCGGTCCGCGTTCGAGGCGCTCGCCGCGCGCTCGGGCGGGACGGTCGTCGTCGAGCAGGTCGAGAGCCGGCCGAAGGGCGCCCGCTGGTCTCCCGGGCGCCGCACCGCCTCGGACCTCGCGCTCGCGACCACCGCGCACCTTCCGGACCGCGAGTGGCGCCGCGCGTCGTACTCGGCGCTCACGGCGGCGGCGCACCACGGGCCGGTCGGCGGGATCGAGAGCGAGCCGGAGGACCCGGGCATCCAGGACGAGCCGGAGGAGTCGCCGGACGCCGACGAGACCGGTGCCGCGCCGGCCGGGGTGCCGACCGGAGCGCCGGCCATCCGTCCTGGTGCCGACGTCCCCTCGCCCTACGAGGGGCAGCCCGGCGGCACCGCGTTCGGCACCCTGGTGCACGAGATCCTCGAGTACGTCGACACGGCCGCCGACGACCTCGACGCCGAGGTGCGCGCCCGGTGCGCCCAGGCAGCGACGGTCCGCGTGCCCGGTGTGGAGCCCGTGTCGCTCGCCGCGGCGCTGGGCCTGTCGCTGCGCACCCCGCTCGGACCGATCGCGGGCGGCCTCACCCTCGCCGACGTCGACCCGCGGGACCGGCTGCCCGAGCTCGAGTTCGAGCTCCCGCTCGCGGGCGGCGACGAGACCGAGGGCGTCCGGCCCTCGACGCTGCGCGACCTCGCCGACGTCCTGCGCGCCCACCTGCCCGCCGACGACGCGTTCGCCCGCTACCCCGACCTGCTCGCGGCGCTGGCGGACGAGAGCGAGAGCCGGACGGCGGGCGGTGCCAGCGGGGTCCCGCTGCGCGGGTACCTCACCGGGTCGATCGACGCGGTGCTGCGCGTGCCCGTCGCGGGGCCGGACGGTCGTCCCGACCCCGCCGGCCGTCGTCGGTACCTCGTCGTCGACTACAAGACGAACCGCGTCGGCCCGCCCGGGGTGGCGCTCGCCGTCGGCGACTACCACCCGGACGCGACGCGCGACGCGATGCTCGCCTCGCACTACCCCCTCCAGCTCGTGCTCTACCTCGTCGCGCTGCACCGCTACCTGCGCTGGCGCGTGCAGGACTACGACCCCGACCGCGACCTCGCGGGCGGCGCCTACCTGTTCGTGCGCGGCATGGCCGGCCCCGACACCCCGACCGGTCCCGACGGCGCGCCGTACGGCGTCGTCGCCTGGACGCCGCCGCCAGGGCTCGTCGTCGCCCTGTCCGCCCTGCTCGACGGAGGTCGCGCATGACCACGGCCCCTCTCGGCGCGACGGTGCCCGCCGCGCCCCCGGCTCCTCCCGTGGACGAGGGCGACCCGCGCCTCGCCGTCGGGGTGCCCGCGTGGCTCGCCGCGTTCAACGCCGCGCGCGTGGTCTCCGCGGCCGACCTGCGCGTCGCGCTGCGGCTCGGCCGGCTCACGGGCGAGCACGACGACCGGGTGCTGCTCGCGGTCGCGCTCGCCGTCCGCGCGGTGCGCAGCGGGTCGGTGTGCGTGCGCCTGGACGACCTCGGCTCGCTCGAGCTGCCCGAGGACGAGGAGGCGGCGCGCACCGACGCCACGGACCTGCCCTGGCCGGACCGGACCGCGTGGGCGTCGGCCGTCGCGCGCAGCCCTCTCGTCGCGGCGGGCGTCGACGGGCCGGCCGACCGCCCTGCGCGCTGGGTCGGCGGCGCTCTCTACCTCGACCGGTACTGGCGCGACGAGCTCGCGGTCCGGCACGACGTCGACGGCCGGCTCGCCGCAGACGACCTGCCCGTGGACCCCGGCCGCCTCGACGCCGCGCTGTCCCGCCTCTTCCCCGCGACGGACGACACCCGGCAGCGGCTCGCCGCCGCGCACGCCGCCACGCGCCGGCTCACCGTGCTCACGGGTGGCCCGGGCACGGGCAAGACGACGACGGTCGCGCGCCTGCTCTCCGTCCTGCACGACGCCGCGCGGCCTGCCGCCGCCACCGCGTCGCCCGCCCCTGCCACCACACCTGGTCCGGACGCGTCGCTCACCCGGGACGTCGGCCTGCGCGTGGCGCTCGCCGCGCCCACGGGCAAGGCGGCCGCGCGCCTCCAGGAGGCGGTGCGCGAGGTCGTCGCCGGATTCCCGGACCCGGCCGACCGCGAGCGCGTCGGCGCCCCCGTCGCGACGACGCTGCACCGCCTGCTCGGCTACCGGCCCGGCAGCAGCACCCGGTTCCGGCACGACGCGCACCACCACCTGCCGCACGACGTGGTGGTCGTGGACGAGACGTCGATGGTCGCGCTGCCGCTCATGGCGCGGCTGCTCGAGGCGTTGCGGCCCGACGCACGGCTCGTGCTTGTCGGCGACCCCGACCAGCTCGCGTCCGTGGAGGCCGGTGCCGTGCTCGGCGACCTCGTGCACCGGGAACCGGTCACCCCGCCCGCGACGTCGGCCGTCGTGGTCGCGACGGCCGACGTCGCGCTCGCCGCGTCCCCGCCGCCGGCCGACGGCGAGGTGGACGACCGCGCCGTGCTGGGCAACGGCGTCGTGCGGCTGCGCACCGTCCACCGCCAGGACCGCGACTCCGAGATCCTGCCGCTCGCGGCCGCGATCAGGACCGGCGACGCGGAGGAGGCGCTCGCCCTGCTGCGCGCGGGCCACGGCTCGGTGGAGTTCCTCGAGACGCCCGACGACGTCCCGGACGACGCGGTGCTCGCCGCCGTGCGCGCCGACGCCGTCACGGCGGGCACGGCGCTCGTCGAGGCGGCCCGCGCGGGCGACGCCACCGCGGCCCTGGACGCCCTCGCCCGACACCGGGTCATGGTCGCGCACCGGCGCGGTCCCGCGGGTCGGGGCCGGTGGGCGGCGCAGGTCGAGGCGTGGGTCGAGGAGGCCACGGGCCACCACGCGACCGACACGCCGTGGGTCGCCGGCCGGCCGCTGCTCGTCACGACGAACGACGCCGAGGTGGGGCTCTACAACGGCGACACCGGCGTGCTCGTCGCAGAACCCGGGGGCGCCGGTGTCGTCGCCGTGTTCGGCGACCCGCGCGCCCCGCTCCGGGTGCGCACCCACCGCCTCCCGCCGGTCGAGACCGTGCACGCCATGACGGTCCACCGCGCGCAGGGCAGCCAGTTCGACCGTGTCACGCTCGTCCTGCCGCCCGCCACGTCGCCGCTGCTCACGCGCGAGCTGCTCTACACGGCGGTGACGCGCGCGCAGACGTTCGTGCGCGTCGTCGGCTCCGAGGACGCCGTCCGCACCGCGGTGAGGAGCCCGGTCCACCGGGCGAGCGGGCTGCGCACACCGCTGCCCGGCGGTCAGTCCTCCGCGCGCTCCGCCTGATCCTTCGCCCGCAGCTCCTTCATTCGGGTCCAGGGCACGAGCACGATCCAGGCGACGGACGCGATCGCGGCGCCCATGATCATCGAGGGGACGTCCATGACGACCATCCTGGCAGGCTGCCCCGGTCTCCCGGGGGAATGAGGCTCGGGGGTCGCCGGTTGGCACCAGGGTGAGCACCCAGACCCCCCGCCTGTCCGTCCTCGACCTCGTGCCCGTCCGCTCGGGCCAGTCCAGCACCCAGGCGGTGCGGGCGTCGCTCGACCTGGTCCGCCTCGCGGACCGGCTCGGGTACGAGCGGTACTGGTTCGCCGAGCACCACAACATGCCCGCGGTCGCGGCGTCGACGCCGCCCGTGATGATCGCCGCCGCGGCGTCGGTGACCGACCGCATCCGGGTCGGCTCGGGCGGGGTCATGCTCCCCAACCACGCGCCGCTCGTCGTCGCGGAGCAGTTCGCGGCGCTCGAGGCGATCGCCCCCGGACGCGTCGACCTGGGGATCGGCCGTGCTCCGGGCTCCGACCCCGTCGTGACGCAGCTCCTGCGGATCACCGGCCCGACGGCCGACGTCGACCGCTTCCCGCAGCACGTGACCGACATCCTCGCGCTCATGAGCCCGCAGGGCGCGACGCTGCGCCTCACGAGCGGCCAGGTCTACGACGTGCACGCCACGCCCGCCGCCGACGCCGCACCGACCGTCTGGCTCCTCGGGTCGAGCGACTACTCCGCGCGCCTCGCGGCCGAGCTCGGGCTGCCGTACGTGTTCGCGAACCACTTCTCCGGCCAGGGCATCGACGAGATCCTGGCCCTGTATCGCGAGGGCTACCGCCCGAGCGAGGAGTTCCCCGAGCCGCGCACGTTCCTCACGCTCAACGCCGTCGTCGCCGAGACGGAGGACGAGGCGCGTGCCCGCGCGCTCCCGCAGGCGCGCATGATGGCGCGGCTGCGTACCGGTCAGGCACTCACCGCGCTGGAGACCGTGGAGGAGGCCCAGGCGGCGCCCCTCGACGGCACCGCCGGGCAGATGGTCGAGGACAGCCTCCGGCGCTGGGCCGTCGGGACGCCGGACGACGCCGCGGCCGAGGTCCGCCGGCTCGCCGAGCGCCACGGCGTCGACGAGGTGATGGTCGTCCCCGTCGCCGCGTCGCGCGCCGACGAGGCGCTGGACTCCACGCCGGGCCGCGCCCGCACGCTCGAGCTCCTCGCGGACGCCCTCGCCGGCGCCCCGGTGGCCTGACCCGCCAACCGCCCGTCGGCCCCGCCCGCCCGCCTCGCTGCCGAACACGACCTGGCACGCGGTCGAGCACGACATGAGGGTCGTGATCCACGGGAGATCGACCCTCCTGTCGTGGTCGGCGGGAGGCGGTAGCGTCGCGCGCATGACGACGAAGTACGACGATGCGTCCTGGCACTCCGAGGGCGAGGGCTACCCGCCCGAGGCGGGCCCCGAGGCGGGCGCGACGCACATCGGCACGTTCCTCGCGTGGGCGGTGCTCGGCGGTCACGTCTCCGAGGAGCTCGCCGAGGACGCCGCGGACGAGCTCGCCGCGCTGCGCGACAGGACGACGACGCCCGGCGCGTTCGTGCTCGACGTGTGCGACGGCAGGCTCGTCGACGAGGACCTCGACGACGTCGCCGCGGCGTTCGCGAGCGCGTACTACACGGGCGACGAGGAGGACGAGGACGGCGGCGGCCTCTACCTGGAGGACTACGTCGACGCGGTGAGCCCCGGCGAGGGCGAGCCCGAGGACGTGTACCGCGTGCCCGACACGTGGGAGACGTACGACCTCGTCGGCCCGCTGATCGACGCCCGCTTCTCCCAGTGGGACGACGAGGGCCGCCCGACGGTCCTGCGGCACCGCGCCTGAGGCGGCCCACGATGACCGTTCCCACGCCCGTCACCCGGCTCGCCGCGGTGCTGCGCGCCGACAACCCGGGACCGATGACGCTCGACGGGACGCGCTCGTACGTGCTGCGCGCTCCGGGGTCGGCGACGTGCGTCGTCGTGGACCCCGGGCCCGACGACGCGGCGCACCTCGATGCGCTGGCGGCGGCCGGTCCGGTCGAGCTCGTGCTCGTCACGCACCGCCACGCCGACCACACGGCCGGTGCTCCCGGGCTGCGCGAGCGCACCGGCGCGCCGGTGCGCGCCGCAGACCCGGCACACTGCCACGGCGGCGAGCCGCTGCGCGACGGCGAGGTGATCGAGGTCGCCGGGCTGCGCGTCGTCGTCCTCGCCACCCCGGGCCACACCGCCGACTCGGTCTGCCTCGTGCTGCCCGACGACGTCCCGGTCGCCTCGGCCGGCGACCTCGCCGGGGGCGGCACGCGCCCGTTCGACGCACCCCCCGGCGACGCGACCACCGGCGCCACCCGGTCGGGCGACTCCGCTGCCGGCGGCGCGGGGTCGCCGTCGGGCACGACGGTCCTCACCGGCGACACGGTGCTCGGGACCGGCACGACGGTGATCGCGCAGCCCGACGGCTCGCTGGGCGCGTACCTCGCGAGCCTCGACGCGATCGAGGCGGTCGCGGCCGCGGGGTCGGGTCGAGCGACGGGGCTCCCCGGCCACGGGCCGCTCGTCGAGGACCTCGCGGGACGGGTGCGCGCGTACCGCGACCACCGGCTCGAGCGCCTGGCCCAGGTCCGGGCGGCGCTCGACGCGCTCGGGCTGACCGCGGGTGCGCACGACGCGGTGGAGCGGGTGGTCGCACGCGTCTACGCCGACGTCGACCCGTCCGTCCTCGGCGCGGCGCGCCAGTCCGTCGCGGCGCAGCTCGCGTTCCTCGCGCGGGCCGACGAGCAGGCACGGCAGCCCGTCCGCGCGAGGTCACGTGCGCGCCGGCACGACGGCTGAGTGTCGGTGGCGCCCGGCACGATGACGGGATGACGACACCACGGCTCGGGATCGCGTTCGTGCCCACCCACGCGCCGGAGAGCCTGCGGCGGCTCGCCACGACCGCGGAGGAGGCCGGCCTCGACGACCTCTGGGTGTGGGAGGACTGCTTCAAGCAGTCGGGCCTCGCGTCGGCGGCCGCGGCGCTCGCCTGGACCGAGCGCGTGCGGGTCGGCATCGGGCTGATGCCCGCCCCGCTGCGCAGCACGGCGATCACGGCGATGGAGGTCGCGACGCTCGCGCGCCTCTTCCCCGGCCGCCTCGTCGCGGGCGTGGGCCACGGGGTCCAGGAGTGGATGGGGCAGGCCGGCGTCCGTGTCGCGTCGCCGCTGACGCTGCTGCGCGAGCACACGACCGCCCTGCGGAGCCTGCTCGCGGGCGAGGAGGTCACGACGGCGGGTCGGTACGTCACGCTCGACGCCGTGCGGCTCGACTGGCCTCCCACGGAGCCCGTCCCGCTGTGGCTCGGCGGCGTGGGTCCGCGCTCGCTCGCGCTCGCGGGCGAGCTCGGCGACGGCCTGATCCTCGCGAACGCGCTCACCCCGGACGACGTGCGCGCGGCGGCCCGCGCCGGCCGGGACGGGGCCAGCGCCACGAGCGACTTCGACGTGCACGCGACGCTCATCGCGGCGACCGGTGCGGACGCGCAGGGACGCGTGGACCGCGAGCTGCCGCTGTGGGGCAAGGAGGCCGGTCAGGGCATCGGCGCGGGCGGCGACGCCGGGACGATCGCCGCGGCTGTCCGTGCCCTCGCTACGGCGGGCGCCACCGCGGTCGCGATCCAGCCGACGGCCGACGAGCCCGACGTCGAGGGGTTCGTCCGCTTCCTCGGGCGGGAGGTCGCGCCGCTGCTCAGCGACCGCTGACGCGCGCGGCGTCCGCGGACCCCTCGGCGCGCTGACGCTCGCGCAGCCCGTGCACCAGGGCGACGACCGCGCACACGAGCGCGACCCCGCCGACGGCGAGCGCGAGGCGCACCGGGAAGGCGGCGTAGAGGTCGGACACCTCGCCGACCGGGACCCCCCACTCGAGCGCGGTCTCGCGCAGCTCGCCCGCGAGCACGCCGACCCGGCCGGGCACCCGTGACGCGACGGCGGCGACCCAGCCGAGAAGCTCGAGGATCACGGAGGCCGCGGAGTAGGCACCGGTCGCGAGGTGGATCACGGGGACACCCTAGCGGGACCGGACACCGCGGGCATATCCGGCACACCCCCGAGAAGACCCTGGCGCAGCCCTCAGACCAGCGGCTTCGCGAAGCAGAGCGCCACGTGGTTGTCGCCGACGTACGGCGGGAACTGCTCGACGGCGCGGTACCCGAGCGAACGGTAGAGCGCGATCGCGCCCGGCTGCCGGATGCCCGTCTCCAGCAGCAGGGTGGACACCCCGCGCTCGCGGGCGACGACCTCCAGGGCGTCGAGCAGCCGGCGCGCGGTCCCGGTCCGACGCGCACGCTCGCGGACGAAGACCTTCTTCACCTCGAGCGCGTCCGCAGGCGCCCCGGGTGCGGGGCGGCGCAGCGACGCGCACCCGACGGCGTCGCCGTCCCGGTACGCGACGACGGTCGCGACGACCTCGGCACCCACGCGGGCGTCGACGGCGTCGAACCCTCCGGCGGCGTCGAACCCGGCGAACAGCTCGGGGTAGAGCACCGCCGAGGACGTCTCGTGCATCTCCCGCCGCAGCGCCGCCGCGTCCGGGTCGTCCCACGGGACGGCGCGGACCTCCACGACCCCACGGGCCAGGACGGTCGCGGGCTCGCTCGAGGTCGCGGTCGCGGTCGACCGCACGCCGCGCGCACCGAGCCCGCCGCCCGTCGACGACGTCGCGCCCGCGGCGTCGGTGCCGACGCCCGCGTCGCGCATCGTCCCCAGGTCGAGCGCGAAGCAGCGGGAGAGCGGGTGCCCCGCGTAGTGCCCGTACGACTCGATCGGGACGTAGCCGAGCGAGAGGTACAGGTCGATCGACTCGGGCTGGAGGGTTCCGGTCTCCAGGACCAGGCGGTCGAGCCCTGCCTCGACCGCGTGCCGGTGCGCGGCACGCATCGCCGTGCGCGCGTGCCCGCGGCCCCGGTGGGCCGGCTCGACCCAGAGGCGCTTCACCTCGCCCGTCCGCGGGGGATGTGAGCCGCCACGGCCGTCGGGCGTGCCCGACACGTCGCGCAGCGCGACGAAGGCGACGGGCTCACCGGCCGAGCGGACCACGACGTTCGCGATCGAGGCGTCGGGCACGAACGTGCCCGCATCGGGCTCGCCGTAGCGCACGGCGAGCTCCGCCTGCTGACGGGTGCGCAAGAGCTCGGCCGCGGCGTCGTCCCCGGTCACCGCCTCGACGGTGACGTGCGCGCCCAGGCGCGCGGCGTCGTCGGGCAGGACCCGCGGGAGCGAGCCCGTCACGCCGACCTCGTCATGCGCGGACGAGCGCGCCCAGGACCGACGTGAAGAAGCCGAGCCCGTCGGTCCCCGCGCGGGGGCCGGCCTCGTTCGCCGGGCCGAAGCCCGCCTCGACGGCGTGCTCGGGGTGGGGCATGAGGCCGACGACGTTGCCCGCAGCGTTCGTGATGCCCGCGATGCCCCGGCGCGACCCGTTCGGGTTCCAGCCGTCGTAGCGGAAGACGACGCGGCCCTCCGCCTCCAGCTCGTCGAGCGTGCGGTCGTCCGCGACGAACTGGCCGTCCTGGTTCTTCAGCGGGATCGTGATGCGCTGGCCGGCCGTGTAGTCGCGCGTCCAGGCAGTGTCCGCGTTCTCGACCACGAGCACCTGCTCGCGGCAGATGAAGTGCAGGTGGTCGTTCTTGACCATCGAGCCGGGCAGCAGGTGAGCCTCGGTGAGGACCTGGAAGCCGTTGCAGATGCCCAGGACGGGCATGCCGCCCGCGGCCGCGTCGACGATCGACTCCATGACGGGCGCGAAGCGGCTGATCGCGCCCGCGCGGAGGTAGTCGCCGTAGGAGAAGCCACCGGGCAGGACGACGGCGTCGACACCGTGCAGGTCGGCGTCCGCGTGCCACAGCGACACGGCCTCGCCGCCCGCGAGACGCACCGCGCGCGCCGCGTCGCGGTCGTCGAGCGTGCCGGGGAACGTGACGACGCCGATCCGCGCCGACGCGAGCGTCGCGCCGGACATCAGGCGAGCCCCTCGGAGGTGATCGTCGCGGCCGCGTCCGCCTCGATGTCCGCGACGCGCACGACGTCCTCGATCACCGGGTTCGACAGGACCTTGACCGCGGCCTCCTCGGCGGCGGCGAGGATCTCCGGCGTGACCGGGCCGTCGACCTCGAGCTCGAACCGCTTGCCCTGGCGCACGGACGTGAACTGGGTGAAACCGAGGCGCGGCAGCGCCCCGACGACGGCCTTGCCCTGCGGGTCCAGGATCTCGGGCTTGGGCATGACCTCGACGACGACGCGTCCCACGGGGGCTCCTTGGCGAGAGAGTTCGGGAGAGCCGGGGCTCCGGGATCCCGACCACGTCACGGCCGTCGAGGACGGTCGGTGGGACGGGACGAGCGGGAGCCGACGGCGGGATTCCGCGGCCAGTCTACCGGGCGTGGACGACGCTCCCGGCGGGCGTCCGCACCCTGGCACGACGGCGCGGCGCCGACTCAGGCACCGGCCGCGCGCGGCGGGTCGGTCGGGGTGTCCACAGGGATGTTGCCGTCGAGCACGTGCTTGCGCCACGCGCGCGCGACGTGCGAACGGCGGAAGAGCAGCCCCCCGCCGAGGAACGTCCCGCACCACAGGAGGATCAGCCACAGGTCGGGCCGCGTGACGTCGTCCGAGAACAGGACCTGCGCCAGCACCGGCCATCCGTAGAAGATCGCGAGAGCGGTCCCGAGCCCCGTCATGGTCACGCGCCACGGGTAGAGCGCCCCGTGGATGTCGTCGGCCACCCACCACCAGTAGCGCGCGGGCAGCCGGGCGTCGAACAGCCGGTACAGCAACCAGCGCCCGAGCGGCGGGTGCTCCCGCCAGCGCAGCGCCCAGCCTGCGCGCACCAGCCCCCACGCCTCGCGCGCGCCGATGCCGTGCGGCGCCCCGGCGTCGTCGGGTGCGGGCGCGAGGTCGAGCAGGACCGCGAGCGCCTCGTCGCCGTGCAGGCGACGCCAGCGGGGCGGGTAGGCGCGGAGCCAGAACCGGGCGGACCGCTCGTACCGGTCCGGCCCGACGGCGGTCATGCGCCGCTCCCGGCCAGGCCGCCGGTGGCACCCGCGGGGCCGCGGCTCTCCAGCGACCGCCGCGCGCGCTCGGCGAGCTCGGCGAGGCGGAGGGTCTCGGCCCGAGCCGCCCGGCGCCCGTCGTCGGTGGCCCGGTAGTAGCGCCGCAGGCGGCCGTCGACGACCTCCTCGCCGGTCGGCTCGACGAGCCCGGCGGCGACGAGGCGGTCGAGGTTGCCGTAGAGCGTGCCGGCCCCGAGCCGCGTGCGGCCGTCGGAGAGCTCGCGCACCGCCTGGATCACTGCGTACCCGTGCCGCGGCTCTGCGCTGAGCGAGAGCAGCACGAGGTACGCCTGCTCGGTCATGCGGAACGTGGGAGGGCTCGGTGCCATGAACGATATATATCGGAAGACGACCTATCGCGCCAGCCTCGACCCGTGTCAGTGGATCCCGCTAGAGTCGAACACGTGTTCGAGACGCACGCTCGGGCACGGTGCGAGGGCGGGGTCCTGCCCCTTCCCCGCCCTCGCACGAACCATGTCTCGACGACGCAGGGAGGCCCGCATGGCAACACCGCTCGCACCCGCCCCGGCCGCCGAGCGCGGCAGGGCACGACCGTCGCCGCAGACCGTCGCGCGCGTCCTCTCGCGGGACGAGACCTGCGTGTTCCCCGGCTGCCGCGTCCCGGCGTTCCGTTGCGACCTCGACCACGTCGTGGCCCCGCGACCGGGCGCGGACGACGACGCCGCGGCCGCCGCGCAGGAGGCCGACAACCTCGTCGCGCTCTGCCGGCACCACCGGGTCGTCCGTGCGCGCGACGGCTGGCGGCCCGCCCTGCTCGCCGACGGCTCGGTCCGGTGGACCGCGCCGAGCGGGCACACCTACGTGCGCCCGGTCGGCGCCCGGACCGCCTGAGCGCTCAGCCGAGCGTCGAGCCCGTGAGCCGCTCGTACGCCTCGAGGTACCGGGCGCGGGTGCGCGTGACGACGTCGGCGGGGATCGACGGCGGCGGGGTGTCGGACGCGCGGTCCCACCCGGACGCGGGCGACACGAGCCAGTCGCGCACGAACTGCTTGTCGAAGCTCGGCTGCGCCTGGCCCGGCTCCCACTGGTCGGCGGGCCAGAACCGCGACGAGTCGGGCGTGAGCACCTCGTCGCCGAGGACGGTCCGACCGGTCGACGGGTCGACGCCGAACTCGAGCTTGGTGTCGGCGAGGATCACGCCGCGCTCGCGCGCGATCTGCTCGGCGCGCGCGTAGACGGCGAGGGTCAGGTCCCGCAGGCGCGTGGCGTCGTCGAGGCCGATCTGCTCGGCGACCACGTCGAACGAGACGTTCTCGTCGTGCTCGCCCACGGCGGCCTTGGTCGCGGGCGTGAAGATCGGCTCCGGCAGGCGCGACCCGTCCACGAGCCCGGCGGGCAGCGGCACGCCGCAGACCTCTCCCCCGGCGCGGTACTCGACGAGCCCCGAGCCGGTGAGGTACCCGCGCACGACGCACTCGACGGGGAACATGTCGAGGCGGCGGCAGATCATCGCGCGCCCGGCGACGACGTCGGGCACGAGGCCGTCGCCCGGCTCCGCGGAGACCTCGGTCGACACCACGTGGTTCGGCACGAGGTCGGCGAGCTGCTCGAACCACCACAGGCTGAGCTGGGTGAGCACGACGCCCTTGTCCGGGATCCCCGGCGACAGCACGTGGTCGTACGCGCTGACCCGGTCGCTCGCGACGACGAGCACGACGTCACCGAGGGGGTGCACGCCACCGACGGCGGGCAGGTCCGGCGCGTAGAGGTCGCGCACCTTGCCGGAGTACACGTGCGTCCAACCGGGCAGGTCGAGCGCCGCGGTGTCGAGGGCGTCCACCTCGCCGAGCGAGAGGGCCGAGGCAGGATCCTGAGGGGTGTCCGTCACGGCCCCTAGTCTCGCACCGCCCTCCGCAGGCGCGGCACCATGTCCGTCCGACGACCGGTCGGTCGGCCTGCCAAGCCGCCTCGCCGGCGCGACGAACGCCGCTGAAGTCGCTACTGTGCCAACAGGACGGTCGTGGGAGCGCTCCCTCACCGTCGGGGGCCTGCATCGGAGCGACCCCCCTCGGGGGCGCCTGCACCGCTGTCCCGGCCCTGCCGACGACGGCGGGCCGACATCCGCACCGAGGAGGCAACGATGCACCACGGCACGATGCACCATCGCCTGACAGCGCTAGCAACCGGAGTCGGCGTCATCGCCGCGAGCGTCGGGCTCGCGACGTCCGCGAACGCGAGCGCACCCTTCGCCGCAGCGTCGACCACCGGGACCGAGGTTCCCGCGCTGCTCGCCGGACCCGTCCCCGACCCCGACGACCTGTCCGCCGGCCAGCTCCGCGCGCTCGAGCGCGACCTGGGCCTCGACGCGGCCGGCGTCGCCGACCGGCTCGCGCTCGACGCCGCGACCGGCGCCGTCGAGCAGGCGCTGAGCGGGGACCTGGGCGCGGCGTACGCCGGCACGTGGGTCGACGCCGACGCCGCGACGCCCGTCGTCGCCGTCACCGACCTGGCCGCCGTGCCGGCGGTCGAGGCGGCCGGCGCCGAGGCCGTCGTGGTCGAGCACAGCCTCGCGGACCTGGACGGCGTCGCCGCCGTGCTGGACCAGGCGTCGACGCCCGACGCGGTCCAGGCCTGGTACGTCGACGTGACGACGAACCAGGTCGTCGTCGAGTCGCTCGACCCGGCCGCGGCGGAGACGTTCGTCGCGGCGTCCGGGGTCGACGCGGCCGCCGTCCGGACCGAGGTCGTCGACGCGCCGTACGAGCTCACGGCCGACGTGCGCGGCGGCGACCGGTACATCACCCGGGACCCCGGCGCATCGTCGGGCTCGGCGTGCTCGATCGGCTTCGCCGTGCAGGGCGGCTTCGTCACGGCCGGGCACTGCGGTGCCGCGGGCAAGGAGGTCCTCACGGCGAGCTGGGCGCGCATGGGCACCGTCCAGGCAGCGTCGTTCCCCGGCCACGACTACGCCTGGGTGCGCGTCGACGCCGGGTTCTCCCCCGTCCCCCGCGTGAACAACTACGCGGGCGGCACGGTCGACGTCGCCGGGTCCGCCGAGGCGCCGGTGGGCGCGTCGGTCTGCCGGTCCGGCGCGACGACAGGCTGGCGCTGCGGCGTCATCGAGCAGAAGAACATCACCGTGAACTACGGCAACGGCGACATCCCCGGCCTCGTGCGCGGCAGCGCGTGCGCCGAGGGCGGCGACTCCGGCGGCTCCGTGATCTCCGGCAACCAGGCGCAGGGCGTCACGTCGGGCCGCATCAACGACTGCTCGAACGGCGGCAAGTTCATCTACCAGCCCGTGAACCCGATCCTCTCGGCGTACGGGCTGTCGCTCGTCACGACGGGCGGCGGGTCGGGCAGCGCGCTCGTCGGGCTCGCGGGCAAGTGCATCGACGTGCCGAGCTCGGACTTCAGCGACGGCAAGCGCCTGCAGCTCTGGACCTGCAACGGGACGAACGCGCAGCGCTGGACGTTCGAGTCCGACGGCACGGTCCGTGCCGGCGGCAAGTGCATGGACGTCGCGTGGGCGAGCACCGCCGACGGCACGGCCGTGCAGCTCGCGAACTGCAGCGGGAACCCCGCCCAGCAGTTCGTGCTGAGCGGGGCGGGCGACCTCGTGTCCGTGCTGGCGAACAAGTGCGTCGACGTGCCGAACAGCAACAGCAACAACGGCACACAGCTTCAGATCTGGACGTGCAACGGCACCGCGGCCCAGAAGTGGCACCGCGCCTGACACCTCGCCCTCGTCATCCCTAGGGAGCCGAGCACGACATGGCGGTCGTCATCAGCGTGAGAGCGACCGTCATGTCGTGCTCGACGGCGTGAAGAGTCGGGGTCGGGCGGGGGCGGACCGACGGCGGGGCGTCAGCCCGCGAGCGTGACCTCGCCCGCGGCGGCCTTCGCGGCGATGTCCGTACGGTGGTGGGAGCCCGGGAGCACGATGCGGTCGACCGCCGCGTACGCCCGACGGCGCGCCTCGGCGAGGTCGGCGCCGCGCGCCACGACCGACAGCACACGGCCGCCCGAGGCGACGAGGCCGCCGTCGTCCGCGCGCGAGGTGCCCGCGTGCAGCACGTGCACGCCCTCGACGTCCTCCGCCGCGTCGATGCCCGTGATCGGGTCTCCGCCGCGCACCGCGCCCGGGTAGCCGTGCGCCGCGACGACGACGGTGACCGACGCGTCGTCGTGCCAGCGCAGCGCACCGATCTCCGCGAGGCGGCCCTGCGCCGCCGCGAGCATCACGGCGGACAGCGGCGTCGCGAGGCGCGTCAGCACCGACTGCGTCTCCGGGTCGCCGAACCGCGCGTTGAACTCGACGACGCGCGTGCCGCGGCTCGTCAGCGCGAGCCCCACGTACAGCACGCCGACGAACGGGGTGCCGCGTCGCGCCATCTCGTCGATCGTCGGCTGCGCGACGCGCGTCACGACCTCGTCGACCAGGCCCTCGGGTGCCCAGGGCAGCGGGCTGTAGGCGCCCATGCCACCCGTGTTGGGGCCGGCGTCGGCGTCGAACGCGCGCTTGAAGTCCTGGGCGGGTGCCAGCGGGACGACGGTCACGCCGTCGCTCACGCAGAAGAGCGAGACCTCCGGGCCGTCCAGGTACTCCTCGACGACGACGCGCGGGTCCTCGGGCGTGCCGTCCGCGGCGCGGCGCGGGGTCGCGAAGCACGCGGCGGCGTGCTCGAGCGCGGCCTGCCGGTCCTCCGTGACGACGACGCCCTTGCCCGCGGCGAGGCCGTCGTCCTTGATGACGTAGGGGGCGCCGAACGCGTCGACCGCGGCCGCGACCTGGTCGACGTCGGTGCACACGTGCGCGAGCGCCGTCGGGACGGACGCCGCCGCCATGACGTCCTTGGCGAACGCCTTGGAGCCCTCGAGGCGCGCGGCCTCGGCGCTGGGCCCGAACACCGGGATCCCGGCCGCGCGCACCGCGTCCCCGACGCCCGCGACGAGCGGCGCCTCCGGACCGACGACGACGAGGTCCGCGCCCAGGTCCGTCGCGAGCGCGGCCACCGCGGCGCCGTCGTTCTGGTCGACCGCGTGCAGGGTCGCGAGGTCTCCGATGCCAGGGTTCCCGGGGGCGGAGTGCAGCTCGTGCGGCTCGGCGCCCGGGCGGTCGGCCTCGTGCGCGAGGGCGTGGACGATGGCGTGCTCGCGGGCACCGGTCCCGACGACGAGGATCTTCACGGGCGACGAGTCTACCGAGACGGCCCGGACACCCCGCGGGGCGTCCGGGCCGTGGTCGGCGTGCGGTGGTCGACTCAGTGGATGAGGTCGTGGCGCGGGATGATCGCGTCGCGGCTGGGGCCGACGCCGATCGCGGAGATGCGCGTGCCCGACATCTCCTCGAGCGCGAGCACGTAGCGCTGCGCGTTCACCGGCAGGTCCTCGAACGTGCGGGCGCCGGAGATGTCCTCCCACCAGCCGTCGAGCTCCTCGTAGATCGGCTTCGCGTGGTGGAACGCCGTCTGGTCGAGCGGCATCTCGTCGTAGCGGACGCCGTCGACGTCGTACGCGACGCACACCGGCACCTTCTCGAAGCCGGTGAGGATGTCGAGCTTGGTGAGCACCATGTCCGTGATGCCGTTGACGCGCGTCGCGTAGCGCGCGATGACGGAGTCGTACCAGCCGCAGCGGCGCGCGCGGCCGGTCGTCACGCCGTACTCGCCGCCCTGCTTGAGCAGGTACTCGCCGTTCGCGTCGAACAGCTCGGTGGGGAACGGGCCCTCGCCCACGCGCGTCGTGTACGCCTTGATGACACCGATGACGGAGCTGATGCGCGTCGGCCCCACGCCCGAGCCGGTGAGCGCGCCGCCGGCCGTCGCGTTGGACGACGTGACGAACGGGTAGGTGCCGTGGTCGACGTCGAGCATGGTCGCCTGGCCGCCCTCGAAGAGGACGTTCTTGCCGGCGTCGAGGGCCTTGTTCAGCTCGAGCGCGGTGTCGGCGACCATCGGCTTGAGGCGCTCGGCGTACTGGAGCAGCTCGGCCACGGTCTCGTCGACCGTGATGGCCCGACGGTTGTAGACCTTCACCAGCAGGTGGTTCTTCTGGTCGAGCGAGCCCTCGATCTTCTCCGCGAGGATCTTCTCGTCGAACAGGTCCCAGATGCGGATGCCGACGCGGTTGATCTTGTCCGCGTACGCGGGGCCGATCCCGCGGCCCGTCGTGCCGATGCGGCGCTTGCCGAGGAACCGCTCGCTCACCTTGTCGATCGTGCGGTGGTACCCCGCGATGACGTGCGCCGAGCCCGAGACGAGCAGGCGAGAGACGTCCACGCCACGCGAGATCAGGTCGTCGAGCTCCTGGAACAGCACCTCGATGTCCACGACGACGCCGTTCGCGATGACCGGCGTGACGCCCGGGGACAGGATGCCCGACGGCAGCAGGTGGAGCGCGTACTTCTCGTCCCCGATGACGACCGTGTGGCCGGCGTTGTTGCCGCCGTTGAACTTGACCACGTAGTCGACCCGGGAGCCGAGCAGGTCGGTCGCCTTGCCCTTGCCCTCATCGCCCCACTGGGCACCGACGAGCACCACGCCTGGCATGGAATCCCCACTTTCGCACTGCCTGTTCCTCGGGCCGGTCATGGTCGTGGGCGCACCGGCGTCCGGAGCGGAGCGGGCAGGTCGTGCCCGACGGCGCTGGGCCCGCGGGCCCGAGGCGTCACCCGGGCGGCAGTCACCCGGGGACCGACGCCGAGTTTACCGGCCATTGACCTTTGGGGCGTCCGCCGTCCACGGCGCGTCCGCCGAACCCGTGATCGCTCCGCACCGTGCGGCCGGCGTGGGGAGCGACCCCGGGTTCGGCACCTTCCGGTGCCGCACGGGCCCCGGGCGGGCAGAATGGGCCCATGAGCGACACGCACGCGAACCTCCTCGACGGCCCCGCGCCGGTCCGCCTCCCCGACGACTTCGCGCACGTCCGCGACGCCATCGCGGCCGACGGCGACCCGTACGAGATCGCGGGGCGCTCGCCGGCGAGCTCGCTCGCGTGGGCGTACCTCGCGGAGGACTTCCTCCACGAGAACGGGTCCCGCGGCGCCGTGACGGCCTACGCGTTCGCGCGCACCGGGTACCACCGCGGCCTCGACTCCCTGCGTCGCGCGGGCTGGCGCGGCCAGGGTCCGATCCCCGCCGACCACGTCCCGAACCAGGGCTTCCTGCGCGCGCTGCTCGCGCTCGCCGAGTGCGCGGCGTACCTCGGTGAGGTCGAGGAGGCCGAGCGCTGCGAGCAGTTCCTGCGCGACTCCGGCACGTCGGCCGACGAGGTCCGCGCCCTGCGCTGACGAGCCCGGGTCGCGCGACCGCCGAGCAGGGCGGTGGACGCGCGACCCACCCGGGCGGCGTCTAGAGTCGACGACATGATCGAGATCGCCACGTCCCCCGCGACGACGACCCTCGTCATCGCCGGAGACCTCGATCTCGCCGAGCGCGACCAGTTCCCGGAGATCGCCGCGCGCGTCGTCGGGCTGCGCCGCCAGCTCCTCGTGATCGACATGTGCCGCGTGACGTTCATGGACTCCACCGGCGCGGCGTTCCTCATCTCGCTCGCGGACTCGGGCCGCAAGCGGGGCGGCGCCACGGTGCTGCGCGGCTGCGACGACCGCGACCTGTTCGTGCTGGAGGTGTGCGGGGCGCTCGAGCTGTTCCGCATCGACTCCGACCACCGCTGCGAGCCCGCGACGCCGCCGTCCGGCTTCGCGAAGGTCGAGCCCCCGGCCTGACGCGCCCGGGCGGTCCTACCGCCCCGAGGGCCGCAGCGTCGCCCAGACGAGCTTGCCCGACGCCGTCGGGCGCCAGCCCCAGTCCGCGAGCCGCTCGACGATCTGCATGCCGAACCCGCCCATGCGGTTCGGGTGCCCGTCCGTCGGGACGGGCGGCGCCGGGTTGGAGTCCTCGACCTCGACGCGGATCCCGTCGCCCGTGTCGAAGAGGCGCAGCGCGAGGTGCCCCCACCCGTGCAGGACGCCGTTCGCCACCAGCTCGGAGACGACGAGCTCCGCGTTCGCGCTGTCGCGCACGCCCCAGGCCTGGCACGTGCGCACGACGGCGTGCCGCGCGCGCCCGATCGACGCGGGCTCGCTCGGCAGGAGCCAGCGACGGCTGCGCGGGCTCAGCACGACGGCCGACGCGTCGTGCACCGGGTCGGGGATGCGCACGACGACGAGCGCGACGTCGTCCTCGGGGGCGTCCGCGAGGCGGGACAGCAGCTCCTCGCCCACGCCTGCGGCGTCGACGGCCGTGACGGCCTCGGACGCGGCGACGAGCGCCTCGAGCCCGACGCGCAGTGCGCGGTCGCGGCGCTCGATGAGGCCGTCGGTGTAGAAGACCAGCGTGTCGCCCGGGGCGAGCGCCGCGACGCCCGTCGACCGGCTGCGGCCGCCGAAGCCGACGAGAGCCCCGCCGGCGTCGTCGAGCTGGGTCACCGTGCCGTCGCGCAGCAGGAGCGGCGGCAGGTGCCCGGCGCGCGAGTACTCGATGCGCCACGCGTCGTCGGGCTGCTCGGCGTCGGGCTGGGTGAGCGCCGCGTACACGAGGCTCGCAGAGCGCGGGATGCGCATGCCCTGGACGAGCTGGTCGACGCGCTCGAGCACCGGCCCGGGCGTCGTGAGCTCGTACGCGTACGACCGCACGACCGAGCGGAGCTGGCCCATCGCGGCCGCCGCCTCGACGTCGTGGCCCACGACGTCGCCGATGACGAGCCCGACGACGTCCGGCGCGATCTGGAGCACGTCGTACCAGTCGCCGCCCACCTGGGCGTGCTCCGAGTTGGGCGCGTAGTAGGTCCAGACGTCGAGACCGGTCACGTCGGCCTGCTCGGGCAGCATCGCGCGCTGGAGCGTCTCGGCGAGCCGGTGCTCGCGCGCGTAGAGCCGCACGTTGTCGATCGCGGTGCCGGCGCGGCGCGCGATGATCTGGAGGAGCGTGCGCACGCCCTCGCGCGCCTCTGCCTCCGTGCCCAGCCCGTGGAGCGCCGCGTCGGGCACGTCACCCGTGACGAGCAGGCCGAGGATGCGCCGACGTCCCGGGACGGCGGTGACCGTCACGGAGCCCGGGCGGTGCGGCAGGCCGGAGAGCCGGTGGTGCAGGTCGCGCTGGAGCCAGCCGGAGGCCGACCACTGCGGGTACGTCGCGGAGAGGTCGAGGGTGACGGGACCCTCGATGCGCCCGTCCAGGACGTCCTGGACGCGGTCGGGCACGTCGACGAGGCGCACGCGCGGCACCGAGCCGGTGACGGCGGCGGAGTCACCGAGCGCGTCGGTCGTGTGCAGGCCGGGCGCGACGGGGAACGCCCCGGGCGTGTAGCGGCCGTGCCGCTGCCCGCGCCCGCTCGGGGGTGCGGCAGTGTCGACGCCCTCCGCGTACCGGAGCCCGTCGTCGTTGAGGTAGAAGCCGGCCCAGTCGACGACGTACCCGGCGAGGAGCTCGGTGATGTCGCGCAGCGCGTACGGCTGGTCGAGGTCGGCGAGGAGGTCCGAGCTGCGGGAGACGACGTCGAGCACCGCGCGCTCGCGCCGCTCCAGCGCGAGCGACGCGACCTGCGCCGCGTACCGCTCGAGGTGCTCGGAGACGTCTACCTGCACCCCGACCCAGTGCGTCACGGTGCCGTCCGGTGCGGCGAGCGGGGCGAGCGAGAGCTGAGTCCACACCGGGGAGCCGTCGCGGCGCAGGGCACGCACGGTGTACGTCACCTCGCGCTCCTCCGCGATCGCCGCCCGCAGCTCCTGCGCGTCCACCGGCTCGGCGAGGAGGGACTCGAGGACGTGGGGGCTGCGGCCGAGGACCTCCGCGGCGGTGAACCCGGTCTGGCGCTCGAACGCGGCGTTGACCCACACGATCGGCATCTCGTCCGCGCGCGGACCCGTGACGAACATCGCGACACCGGCACTCTCCATCGCGCGCGTGCACAGCTCCTGGACGTGCGCGGGCAGGTCGGTGCCGAGCCCCGGCGAGCTGCCCATCGTCACCTCCGACGGTCCGTGCGTCGATCGTCTGGAAACCGACGCCACGGTCGCGTTACTGTCCCGACTGGACATTCAACCGTAGATTGGTGCTTCCCGAGACCGGAACGGGTCGGGACCACACAGAGAGGAGCGCCGGTGCGCGAAGGTACACCCTCGGCCGCCGACCGTCCGGTCGGCGTCGCCGGCGACCCCGCAGCGGTGGGCGACCCCGCGAGCGTGCACGTCATCGTGGGGACGACGCGGGCACGCATCGTCCTCTCGGGCGAGATCGACGCCGACCTCGGCGCCGACCTCCAGGAGGCGACCGCCGCGGCGGAGGACTCCGGGCTCCCGGTCGAGATCGACGCGCACCACGTGACCTTCATGGACTCGTCGGGTGTGGCGTTCCTCGCACGCCTCGCCTCGCGCGGCCCGCACCGGGTCCGCGTCCTGCGCGCCCCGCCGACGGTCCGGTTCCTCCTCGAGGTGACCCGCATCGGCGAGCTGCTCGACATCGTCGACGTCGACCCCGGCTTCGACCTCGACGAGCCCGCGGGCAAGGGCAACGGCTCCGACGCGACGGACTGAGGTCGCCGCCCCCGCACGGTCACGACCTACCGGCACGACCCCACGTCGCGCCCAGCGTCACGCACCACGACGAAGGCCCCCGGTCCTCGCGGACCGGGGGCCTTCGTGCACCCGAAGCCGGCGGCGAGCCGGCTCCTGCGGGCGTCAGCGGATCTTGTTGCCCGCCGAGCGCAGCTGCTGCGACGCCTCGATGATGCGGGCGGCCATGCCGGCCTCGGCCAGCTTGCCCCAGGCGCGCGGGTCGTAGGCCTTCTTGTTGCCCACCTCGCCGTCGACCTTCAGGACGCCGTCGTAGTTCGAGAACATGTGGCCGACGACCGGACGCGTGAACGCGTACTGCGTGTCCGTGTCGATGTTCATCTTGATGACGCCGTAGTCGACCGCGGCCGAGATCTCCTCGGCCGTGGAGCCGGAGCCGCCGTGGAAGACGAGGTCGAACGGGTTCGCCTTGCCGACCTTCGCGCCGACGGCCTCCTGGATCTCCTTGAGGATCTCGGGGCGGAGCTTGACCGCGCCCGGCTTGTACACGCCGTGCACGTTGCCGAACGTGAGGGCCGTCAGGTAGCGGCCCTTCTCGCCCGTGCCGAGCGCCGCGATCGTCGCGAGGCCGTCCTCGACCGTCGTGTAGAGCTTCTCGTTGATCTCGGCCTCGTGGCCGTCCTCCTCGCCACCGACGACGCCGACCTCGATCTCGAGGATCGTGCGCGCCGCCTGCGAGAGCTCGAGCAGCTCGGCAGCGATGGTGAGGTTCTCGTCCAGCGGGACGTCCGAGCCGTCGTACATGTGCGACTGGAACGTGGGCAGGCCGCCGTTCTTCACCTGCTCGGCCTCGAGGGCCAGGAGCGGGCGGACCCACGAGTCGAGGTTCTTCTTGACGCAGTGGTCGGTGTGGATCGCGATCTGCACGGGGTAGCTGTTCGCGACCTCGCGCGCGTACGCCGCGAGCGCGAGCGAACCGGCGATGCGGTCCTTGACCGTCGAACCCGAGCCGTACTCGGCGCCGCCCACGGAGACCTGGATGATGCCGTCGGACTCGGCCTCGGCAAAGCCCTGGAGCGCGGCGGTGATGGTCTGCGACGAGGTGATGTTGACGGCCGGGTAGGCGAACGAGCCTGCCTTCGCCCGGTCGATCATCTCGGCGTAGACCTCGGGGGTAGCGATGGGCATGCGAAGCTCCTGTGGAGTCGTGCGGGGTGGACTGTCGGGTCAAAGTCTGGCATGGATGACAGCGCAGGGTCAGGGCCGTTCGACCTGTGGTCGCCCGGTGACCACGCCTCTACCTCGCGCCGCCGCCCGGGGCCAGGTGCTGCGCGGCCCACGCGTGCAGGGCGATCGCGCCCGCCGCCCCGGCGTTGATCGAGCGGGTCGAGCCGCGCTGGGTGATGTGCAGGACGTCACGGCACGCGGCGACCGCCTCGGGCGTGAGCCCGGTCGACTCCTGGCCGAGGAGCAGCACGCACGACGCGGGCAGCGCGTACCCCTCGAGGGGGACCGAGCCCGGGAGGTTGTCGACACCCAGGAGGGGCAGCCCCTCCCCCGCGGCCCAGTCCGCGAGGTCGTCGACGGACGCGTGGTGGTGCACGTGCAGGTAGCGGTCGGTGACCATCGCCCCCCGGCGGTTCCACCGGCGCCGCCCGACGACGTGCACGCCCGCCGCGTTGAACGCGTTCGCCGTGCGCACGACGGACCCGATGTTGAGGTCGTGCGCCCAGTTCTCGATCGCGACGTGCAGGGAGCGCGCCGGGTCGCGGCGCGCGTCGAGGTCGGCGACGACCGCCTCGACGGTCCAGTAGCGGTAGGCGTCGACGACGTTGCGCCGGTCGCCGTGCGCGAGCAGCCCGGGGTCGTAGCGGGGGTCGAGGCGGGTCGCCCCGGGCGGGCCCCCCGGGTCAGGGACGCGCGGCCACGCGTCCGGCCCGCCGGGCCACGGCCCGACCCCGACCTCGCGCTCCTCGGCGCGCTCCCCGTCGTCCCCGACGGCGGGTCGCGCCTCGGGCGGCTCCGCGCGCACACCGTCGGACGGCATCACGCGCGCTCCCGGAGCCACTGGCGGTAGGTGAGCGTCCCGTAGCGGTGGTCGGGCACGAGGTTGTGGCCCGCGCGGAAGAACTCGCCCAGCGGTCCGGGCAGGGGCACCCCGACGACGGGGCGGCGCGAGCCGTGCGCGGTGCGCCACGCGCGCGCCATGTCGCGCGCGTCGAGGACCTCCGGGCCGCCGATCGTCACGGTCGTCGCGTCGGGGCCGGGTCCTGGGACGCCGCCCCCGGGCGGCGTCCCCTCCGCGGCGTCGACGAGCGCCCGCGCGACGTCGGCGAGCGCGATCGGCTGGAACCGCACCCCGCGCGGCACCGGCAGCAGGCCGAGGTGTGCCCACCGCCCGAGCCGCCCGTCGCGTCCGAGGAAGATCTCCAGGAACTCGTGGAACTGGGTCGCGCGCACGACCGTCGTCGGGACGCCCCCTGACGAGAGGATCCGCTCCTGCTCGGCCTTCGCGCGGTAGTACCCGTAGTCGCCCTCGTCGACGTTCACGATGGACAGCACCACCACGCGGCCGACCCCTGCACGGTGGGCCGCCTCGCCGAGGCGGCGCGCGCCGACCGTGAAGACCTTCATCGCCCCGGGCGACATCCCGTTGCTCGCGTCGACCACGGCGTCGACCCCGGCGAGCGCCGCGTCGAGCGCGAGCGCGACCGCGCCGTCGTCGGACCCGAGGAGGTCGACACGGTGGTGCGCCGTCCCGGGGACCCGCGCGCCGTCGTCGGGCACGTGCCGCGAGAGCACGCGCACGTCGTGGCCGCGCGCGGCGGCCTCCCGCACGACGGCGCCACCCGCCGCACCGGTCCCGCCCACCACCGCGATGCTCGCCATGCCGGACATTCTGCCCGGGACCGGGCGGGCAGGCGGGCCCCACTACGCTGGTGACCCGTGAACACCCTCGCCGAGCTCGCCTCCGCCCTGCCCGGGGCCGCGCACGCCGCGAGCCTCGGCGCCGCAGGGCCCGTCGCCGCCCTGGGCCCGGACTGGATGGACCCGATGACGCTCATCGAGCGCTTCGGCGACGCCGCGCTCGTGGGCATCGTGGTCGTCATCTTCATCGAGACGGGACTGCTGTTCCCGATCCTGCCGGGCGACTCGCTGCTGTTCACCGCGGGCGCGCTCGTCGCGCAGGACTCGCTCCAGATCAGCCTCCCCGTGCTGCTCGCCCTGCTCTTCGCGGCGGCGTTCCTCGGCGACCAGACGGCGTACCTCATCGGGCGCACCGTCGGGCCCAAGGTGTTCGACCGGCCGGACTCGCGGTTCTTCAAGCGCAAGTACATCGACCAGACCAACGCCTACTTCGAGAAGTACGGCGGCCGGACGATCGTCATCGCGCGCTTCGTGCCCATCGTGCGCACGTACGCGCCGGTCGCCGCGGGTGTCGGCAAGATGCACTACCGGCACTTCGTGGGGTTCAACGCGCTCGGCGCGCTGCTGTGGGCCGTGGGTCTCACGTGGCTCGGCTACCTGCTGGGGAACATCACGTTCGTCAAGGACAACATCGAGGCGCTCGTCCTGCTCATCGTGCTCCTCTCGGTGGTCCCGATGATCGTGGAGGTCTGGCGCGGGCGCCGCGCCGAGAAGCGGGCCGCGGCGCTCGAGGCGCAGATCGCGGCCGACGCGGCAGGGACCGACGGCGAGCACACCGTCACCGAGGGCACGACCGCCGTCGGGCACGAGAAGGACGGGAAGGACGCCTGAGATGACGCGAGAGATCACGAGCTGGCTGACGGACATGGACGGCGTGCTCGTCCACGAGGGGCACGCGATCCCCGGCGCCCCGGAGTTCGTGCGGGCGCTGCGCGACAAGGGCCGCCCGTTCCTCATCCTCACGAACAACTCGATCTTCACGGCGCGCGACCTGCGCGCGCGCCTCGCGACCTCGGGCATCGACGTCCCCGAGGAGTCGATCTGGACGTCGGCGCTCGCGACCGCCCAGTTCCTCAGCGACCAGATCCCGAACGGCAGCGCGTACGCGGTCGGCGAGGCGGGGCTGACGACGGCGCTCTACGAGGCGGGCTACACGCTCACCGAGTCCGACCCGGACTACGTGGTGCTGGGCGAGACGCGCACGTACTCGTTCGAGGCCATCACCAAGGCGATCCGCCTCATCCTCGGCGGCTCGCGCTTCATCTGCACCAACCCGGACACGACCGGCCCGTCCCAGGAGGGCCCGCTGCCCGCGACGGGTGCCGTCGCGGCCATGATCACCGCCGCGACGGGGCGCGAGCCGTACTTCGTCGGCAAGCCCAACCCCATGATGTTCCGTTCCGCGCTCAACCGGATCGACGCCCACTCGGAGAAGACGGCGATGATCGGCGACCGCATGGACACCGACGTCGTCGCGGGTATCGAGGCCGGGCTGTACACCTACCTCGTCATGACGGGGTCGACGAAGATGTCCGACGTCGACCGGTTCCCGTTCCGGCCGAGCAAGGTCGTCGACTCTGTCGCGGACCTCGTCGACCGGGTCTGATCCCTCCCGCACCCCGCACGCACGACGGCGCCCGGTCACCTCGCGAGGTGACCGGGCGGCGTCGTGCGTGGTGCCGGGGGCTCAGGCGGTCGCGACCGCCTGGACGCGACCCGCGCGACGACGCCGCACGGTCAGGATCGCCCCGCCCGTGAGGAGCAGGGTCCCGGCGAGGAGCGCGAGGCTGCCCGCATCCGTCCCGGTCGAGGCGAGCGCACCGGAGTACGCGTCGCACTCGACGTCGCCGCCGATCGGGAAGGTGAACGTCACGGGCGAGAGCGCCGTTCCGGCCTCGTAGAACCCGGCGAACGCCTTCGCCCCGGCGGCCGTGAGGGTCGCGGGAGCGCCGCTCCACGTGATCGTGGAGCCCGACGTCGACTTCTTGCCCGACAGGTCCAGGCTCGCGAACGCGACGCCGTTCGACGAGGACTTGTTGCCCTCCATGTCGCTGCTCCGGACGTCGACCACGAGCGTGCCGGTCGAGCCGTTCACGACGACGCGCGGGTTGCTGATCCGCAGGTCGAGGATGCCCTCGTGCCCGGAGAACGACACCGAGCCGCCGAAGCTGGCGCGGCCCTTGCCGAGGTCCGTGTTGAACGAGCCCTTGCCGCCGCTCCACGTGAACGCCGAGCCGGTGTCGCCGACGCCGTCCGTCGAGACGGAGCCCTTCGCGATCGGGCCGGTGACGTACGCGCGGAACCGGTCGCTCACGCCCCACGAGAGGGTCGCTCCGTTGACGCCCTGGGCGAAGCACTGCTCCGCCGCGCTGCCCGTGCCGGTGCCGGTGGTCCCGGTGCCGACGATGGTGATGGGGGCGGACGCCGTGTGGTCCGCGCCGATCAGCAGGAGCGTGTGCTCGCCCGGGGCGACGTCGCTCGGGATCGTCACCGTCGAGGTCGCGGCGCCGCCCGCGTTCGCGGTGACGCCCGTCGCGAGCGTGCGCGGCGTCGAGCGGATCTCCGTGCGGATCCCCGCCTCGTCGGCGCCGAACCCGACGCCGCTGATCGTGACCTCGTCACCCGGGCGGGCCTGCGACGCCGAGAGCGTCGCCTTCGCCGGGTCCACCGAGCCGCCCGTCGAACCGTCGCCCGGGGTGCCGATCGTGCCGCCGTCACCGGGCGTCGTCGCCTTCGCCCCGATCGTGAACGTCAGCGGGTCGAGCGCGGTCCCGGCGGGGTAGAAGCCCGAGAACGCGAGCGAGCCGTCAGCCGTGAGCGTCGCCGCGGCCTTCGAGTAGGTCACGGCCCCGTCCGCGCTCGTCGTCGGCGCGCCGAGCGCGAGCGTGGCGAAGACGACGCCCGTGCGGTCGAACGTCGAGCCGTCGAGCCCCGTCGAGCGTGCGTCCACGAGCAGGCGACCCGTGCCGGGGCCCGTGACGTCGACGACCGGGTTCGTCAGCGCGAGGTCCAGTGCGCCGGAGTGGCCGGTGAAGCGGACCGTGCCGGTGTACTTCGCCGTGCCACGGCCCGACGCCGAGGTCCACGTGCCGCCGTCGGCCTGGCCGAAGCGGAAGAGGCCGTCGACGACGCTCGCACCGCTCGTCGCGGTCGCGCCGCCGCCCGCGACCGGGCCGACGATGTAGCTGCGGAACGACTCCTTGACGCCCCAGGTCAGGGCGCCTGCCGTCGTCGGAGCGGTCGGCTTCGCCGTGACCGCGACCGTGACCGGAGCCGAGACCGAGCCGACGAACGCGGCGGGGTCCGCGGGCACGAACGTCGCCGTGACGGCGTGCTTCCCCACGGCGAGGCCGGTCGCCCGGTGCGTCGCGGCGCCGTCGGTGACGGTCGCCGTGCCGAGGGTCGTGTCGCCGACGGTGAACCGGACCGTGCCGGCCGCCTTCGGGGCGACCGTCGCCGTCAGCGTCACCGCCGTGCCCTCGACGGCCGAAGTCGCCGAGGAGGCGAGGGTCGTGGTGGTCGGCTGCGCCTCCGGCGCGGGCTGGCGCACCGCGACCGGGGTGAACGTGTCGAGGCTGCGGTCGGTCGCGGAGAGGCCGTGCGCGGCCGAGGTCGCGACGACGTACTCCTTCGACGGGTCGAACGAGCCTGCCGGGACGGTCAGCGTCGTGGTGAACGCGCCGTCGACCACCTGCTGCGGCATGACCCAGGCGAGCTGGAGCCAGCCCGTCGCGACGAGCGGGCCCGAGCCGTCCCAGATCGACTTCTCGCCGACCAGCACGTACGCGCCGAACCGCGCGCCGTCGCCGACGAAGCCGGTCCCCGAGACCGTGAACGTGTTCTCCACCGCCGGGTCCACCGCGCCCGAGGGCGACACCGTCACCACCGGCGTGGGGTCGGGGGCGGGGACCGTGACGGTGAGCGTCGCGCTGCCGGTCACCCCGAGGTCGGACGTCACGACGACGGGGACGGGGCCCGCTGCGGTGTCCGCCGGGACGGTGAGCACGATCGTCGCGCCGTCTCGCGCGTACGTCGCGGCCTTGCCGCCGAACGTCACGCCCTTGACCTGGTCGCCCGCGACGAGGCCGCTCACGGCGAGCCGTACGGTGCCGCCGGCCTCGACCGTCGTCGCGGCGGGCGTCACCGTGAGCGACCCGGGGGCGTCGAACGCCACCGGAGCGAAGAGCTCCTGGTCCGCGTTGCTCACACCGCCGGCGCCGTACGTGTAGATGCCGTGGCGGCCGCCGTCGAGCAGCCCCGGGTTCTTCACCACGAGCCGCGCCTCGAACGTGCCGTCCTCGGCGATGTCCGTCCACTGCGCGCGGATCACGGACTGGTACTGCGCGGGGACCTGGTCGAGCACCGTCTCAGCAAGGGCCCACACCTGGGACCCGACCTTGCGGGTCGACGACGCAGCGCCCTCGGACGGGCGCCACTGCTCGGCGAAGCTGCCGAACACGACGTACGTGCCCTGGGGCAGGGTCGCCGGGATCGGGACGCCGCGGCCGCCGACGTTCGCCGCGGGGTCGAAGCCCGAGCCCTTGACGACGACCGTGTCGCCCACGGCTACCTCGGTGTCGCCGAGCGGCGTCACGCCGTCCGCGCCGAAGACCGCGATCTCCGGCTCCCAGACGGGGGCGGCGGGCTCGGTCGTGAACGCGACCGGCGCGTAGAGCTCCTGGGCGGCGTTGACGGTGCCCCCGGCGGCGTACGTGTAGACGCCGTACCGGCCGCCCTCGAGCTCGAGCTCGCTCGCGACGAGCTCGGCGGTGAACGTGCCGTCCTCGGACAGCTCCGTCCACTGGCCGCGGATCGCCGCCTGGTAGCGCGGGTCGACCTGGTCGAGCGCCGCGGACGCGAGCGCCCACTGCTGCGACCCGGCCTTGCGGGCGGACGACGCCACGCCCTGCGACGGCCGCCACTGCGGCGCGAACTTGCCGAACACCACGTAGGTGCCCGCCGGGATGCCCGCGGAGATCGGCGGCCGGTTGCCGGCCGGAGCCACGTTCGCCTCCGGGTCGAAGCCCGAGCCCTTGACGACGATCGTGTCCTCCGGGCGGACCGGGGAGTCGCCGAGGGGCGTGGTGCCGTCGGCGGCGAAGAGCTCGACCGACGGCTCCCAGACGGGCTCCGGGGTCGTGCCGCCCAGCACCGCGACCGGGGTGAACGTGTCGAGGCTGCGGTCGGTCGCGGACAGGCCGTGCGCGGCCGACGTCGCGACGACGTACTCCTTGGCCGGGTCGAGCTTCCCCGCCGGGACGGTGAGGGTCGTCTTGAACGCTCCGTCGCGCACCTGCTGCGGCATGACCCAGCCGAGCTGGAGCCATCCCGACGCGACCAGCGGACCGGAACCGTCCCAGATCGACTTCTCACCGATCAGCACGTACGCGCCGAACCGCGCCCCGTCGCCCACGAACCCGGTCCCCGAGACGGTGAACGTGTTCTCCACCGCCGGGTCCACCGGACCCGAGGGCGACACCGTCACCGCCGGGTCCACCGCGGGCTCGGGCTCCGGCTCGGGCTCCGGCTCGACGGCGGTCACCGTGTGCGCGACACCGGTCGCCGTCGAGGCGACGAAGGCCGCCGGGTCCGCAGGCTCGAAGACCGCGCCGAGGTCGTGCGTGCCCGGGGCGAGGGCAGAGGTCTCCAGCCGCGCGACGCCGTCGGACACCGCGGCGGTGCCCAGCGCGGTCGCGCCGTCGCGGAACTCGACCGTGCCCGCTGCGGCGGGCGCGACGGTCGCGGCGAGCGTCACGGTCGTGCCCGCGACCGACGTGCCCGCGGGCGTCACGGCGAGCGTCGTGCTCGTGGCCACGGCCGGCGCGACCGGCTCGGGGGACACGACGCGCGCGGTGAGCGTCGCGATCGGCTTGCCCGCGTACGACGAGAAGTAGGACGAGACTCCGGCGAGCGACGCGGTGACGGTGCCGTTCGCCACGAACGTCACGTGGTCGCCGTCGCGCGTCGGCGAGACGGTGACGTCCGCGACCTTGGCGTCGTTCCCGGCCCCGGCGTTCACCGTGCCCGCGAAGTCGGCGTAGAGGACGCCGGTCGTCGGGCCGGTGAGGTCGAGACGCACGTCGGAGACGGTCACGTCGAGAGCCCCGTGGTGGCCCTCGTAGCGGGTCGAGCCGCCGAGCCGCACCGAGCCGGTACCCGACGCGTCGTCATAGGTCCCGGACGCCGGGCCGTAGGAGGACTGTCCGCCCTGGAGGGGCGGCGTGACCGTGCCCTGCGCGATCGGGCCGGTGACGTACGACGTCCAGGAGTCGACGAAGTTCCAGGTGGCCGAGCCGCCCGTCACGTCGGCCGGGGCCGCCTGCGCGGGAGCGCCGGCGCCTGCGACGGTCAGGCCGGCGGCGAGCGCCGTGGCGAGGAAGGAGGCGAGGCCGCGGCGGACGCGTCTCGACGGTGAAGTGCGCACAAGGTCTCCCGTGCTGGTCCGTGCTGGTCCCGGCGGGGGCGGGACGGCGGGGGCTGGACGGGTGTGATCTGACGCCCCGTCGGCATCGGACTGTATAAGGCTCGCCTCACCAAAGCAAGGTAAGCCTGGCCTATCCGGGTGTGACGCGTGCCTCGTCGCACGACGACGCCCCGCGGCACGGGCCGCGGGGCGTCGTCGGGAGGGCGGCGGCGGTGCGCCGGCTTCAGGTCGGGATCAGCCCCGGGATCAGCCCCGGGATCAGCCCCGGGATCAGCCCGGGATCAGGCGAGGCCGAGGTCCTCCAGGCTGAACAGGAAGTGGTACGGCACGCCGAGCGCCTCGATCTTCTCGCCCGCGCCGGTCGTGCGGTCGACGATCGTCGCCACCCCGACGACCTCGCCACCGGCGGCGCGCACGGCCTCGATCGCCGTGATCGGCGACCCGCCGGTCGTGGTGGTGTCCTCGACGACGACGACCTTGCGGCCGGCGACGTCGGGCCCCTCGATCTGCCGCTGCATGCCGTGCGCCTTGGCGGCCTTGCGCACGACGAACGCATCGAGGTCCTGCCCCCGCGAGGCCGCCGCGTGCAGGAGCGCGGTCGCGATGGGGTCCGCCCCGAGGGTCAGCCCGCCGACGGCGTCGACCTCTGCCGTCCCGAGCCCGCGCTCCTCGAGGAGGTCGAGGAGCTGGTGCCCGATGAGGGGCGCGGCCCGGTGGTGCAGCGTCACGCGCCGCAGGTCGACGTAGTAGTCCGCCTCCTTGCCGGAGGAGAGCGTCACCCGGCCGTGCACGACGGCGAGCTCACGGATGAGGGCGAGCAGCTGCTCGCGGGGCGTCGAGGCGAGCGTCGAGGCGGAGTCAGTAGTCACGGTCGCCAGGGTAGTCGGCGGGGCCGCGGACCGTCAGGACTGCCCGGGCACGCCCGGCTCCTCACGCGTGGACCTGCTCCACCGGGCTCGCGCCGACGGGCCCGTAGGACGCGGCGCCCGCCCGCTCGGCGCCGTCGATGTACCGGACCAGGGCCGTGCGGGAGCGGGTCAGCGTGTCGATCTGGTCGTCCACGCGACCCAGCCGCGCCCGCAGGGCGGTCAGCAGCTCCGGGCATCCCACGAGCTCCGGGGCCTCCCCGGTGGCGCACGGCAGCAGGAAGCCGATGTCCTCGGTGGACAACCCGGCGTCGAGCAGGTGCCGGATCTGCCGCACCGTGACCAGGTCGGCCTCGTCGTACCGGCAGTACCCGCCCGCGGTGCGACCCGGTTCCAACAGTCCCTGGGCCTCGTAGTACCGGAGCTGGTGGGCCTTGACCCCGCTCCGACGGCTCAGCTCTCCGATGTGCACGACGCCCCCTTGACCTTCAGACCGGTCTGAACGTCGACCATGCTGCCATGGCACACCACACGAGCACCCAAGCCAGCACCGAGACGAGCACCGAGACGACGAGCACCGACGTGACGATCATCGGCCTGGGACTGAT
The DNA here is from genome assembly GCF_042797035.1 of Cellulosimicrobium sp. NPDC057862. Classification (NCBI taxonomy): domain Bacteria; kingdom Bacillati; phylum Actinomycetota; class Actinomycetes; order Micrococcales; family Promicromonosporaceae; genus Cellulosimicrobium; species Cellulosimicrobium sp. NPDC057862. The sequence goes on from NZ_JBHVMH010000002.1 coordinate 531,496, forward strand.
GGGCAGGGCTCTGGCAGACGCGGTACTGACGGCGGGGCACCAGGTGACGGTGTGGAACCGCACGTCCGCGAAGGCGGAGGGACTCGTCTCCCGAGGCGCGCGGCTCGCCGGCTCGGTCGAGAGCGCGGTCCTCGCGAGCCCGGTGAGCATCGTCTGCCTCTCGGACCACGAGTCGCTCCAGCAAGCGTTCGCGTCGGTCTCCGGGGAGCTCGACGGCCGCGTCCTCGTCAACCTGACCTCGGGCGATCCCGAGCAGGCCCGCGATCTGGCGCGCTGGACCGACCAGGCGGGCGCCCGCTCTCTGGACGGCGCGATCATGGCGGTGCCGTCGACCATCGGCACCGCCGACGCGATCATCCTGGTGAGCGGCTCGGGGACGGCCTTCGAGACCCACCAGCCTCTCCTCGGCGCGCTGGGAGACGCGACCTTCCTCGGTGACGACCACGGCCTGTCGGCGCTGTACGACGTCGCCGGCCTCAGCGTGATGTGGGGCGTCCTGAACGCCTGGCTCCAGGGGGTGGCGCTGCTGAGCACGGCCGGTGTCGAGGCGTCCGCCTTCACGCCGTTCGCGGCGCAGGTCGCGCAGGAGACGGTCGGGTGGCTGCCCGGGTATGCCGACCAGGTCGACCGCGGCTCCTTCACGCCCGACGACGCGACGCTCGCCACCCATGCGGGCGGGATCGCCCACCTGGTCAGGGTGAGCGAGAAGCTGGGCGTCGACGCCGAGCTCCCGCGGCTGTTCGGGTCCGTGGTGGCCCGCGCGATCGCCGCCGGGCAGGCGGAGCTGAGCTACGCCGCGCTGATCGAGCAGCTCACCCCGGGACCGGGGTCGAGCGCCTCCTGACGGGCGGGCGCGCGCCGCCTAGCGATACTTGCCGATCGCCCGGACGGCCGCGCGCGGCATCGCCCGCAGGGCGGCCGACGCGACGCGGTAGCGCACCGACGGGGTCGAGATGACGACGCCGCGCCGCACGTCCGCGAGCGCAGCGGAGACCACGCGGTCGGCGTCGAGCCACGCGAGGTCCGGCAGGACGGACTTGTCGATGCCCGCGCGGTCGTGGAACTCGGTGTGCGTAAAGCCGGGGCACAGGACGGTCGCGGTGACCCCGGTGCCGTGCAGCTCGACGGCGAGCCCTTCCGTGAACGAGCGCACCCAGGCCTTCGCCGCCGCGTACGTGCCGCCCGCGGTGAGCGCCGCGACCGACGCGACGTTGAGGATCGCGCCGCGTCCGCGCTCCGTCATCTGCCCGGCGGCGGCGTGGGACAGGACCAGGACGGCCCGCACCATGACGTCGAGGGCCCGGAGCTCGACGTCGAGGTCGCCGTCCACGAAGTGCTGCTGGGTCGCGAACCCGGCGTTGTTGACGAGCAGCCCGACCGGGCGCTCGTCGGGGCCGCCGGTCGAGGCGAGGCGCTCGGCCACGCGTGCGACGTCGTCGGGCACGGACAGGTCCGCCGGCAGGACCTGGACCCGCACGCCCGCGGCGGCCCGGATCTGGCCCGCGACGTCCTCGAGGCGCGCCTCGTCGCGCGCGACGAGCACGAGGTCGTGCCGCGCCGTGGCGAGCTGCCACGCGAACTCCAGGCCCAGGCCGGCGCTCGCGCCGGTGATGAGTGCTGTCGCCATGGCCACAGCCTACGGGCGGCGCCGTCCGAACCCGGCCGCCACACGGCGAGGACGTCGGTACGGTGGAGCCCGTGCGCCTCGCGACCTGGAACATCAACTCCATCCGTGCCCGCGTCGACCGGGCGGTCGCGTTCCTCGAGCGGACGGGGACCGACGTCCTCGCGCTCCAGGAGACCAAGTGCGCCGACGTCCAGTTCCCCGTCGCGCCGTTCGAGGCGGCGGGGTACGAGGTCGCGCACGTGGGCGTGAACCAGTGGAACGGCGTCGCGGTCGTCTCGCGCGTCGGCCTGGACGACGTCGAGACCTCCTTCCCGGGACAGCCCGCCTTCGGCGAGAAGGTCGAGGCGCGCGCGCTGGGCGCGACGTGCGGCGGCGTGCGCGTGTGGAGCCTGTACGTCCCGCACGGCCGCGAGGTCGGCGACCCGCACTACGCGTACAAGCTGCGCTGGCTCGACGAGCTGCGCGGCCGGGCCGAGGGCTGGCTCGCGGACGACCCCGCGGCGCAGGTCGCCCTGGTCGGTGACTGGAACGTCGCCCCGCTGGACACCGACGTGTGGGACGTCGCGTACTTCGCCGGGAAGACGCACGTGACGCCCGCGGAGCGCGACGCGTTCGCCGCGTTCGGCGCCGCCGGGTACACCGAGGTCACGCGCGAGGCGATCCCCGCCGAGCACACGTACACGTACTGGGACTACCAGCGGCTGCGCTTCCCGCGGAACGAGGGCATGCGGATCGACTTCGCCTACCTCTCCCCCGCCGCCCGTGCTCGCGTGACGGGCGTGTCGATCGACCGCGACGAGCGCAGGGGCAAGGGCGCGTCGGACCACGTGCCGGTCGTCGTCGACCTCGGGGACTGAGCGACCGTCCCGCCCGCGGCTCGCGGGCGGGACGGTCGAGGCGCTCCGCGCTACCTCAGGTACGGGCCCGCCTGCCCGACCTTGCCCGGCGCGGGGTTGCCCGGGAGGTCGAGGACGTACGCGCGCAGGTTGCCCTTGCCCGGTGCGGGGACCGTCAGGGTCCCGGTCGTCACGACCTTCCGGTCGCCCGTCACGGCGTCCACGTAGGTGCCGTTCGGGACGCGGGAGAAGGTCGCGGCGTCCGTCACCGTGACGAGCACGAAGCTGTCCACGGCGCCCTCGGTGAACCGGCGCTTGTACGCCATGTTCCCTTGCACGCCGACCGTCGAGTACTGCCCCTTCTGGAGCGCCGGCACGGAGCGACGGATCTGGTTGAGCCGCTGCACGTGCTGGACGAGCGGCTTCTGGAGCGTCTGCGCGACCGCGCCCGACGCGGACTCCACGACGCCGAAGTCGCTCGCCACGACGTCGCCCGCGAGGTGGTCGCCGTAGTACGCGCGACCGGTGGTCGCGAGGGGGCACGTCGGCCCGCAGTCGATCGGCTTGCCCGCCTGGAACTCGATCTCCGAGCCGTAGTAGAGCGTCGGGATGCCCCGGAACGTCCACATGAGGCTCATGTTCTCCGCCCACGCGTCGGTGCCGCCGGCGTAGCGCACGGTCGACTTGTTGGGCCCGTAGTCGTGCGAGTCGACGTACACGACGTTGTACGTCGCGTCGTTGTACGAGTCGTCCGAGTCCTTGCCGTTGTGGTACGCGTTGCCCGCGTCCCCGAAGTTCATGTGCATGCGCATGTCGATCACGTTCATGCCCGAGAACTTCGAGTGGTCGGGCGCGTGGTACGTGTTGCCGTCGGCGCCGCCGAGGAACGCGTTGTCCGACGTCGGCTGGTTGCCCGTACCCAGGAGGTTCTCGTACTGGAACTGCTCGGCGGCGGCCACGACGTCGTCCAGGGAGTACTCCTTGCGCTCCTTCCACGTGTAGAACTGCGCGGAGTGGTTCACCGAGCCGCGGTTCCACTTGTCGTTGACGAACGCCGCGACCTCGCCGAAGACGTAGAAGTCCTTGCCCTTCTCGCCGTGCGTCGCGACGGCGTGCTCCTGGATCGCCGGCAGGAAGTGCCGGTTCCACAGGACGCGCGGCACGTGCACGGCGGTGTCGACGCGGAAGCCGTCGACGCCCATGTCGATGTACCGGTTGTAGGCGTCGATCAGGTACTGCTGCACCTCGGCGTTCTCGGTGTTGAAGTCGGCGAGGTCGTCGTGCAGCCAACAGTCCTGCGCGTCCTTGCCCTCCCAGTTGCCGATCCAGCACTGGTGGTACGTGCTCTTCGGGAACATCCCCGACGTCGGCGACGGCCACTGGCAGTTGTAGATCTGGAAGCCCTCCGGGCTCTTGTGCTGCGTGGGCGTGCCGAACCCGGAGCACGTGCTCCCCGCCGGGGCCGTCGTCGACCACAGGTCGCCGTTGTACGTGCGGCCCTTCGCGAGCGCGTTCTGCGCGGCGGTGAGGGTGGGGTCGTTCCCGTCGTTCTCCTCCAGGGGGTCGTACTCGCGGCCCTCCTCCTTCGCCGAGTACATCCAGTCCCACTGGCCGTCGCGCGCGCCCCACACGGTCGGCACGAACAGGCCCTTGGCGCCCCAGCGCGACGAGTGGTTGTACACGACGTCCTGGTAGATCTTGATGCCCTTCGCGTGCGCCGCGTCGATGAGGTCCTGGTAGGAGGCGCCCGGCGTCTCGAGCCGCGGGTCCACCCGGAAGAAGTCCCAGCCGTGGTAGCCGTGGAAGTCGTAGTCGGACCGGTTGAGCACGACGGGCGTGATCCAGATCGCCGAGAAGCCGAGGCCCTTGACGTAGTCCAGCTTGTCGACGAGCCCCTGGAAGTCGCCGCGGAACATCGGGTCGTCGTGCGCCGCGTTGCCCGACTTCACGTGCTGCGACCCGCCGCGGTTGTTCTCGCTCACGCCGTCGTTGAAGCGTGCGGTCATGACGAAGTAGATCGCGTCCTCGCGCGGGTCCCCGCCGAGCGGCTCGCCCGTCCTGCCCGGGTCGACGACGGGCTTCGTCCCGGTCGTGACCGCGGCGGGGGCGCTCGCCGCCGAGCGGTTCCCGGCGGCGTCGACGGCCGTCACGGTGTACGTGTACGCGGTCCGCTCGAGCAGCCCGACGTCCGTCGCCGACGCGGTCGTGACGTCCCGCGTCACGGTGCCCGCTCCCCCGGCGCGGGTCAGGGTGTACCCGGTGACGCCCGTGTCGTCCGTCGCGGCGTCCCACGAGACCGTGACCCGGACGCCGTCGGCCGTCGCGACGAGACCCCCGGGGACGCTCGGCGCCTGGGTGTCCGGCTCCTCGGGGACGTCGGGACCGCACGGGCTCTGCGCGACGGGCGCCACGACGCCGCCCGCGACCGTCTGCGGTCCCGCGGCGTAGCGGTAGTTGGCTCCGCCGTTGTTGTCCCACCGCCCGGAGCCGTCGTTGAAGACGACCTGGCCGCCGCTCGCGTCGCCCAGGTCGATCGTGTGCGCGAACCAGCCGGCGCACGCGGCGGTCATCGCCGTGCCCGGGACGCTCGTCCACGCGCCCGAGCCCACCTGGTAGTGGATCTTCGGCGCGGCCCACGACGTCGCGTAGTAGATCGTCGCGGTCGGGTCCGCGGGGTCCGTCGGGTCGGTGGGGTCCGTGGGATCGGCGCCGCACGGCGACGTGCCCGTGGTGAGCGCGCCGTCCCGCACGACGACCGTCCCCGCGCCCGCGCGGTAGTTGGCGCCCCGGTTGTTGTCCCAGGTCCCGGCGCCGTCGTTGAAGGTGAGCTGCACCCCCGACGCCGCGCCGAGGTCGATCTCGGCCGTGAGCCAGCCCGCGCAGGCGTCCGTCATCGGGACGCCGGGGACCGCCGTCCACGCGGCGCCGTCGACGCCGTAGTGGACGTTGGTCACCGCCCAGCCCGGGCGGTCAGGGTAGTAGACCGTCGTCGTGGCCGTCGTGGCCGTCGTGGCCGTCGTGGCCGTCGTGGCCGTCGTCGCACTCGGTGCCGCGACGGCGCTCAGGCCGGCCGCCCCCGGCAGGGCGACGGCGAGGGCCAGTGCCCCCGCCAGGCGTGCCCGCGACCTTGCGAGCCTCGTTGTTCGCATCGGTGATCCTCCGTGTCGTCTCCCGGCGTCGGTGCCGGGACGTCGGCCGCCGGACCGCGTGCCGCCGTCGTGGAGGACGCACCCTGGCTGTACCGTTGCTGCAAGATGTAGCAACATTTGCGATCGCTTACAAGGGGCTGTTCATACGGCGGACGACGTGCCGCCTCCGTCGCTACGGTGTGTCCATGACCACGCCCCCCGTCCCGCCGTACGGGTCGTCCGACGACCCCGTCGACCCGTACGCCGCCCCGCGCCCGCACCAGCCGCCGCTCACCCCGTACAACCCGCCGACCGACGCCCCGGCGCCGGAGCAGGGCGGCTTCGTCGCTCCGTCCGGGGCGGGTGGCGGGTACCCGGGCACGTCGGCACCCGGGACGGGAGCCCCCTACGGCGCGCCCGCCGCTCCGGTCGGGCAGGCATCGCCCTACGGCCCGGGCACCGCACCTGCCTACGGCTCCGCGCCGGGCGCCGGGTACCCGCCGTCGGACCCGTCCGCCTACCCCGGGTCTCCCGGCTACGGCGCCTACCCGCCCCCGTACGGGTCCGTGTACACGGCGCCGCCGCGGACGAACGGGCTGGCGCTCGCGTCGATGATCGTCTCGATCGCCAGCCTCGTGGTCTGCGCGGGCTTCCCCGGGATCGTCGGCCTCGTCCTCGGGATCGTCGCGCTCAACCAGGTGATGCGGGACGGGACGCGCGGGCGCGGGTTCGCCGTCACCGGCATCGTCGTGGGCGCCGTCTGCACGGTGTTCGCGATGCTCATCGTGCTCGCCGCGACCCTGAGCGACTCGTAGCCGTGGCCGACGACGACCTCTTCGCAGCGCCCGGCGGCCCGGCCGGACCGCCCCGGCCGCCGACCCCCGTCCCGCCCCCGCCGGCGGCGACCCCGGCCCCGCCGAGCGCCCCGGTGCCCTCGGGCGCCTCAGGGCCGCCGGGCGCCCCCGTGCCGCCTCCGGCCGCCGCGCTCGGACCAGGCTTCGCCCCGGAGACGTACTACGCGCCCGGGTGGCAGCCCGCGCCGCCGCGCGTCGAGCCGCTCGCCGTGGCGAGCGTGCCCGCGGGCGTGGTGCTCGGGCCCGTCGGGATCGGGCTCGGTGCCGCGGGGCTCTCCCGCGTGCGGTCCCGGGGCGCGCGCGGTCGAGGGCTCGCGGTCGCCGGCATGGTGGTGGGCGCCGTCGTCACGGTCGCGTGGACCGCGGGCGCGCTCGTCTGGTGGCAGGGCGAGCAGGCGCGCACGCCGCTCGCGGGCGACGTCGACGCCCCGCAGACGGTCAACGCGGTCCAGCTCGTGCTGGGGACCTGCCTCGACGAGCTGCCGCCGGACGGCGAGGTGTCGCAGGTGCGGGCCGTGCCCTGCGCCGACGAGCACCGGGCGCAGGTCGTCGCCAGGACCGACCTGGGCGCGGACGAGGTGTGGCCCGGTCAGCAGGCCGTCGACCGCCGCGTCGCGCGCGTGTGCACGCCCGACGTGCTGGGCGCCGACGCGCCCGAGGGCGTCGAACTCGTCGTGTGGTCGCCGACGGAGGCGTCGTGGCGTGACGGCGACCGCACGGGGCTGTGCCTGGCCGCCGGGGCCGACCCGCTCCCCGGCGACCTGCTCGGCTGAGGACGGCGGGAGGTCCTCGCGCTCAGCGCGCGGGGACCTCCTCGGCGAGGATGAGGTCGAGATAGGCACGCAGGTCGGCCGCCATGTCGACGCGCTCGGGGCGCGGCCGCTCGAGCGACAGCAGCCACTGGACCTGGAGCCCGTCCATGAGCGCGACGATCTGTCGCGCCGCCGCGTGCGGGTCCACCCCGGCCCGCAGGCCGCCCGCGCGCGCCCGGCGGGAGAGCTGCTCGACCGCCCGAGCGACCGCCCACTCGTACCGCCGGACGAAGTACTCGTGCGCCGGGTGGTCCGGGGACGTCGCCTCCGCCGCGAGCGCCGTGAACAGCTCGACGATGTGCCGCCGGAGGGCGTTGCGCTCGACCAGGCGCACGAGGGCGTCGAAGTAGTCGGTCCCGCGCGCGAGGTCCTCGTCCAGGTCCGCCACGTCGACGGTGTCGCGGTAGTCGAGCACCGCCTCGAGGAGCGCGACCTTCGTCGGGAAGTGGTGGAGGAGGCCGGGGTGGGACATGCCCACTCGCGACGCCAGCTCGCGCAGCGAGGCGGCGTGGAAGCCGACCTCACCGAAGAGCACGACGGCGGCCTGGAGGATCTCCTCGCGCTTGGCGCGGCCCTTCGCGTACCCGCGCCCGGGGTCGGGGCTCGCGGGACGACGGGGAGCGCCGCGGTCGTGGCCGGCTCCGAGGGCCGCGCTCGTCATGGGTCCTGCTCCGTCCGTCGTCCGAGAGGGAAAACCCTACCGACCGCGGCAGGTCCACGGTGCCCGTCCGCCGGCTTTCACCCGCCCGGCCCGGCCCGCAGCGCTCAGGACGCCGGCGCGAGCGTGGCCTCGGCCTGGTCCCCGGTGCTCGGGGTCGGCCCCGGCACGGCGCCCGACGGCCGGTCCGTGGGCGACGGCGGCGCGGGCTCGGTCGGAGTCGTCCCGCCCGGGTCCGTGGACTCCTCGCCGCCACCCTCCGGGGCAGCCGCGAGCGCCTCGGCCGTCGCGGCGGTCACGGCGCCGTCGCCGGGAAGGCCGTTCGCCTCCTGGAAGGCGCGCAGCGCCGCCCGGGTCGCCTCGTCCAGCGTGCCGGTGACCGCGACGTCCGCGCCGTGCACGCGGAGGCGTTCCTGGACCCAGGAGACGGACGCCGCGTCGGGCTCGGTCGTGGGTGCCGGGGTCGTCGGCGCGGGCTCCGGCGCGGTGCCGCTCGGCGCGGCGGCGGAGGGCTCGGTGGTCGGCGCGGGGTCGGCCGACGCGAGCGGCGTGTCCGTCCCGCCGGCCGACGGCCGGGGCGCCTGCGTCGTCGCGGGGCCGGCGCCGTCCGCCGGGTCCGCGGCGGGCGGCGGGATGCGCGTCACCTCGGGGCGGGGGACGTCGGGGCGCGGCGTGACGGCCGGGACGCCGTCCTCGACCGTGGTCCCGCCGTCGGCCGAGGCGCCGACGACGAGGGCCTCGCCACCTCCTGTCGCGGCGCCCACCATCCCGGCCACCGCCACGACAAGGGTCACCGCGCCGGCGCCCGCGGCGACCGTGACCCACGGCGTGGCCGCGCGGCGCTCGACGGGCGTCGTCGGGGCGACGCGGCCGTCCTCCGGGGAACCGGTCGAGCCATGACGTCGGCGCACGTCGCCTCCTTCCAGGGCGGTCGAGGACCGGCGGACGACGCGTGGCGCTGCCCGCCAGAACGGTCGGGTGGACGTCCACCCTGCCCCATGGTCCGGCCCGATGTCACGCCCGGCGCCCTCACCTGCGACGACGCGGCGCCCGACGGCGCGGGTCCACGCCCCGACCGACCGGGTTGCGACGAAGGTCGCAACACAGGTTCCCCCCTGCGCCGCAAGACCCGGGGACCGCCCGCGCGACAGCCTGGTGGGGCACCGCGCGGGAGGCCCGTGCGGGACGCATCGAGGAAGGGACCGGCATGACCACCATCCACGTCTCCGGGCTGCGCAAGACCTACGGGGCGTTCGACGCCGTGCACGACGTGACGTTCACGGCCGCGCCGGGCCGCGTCGTCGGGCTGCTCGGGCCGAACGGCGCGGGGAAGTCGACGACGCTGCACGTCCTGCTGGGGCTGGCCGCGGCGACCGCGGGGAGCGCGACGTTCGACGGACGCGCGTTCGCGGACCTGGCGCACCCCGCCCGCACCGTCGGCGCCCTGCTCGACGCCGGCGGCCTCCACCCCGGGCGCACGGGCCGTGACCACCTGCGCGTGCTCGCCGCCGCAGGCCGGATCCCGCCGGGGCGCGTCGACGACGTGCTCGCGCTCGTCGGCATGACGCCCGCCGCCGACCGGCGCGTGCGGACGTACTCGCTCGGGATGCGGCAGCGCATCGGCATCGCCGCCGCGCTGCTCGGCGACCCCGAGGTGCTCGTGCTCGACGAGCCCGCCAACGGGCTCGACCCGGCCGGCATGCGCTGGCTGCGCGACCTCGTGCGCGCGTTCGCCGACGACGGCGGCACCGTGCTCCTCGCGAGCCACGTGCTGTCCGAGGTGCGGCAGGTCGCGGACGACCTGGTCGTCGTCGGGCAGGGCCGTGTCGTCGCCGACGGTCCGCTCGACGACCTGCTCCGCGGGGAGTCCCTGGAGGACTTCTACCTCGACCTGACCGCAACGACCGAAGGGGTGCGCTGATGTACCGCGCCGAGATGCTCAAGCTCCGCACGACCCGCGCGACGTGGGTCGTCGCGGCCGTCGCCGTCGCCGGGATGCTCGTCGTCCAGGCCTTCACCCTCCTGCTGCCCACGATCCTGCGGGGCACCGAGGCGCTCGGTGGCGGCGCGACCGTCGGGTTCCAGGCGTCGCCCGAGATGCTCGAGGACCTGGCACCCGACCTCGGCGCGCTCGCCGACGCCGCCCAGCCGTCGTTCCAGCGCGGCATGCTCGACCTGCTCGGCAACGGGCTGAACGGCTCGGGGTCGGTCGGCGTCGCGACGATGTGCATGCTCCTGCTCGGCGTGCTCGCCGTGACGACGGACTTCCGCACGGGCGGGATCGTGCCGACGGCGCTCGTCCAGCCGTCGCGGCTGCGCATCCTCGCCGCGAAGGCCGGCGCGACCGCGACCGTCGCCCTCGCGGTGGGCGTCGTGCTCGCCGTCGTGGGCGCCCTGGGCCTCACCGTCGCGATCGTCACGACCCCGGGCGCGACGCTCGCGCTCGGGCCCGGCGAGGTTCTCGGCGTGTGGGCCCGCGGCCTCGCGGTCCTCGTCCTCCTCACCTGGTTCGGGCTGGGGATCGGGACGCTCGTGCGCGGCCAGGTGGCCGCCGTCGTGACCGTCGCGGCGCTCGCGCTCGCCGAGCCCATCGTCCGGGGGGCCGTGACGCTCCTGTCCGGCGGCGAGTCCGCCGCGGCGGAGTGGCTGCCCCTGGGCCTGGGCGCGCTCGCCTCGACGGGGCAGTCCGGCGCGGCGCTCCTGGGCGGTGCCGCGCCGCTGGGGACGCTCGCCGCGCTCGCGGGGCTCGTCGCGTGGGTCGCTGTGCTCCTCGGGAGCGGTGCCGTGACCCTGCAGCGCCGCGACCTGGTCTGACGACCGCCGAGGGAGAGGCCTGGTACCGCGAGGGAGAGGCGTGGTCACCCCGTTCCGGGGACCACGCCTCTCCCTCGGCGGACCACGGCTCTCCCTCGCGGTCGCGTCGGCGCACCCCCGTAGGGTGGGCACGCCTGCCCCCCGACCGCCCGTACCCGTTGCTCGTGCCCGCCGCACCGTATCCGTCGTCCCGCTGGAGGAGTTCGTGACCGAGGCCCTGCGCCGCGCGCTCGACCGCGTCGGGGTGCGTACGGACATGGGCCGCGACGCCGTGCTCGCCGGGGTCGTCGCCGCCGCGACCGTCGTGCTGTTCCTCGGCATCGAGCGCGTGCTCGCGTCGGACGTCGGCGCCACGTTCGGTGCCGGGCCGGGGGCCGCGATCGTCACCCCGGGCGCGCGCGCGATCGTGCTCGCGCTCGTCGTGCTCCAGGCGGCGACCCTGACGTTCCGCCGTCGGGCACCGCTGGCGTGCCTCGCGCTCGCCGTGGCGGCCCAGGTCGCCATCACGGTGCTCCTGCCGCCGTACGTCGGCTTCCAGGCCCCGGCGACCCTCGTCGCCGCCTACTCCGCCGGGGCGTACGCGCCGCGTCGCACGCGCCTGGCCGCGCCTGCGGCCGCGGCCGCCGCGCAGGTCGTGCTCGTGTTCGCGCTCGGCGGGTTCGCCGTCCCCGCCGTGACGGGGCCCGCGCAGCACGCGCTCCAGGTGGGCGGCGCGCTGCTCTCCGCGCTGCTCACGTTCGTCGGGGCGGCGCTCGTCGGCTCGTACGTCGCGACGCGCCGCGAGCTCGTGGCCGAGCTGCGCGACCGGGTGCTCCGTGCCGAGCGCGAGCGCGAGGCGCTCGCCGCCCAGGCGGTCCTCGAGGAGCGGGCGCGCATGGCGCGCGAGCTGCACGACGTCGCGGCCCACCACCTCTCGGGCATCGTGGTCCAGGCGTCTGCGGCCGAGCGCCTCGTCGACGCCGACCCGGAGCGTGCCAAGGAGTCGGTGCGGTGGATCCGCGCGCAGGGCCGGGAGACGCTCGACGACCTCCGCCTCGTGGTCGGCATCCTGCGCGGCCGCGACGACGAGGACGGCGCGGAGCGCGAGGCGCCGCAGCCGACGCTCGCCGAGGTCCCCGCCCTCCTCGACACGGCGCGCTCCGCCGGCACGGTCGTCACGGTCGAGACCGACGGCCGCCCGTGGGAGCCGACGCCGAGCACCCAGCTCGCCGTCTACCGCGTGCTCCAGGAGGCGCTCGCCAACGCCCGCCGGCACGCGCCGGGACGGCCCGTGGCCGTGCGGTTCGCGTGGTCCGCCGCGGACCTCGTCCTCACCGTGCGCAACCCGGCGGCGGGCACGGTGCCGGTCGCCGACCCGCAGACCGGTCACGGGCTCGTCGGGATGCGCGAGCGGGCGGCCGTGCTCGGCGGCTCGCTCGACGCGCGGCGTGCCCCGGACGGGGCGTGGCTCGTGCGCCTCACCGTGCCGCGCGCGCCCGCGCGCGACTCCCGCACCGCCGACCAGGAGGTCTCGTGACACGCGTCGTGCTCGTGGACGACCAGGCGGTCGTCCGCGCCGGGTTCACCGTCATCCTCGAGAGCGAGGGGATCGAGGTCGTCGGCGAGGCCTCGAACGGGGCCGACGCCGTGCGCGTCGCGCGGCGCGAACGGCCCGACGTCGTGTGCATGGACGTGCGCATGCCCGGTGGGGACGGGATCACGGCGACGCGCGCGCTCGCGGGGCCGGACGTCGTCGACCCGGTGCCCGTGCTCGTGGTGAGCACGTTCGACCTCGACGACTACGTGTTCGGGGCGCTGGAGGCCGGGGCGAGCGGGTTCCTGCTCAAGGACGCCGAGCCGGACGTGCTCGTCGACGCCGTGCGCCGCGTGGCGGCGGGCGACGGCCTGGTCGACCAGTCCCTCACGCGCCGGGTCATCGGCGAGTTCGCGCGCCGCCGCGCGCCCGTCTCCCGGGACGACGACGCGGCCGCGCTCCTCACCCCGCGCGAGCTCGACATCGTCGACCTGCTGTGCCGCGGGTCGTCCAACGCGGAGATCGCGACGGCCCTGTTCCTCGAACCGAGCACCGTGAAGTCGCACCTGAGCCGTGCCATGACCAAGACCGGGGCGCGCGACCGCGTGCAGCTCGTCGTCTGGGCGTTCCGGCACGGGGTCGTCGACCCGGCCGGCTGACCTCAGCGCACGGGGCGCGGCGCCGCGAACCGCGCGTGGACGGGTGCGGCGACGTGCACCAGGGGCGGTGCGCCGCCGTCGGGCAGCCCGAGCCGCCGCGGCAGGTCGGTCTCGAGCATGTCGAGCGACCCCCGTCGTAGCGCCCACGGCTCGTGCTCGACCGGGAACCGCCAGAGCCTGCCGGCGCGGAACCCGTACCCGTTCCAGCGGGCGGTAAGCCGGCGGGCGAGCCCCGACGTCGCGTCCACGGCCTCGTGCGCGCGGACCACCGCGCTCAGGTGCCCGGCCCGCAGTGCGGGGTGCTCGTGCGGGACGGGGAAGGGTCCGCGCCGCCCCGGCGCGCGGAACCGGTAGCGCATGGCGTCGGACCCGTCGCCCGTGACCGCCGCGACCGCCGGGTGGTACGGGACGCCGGCGGCGCGCGTCGCGGCGACGAACGCGCGACGGGTCGCCCACAGTCCGAGGAACCAGACGCCCTCGACGCCGGTGCGGTCACGCACGTACACACGGACGTTGAGCTCCGGGAACGTCGACCACGCTCCGAGCGGGGGCAGCGGCGGCACCCGCACGTCCGCCATGACGAACGGGACCACCCCGACCCACGTCGCGCCGTCGAGCACCTGGACCCTCAGACCCGGCGGCAGCCACCGCTGCACGACGGCCGGGTCGACCGGCCAGTGCAGGAACGTCAGCGACTCCCAGCGCTGGGCGGCCACGACGACCCCGCCGCGCGGTGCCGGCGGTCCGGGCGGCGAGTCCGGGCGCACCGCGTCAGAGCACCTGGTAGAGCGCACCCTGCACGAGGCTCAGGACGAGGCCCAGCAGCGCGGCCGCGCCCAGCGCCGTACCGGCTGCCGCGAACGCCGTGCCCGGCAGCCGCCGCACGAGCGCGACCGCGCCCGTGACCACCGCGGCGAGGCCGAGCAGGCCGGTGAGGATGCCGTTGACGAGCTGCAGGACGCTGACGGACGTCGGCGAGTACCCGGACGACGACAGGACGAACGGGAAGGCCAGCGTGACGGCCGCGCCGACGAGGACCGTCGCGGCACCCGTGACGAACGACGTGACGGCGAGCGGGGAGCGTCGTGCGCTGGGCGCCGGCGCAGGCGGGCCGTAGGCAGGTGGGGCGGGCGACGACCAGGTCTCGGGGCCGGTCTGGGGAGCGCTCATGCGCCCATCCTGCCGAACGCCGGACTCCGGCACCTCTCCGTCCACAGGCCGTGGCGCGTCCGCGTCAGCGCGTGGAGGGCGCGCCCTCGGCCAGGTCCTCGGACTCGTCGGGCTGGTACACGCAGACCCACAGCGCCTCGGGGCGCACGGTCACGCCGAGGCGCTCGGACGGCTCGATGACGTCGCCGTCAAGCTGGCGCGGCTGGGGGCGGTCCGAGACGACCGTGATCTCGCGGCCCCGCACGACCTCTCGGCTCGGCACCCGGCTCTTGCCGCGCACGACGCCCCACAGGAGCTGCACCCAGTGCTTGAGGTTGCGGGGCGCGACGATCGCGACCTCGAGCTGCCCGTTGTCCGGCTCGGCGTCGGGCAGGATGTTCGTCCCCGCCTGCAGGCGCCCGACGTTCCCGACGAGCACCGTCCGTGCCCGGCGCCGCCGCGTCCGACCGTCGACCGTCACCTCGAGGTTCATCTCGTCGTCCGCGAGGTGCTTGACGGCGGAGACGACGTAGGCGAGGACCCCCGCCTTCGCCTTGAGCGCCGTCGGCGCGTCCTCCATCATCGCGGCGTCGAGACCCATGCCGGCCATCACGGCGAAGACCTGTCCGTCGACCTCGCCGACGTCGATCTGTCGCCGCCCCCGCTCGAGCGCGAGCCGGATCCCGTCCTCGGGGCGCGCCGGGATGCCGAGGTTCGTCGCGAGGAGGTTGCCCGTGCCGCCCGGCAGGATCGCGAGCGCCGCGTCGGTGCCCACGAGCCCCTCGATGCACGCCCGGACCGTCCCGTCGCCGCCGCTGACGAACACGACCTCCGCGCCGTCGTCGACGGCCTGCCGTGCCTGTCCCGTGCCCGGGTCCTCGGCGGTCGTCTCGAGCCACGCCGGCTCGGGCCACCCGGCCTCCGCGAGCCGCGCGGTGATCGTGGCGCGCAGCTCGTCGAGGCCGTCGACCCGGTTCGGGTTGACGATGACGGCGGAGCGCAGGGGCTTCTCGTCGAGGCGTTGCTGGGCGGCGGGCTCGGTGGTCTCGTCGGTCGGCACGTCCCGAGTATGTCCCGACGTCGCACCGCCCGCCCGGCGTCGGCCGCCCTCGGCCCTGCCGCACGAGGCAGAGCCCCGGTAGCGGGGGGGTGGTTCCGGTAGAGAGTGTACGGGACATCCAACTCCGAGGACAGGGCAGGTAGCCGGGGCGCCGGGGGTAGTCGGGG